>NZ_JAUOEU010000034.1:0-45688 GCF_031932105.1 Shewanella sp. SP1S1-7
AGCTGGGAGAGCACCTCCCTTACAAGGAGGGGGTCACTGGTTCGAGCCCAGTAGCGACCACCATATTTATTCCCCCTAATAAACTTTACCCATACGCTGACTCAACTATGCTTGATCTCAATCAGCGAGTGCTAAATTTTACTATTTCGCCTTTTATGATCCGTAAAATACCAAGCTCTATCGACACTCAGCCTGATTTCATTCTGCTTTTAGCATTGTTTGGAGATCAACGTTATGGCCAGCGTCAGTCAATCCGCTTCTCTTGCCAATATTGCCGCTTACTTAAAGCATACCCACGCTTGCGATGAGCAAACGGCGCTCAAGGAAGCACGAGAAGTCATGCACAATCTCGTCAGCATGCGCCAAAAGGGCTTTATTACTGGTTGGTACTTTGACGAACAAGGCCACTTAGAGTTGTTGCCTAGCGATGCGCTCCTAAAACGTATCCTTTTAGATGATGATTAACTGCACCAACTGCCCCTTTGTCTTGATTGACGACAAACACCATCGACTTGACCACAATTGACCATACAATCAGCCTACACTGCTTATCCCAAAATAATCCATCACGCATTTTCAGCGTAGCGCATACTTTTGCAGCATTTTTTGATCTCAAAATAACTAAGTTTGTTTAATAAACCTGCACCGCCAAGGGCTATCTATTTGAGGCAGAACCGCGCCATGGGTGGGTTTCCACCCAAATAGAAAATCACTGTGAGCGTGATCTCACCCACAAAACTAAAAGTGTGACAAACATCAAATGAACTACACTTTAGTAACCAAACACTTACAGAAGTCAGTGTAAGTTGGCGTGGTATTTGCCTTTAGTAAGACAGACCTCAGGGAAATCAAGGCTGTATTCCTACTCAAACTTGGTAACAAACTAACCAAGACTGAGGACAAATCCTAACAACAGAAAAAGGAACTCAAGATGACATTGAATCAACAAACTGGATTGACCCGTCCACTCAAAACCTTAGTCAAAATGCTCGCCGTTGCCTCCGTATTCGCAACCAGCTTTAACGTATTTGCAGAACCTATTGAAATTAAGTTTTCGCACGTTGTGGCAGAAAATACGCCCAAAGGCCAAATGGCACTTAAGTTTAAAGAACTCGTTGAACAACGTTTACCGGGTGAATACAAGGTCAGTGTATTTCCTAACTCACAGTTATTTGGGGATAACAACGAGTTAGCGGCACTACTGTTAAACGACGTGCAATTTGTTGCGCCGTCACTCTCAAAATTTGAACGTTACACTAAACGCCTACAAGTATTCGATTTACCTTTCCTCTTCAATGATATGGATGCGGTAAACCGTTTCCAACAAGGTGAAGCAGGTCAAACACTGCTGAACTCTATGACCCGTAAAGGGATTGTAGGTCTAGGCTATTTACACAATGGTCTGAAACAGTTCTCGGCTAACACGCCACTTAAAAATCCTGCTGATGCAAAGGGCTTGAAGTTCCGCGTAATGGCGTCTGATGTTTTGGCGGCTCAGTTTGATGCTGTCGGCGCTATTCCAGTGAAAAAACCTTTCTCTGAAGTATTTACCCTGCTGCAAACCCGCGCTATCGATGGTCAAGAAAACACATGGTCAAATACTTACTCACAAAAGTTCTATGAAGTGCAAAGCCAAATCACTGAAAGTAACCACGGTGTGCTCGACTATATGGTCGTGACCTCTGACACTTTCTGGAAAGGCTTACCCGCTGACAAACGTAAGATCATCAAAGAAGCTTTAGATGAATCTATCGCATTAGGTAACAAAATTGCCGCTGAGAAAGATAACCAAGACAAGCAGTTAATCCTAGATTCTAAACGCTCACAGTTAGTGACTTTAACGCCTGCTGAACGTCAAAAATGGGTCGATGTGATGAAACCAGTTTGGGCTAAGTTTGAAGAGCAAATCGGTAAAGATGTGATTGATGCTGCTGTAGCTGCAAATAAATAATAATGATGATAGCCGCTTAATCTCAACCGAGGTTAAGTGGCCATTTCAGCGAGGGGATTATGGCTGTGATATCGCGAATATTTGGTTATTTTGAAGAAGGTATGCTCAATTTATTGATCACTCTGATGACGTTGTTAGTGTTTTCAGAAGTCGTCGCACGCTTCTTCTTCAATACGGGTTTTCTGTGGATCCAAGAACTCACACTGACCTTTTGCGGTTGGTTTGTGTTGTTTGGTATGTCTTATGGGGTAAAAGTTGGCGCGCACATTGGTGTCGATGCCTTCGTTAAAAACTTAGCGCCTCGGGCCAAAAAGATAACGTCCCTCGTTACCGCCTTTGTCTGTATCGTCTATTGCGGACTCTTTTTAAAGGGCAGTTGGGATTACTTAAGCCAGATGTATCAAATTGGTGTGCCTATGGAAGATATTAATTTCCACCAATTTTTCTTAAAAAGCCTCGACCCAGACTTTGCTTGGAACACCTTAAGGATTGATGTTGAAGATGGCGCGGTACCGATTTGGTTATCCCAGAGCATCTTGATCATTGGTTTTTCGATGTTGACTTGGCGATTCGCCGAACTCTTTATTGCCATCCTACGTGACCAAGTCACTGGCTTCCAATTTGCCGATGAAGCGAAAGAAAGTATGCATTTAATCGATGAAAGCGTTAAAAACGCCAATGAAGAACCCGTCTCTGACGAAAAGGAGACTAAATAATGGCGATTGCAACCCTATTTACCGCCCTATTAGTGTGTATGTTTCTCGGTATGCCTATCGCTATCGCGTTAGGTTTTTCCAGCATGCTCACCATTTTATTTTTCTCGAATGACTCCTTAGCCTCAGTGGCACTCAAACTGTATGAGTCTTCATCGGAGCATTACACCCTACTCGCTATCCCCTTCTTTATTCTGTCATCAGCCTTCCTCTCAACCGGTGGCGTCGCGAGACGGATTATCGATTTTGCCATGGACAGTATTGGACATGTCCGTGGTGGATTAGCGATGGCATCTGTTATGGCCTGTATGCTGTTTGCGGCGGTTTCAGGCTCATCACCCGCAACCGTAGCGGCGATTGGTTCAATCGTGATTGTGGGCATGGTTAAAGCGGGTTATCCCGAGAAGTTTGCGGCGGGGGTTATCACGACCTCAGGCACACTTGGTATTTTGATCCCACCATCAATTGTGATGTTAGTGTATGCAGCCGCGACCGAAGTGTCTGCAGCCAGAATGTTTATGGCAGGTTTAATCCCAGGCTTAATGATGGGATTCATCCTGATGATCGTTATCTACATAGTCGCGCGCTTTAAGAACTTACCTTCGCGTCCTTTCCCAGGCTTCAAACAACTGGGGATTTCGAGTGCTAAAGCTTTGGGTGGATTAGCACTCATCCTTATCGTACTCGGCTCTATCTATGGCGGCGTTGCGAGCCCGACTGAAGCTTCAGCCGTGGCTTGTATGTATGCGTATTTTATTGCGGTATTTGGTTACCGTGACATTGGACCATTAAAAGAGGTGGCTTGGCGCAACCAAGGTGAAAGCTTACCTAAAGCCGCGGCACGTAACTTAGGTCACATGTTCCTTGGACTGATTAAAACGCCTATCGACAAAGACATACGTAACGTAGTGCGTGATGGCGCTAAGGTCAGTATCATGCTGCTGTTTATCATAGCTAACGCTATGTTGTTCGCGCATGTCTTAACCACTGAGCGTATCCCGCATATTATCGCTGAGCATATTGTTAATATGGGTTTACCCGCTTGGGGCTTCCTGATCATCGTTAACTTACTGCTGCTTGCTGCCGGTAACTTTATGGAGCCATCGGCGATTGTACTGATTATGGCGCCGATCCTCTTCCCTATCGCGACTCACTTAGGCATAGATCCTATTCACTTAGGTATCATCATGGTGGTGAACATGGAGATAGGTATGCTCACGCCGCCAGTGGGGCTCAACCTCTTTGTTACCGCGGGGATCACAGGTAAGAGTATTGGTTGGGTCATTCAATCGGTTCTGCCTTGGTTACTGCTGATGTTAGCCTTCTTAACCTTGATCACTTACGTGCCGCAGATTTCGCTCTTCTTACCAGAATGGTTGGATTCGATGCGTGGATATTAAGCTAAAATTCAAGGTAATGAGATTACCCCTTGATTACAGTTAGTTTTTAAGCGAGCCTAGTCAGGCTCGCTTTGTTTTATGATGTACAGTCTCAATGATTGATACCGTTGCTTTATCAGGATAGCCACCATGTTGCCCATGACGCCTAAGGCCAAGAAACGCCTCTTTCTCACTGTAGTGTTACTTGCAGGTCTATTTGCAACACTCAAACTGACCTATTGGGTGCATTTGCATCAAGGTAAAATCGAGATCCAAACTCAATCTGAGAAACAACTAAAAGAATTAATCAGTTTCCTTGATGGGGCGTTATCGCGCTACGAAAGTATTCCCCATGTGCTCTCAACTAACCCTATGCTCGCCAATGTACTGAACGATCAACAAAATCCTGATAAAGTCCAAGAGCTTAATTTATATCTGGAAGAAATTCAGCATGTCACTGAAGCGTCAGATATCTATCTGATTGATGCCTTAGGGATTGCCATTGCCGCCAGTAACTGGCAACAGAGTTTCTCGTTTATCGGCAAGGACTATTCCTTTAGGCCCTATTACACCGATGCTATCTCGGGCAATTTAGGCCGTTATTATGCCGTGGGTACCAGCTCAGATAAGCGTGGCTTTTATTTCTCCTACCCTATTTATCAGCAAGGCGGCAAAGGCATACTCGGCGCGATCATTGTCAAAGTGGACATTAGCGGTATCGAGCAGCAAAGCACAAGCATGGCAATTGCGGGCCAGTATCAATTCCTTATCAGCGACCCAGAGGACATTGTTTTTATCTCCAGTGTCGATGAGTGGCGGTTAAAGTCACTCACCCCACTTACCCAAGCCAAACAGTATATGCTCAATGCATCAAAGCGTTACGCAGAACGCCCCATAGGTGAGCTGTTAATGAAGCCACCCTATGAGAGTGGCAGCCAAGCCATGCTCTACCAATTGCAAACGGGTAGAGATCATGAGCAATACATGGATAATCATCAGTTAATGGCCAAAGCTGGCTGGCGGGTGCATATCTTAGCACCCATCAAACCCTTGCTGTCGTCTTTACCTGCGCTGATGTTATTGTCGGCTAGTATTTATCTATTGCTGGCACTCAGCATCTTGTTTAGTGCCGAGCGGCGCCGCAACCTACAGCGCATGCAACTGGCACAAAGCCTGTTAGAACAACGCGTAGAAGAACGAACTCAAGACTTGCAGCAGGCGAACAATCAGCTTAAAGATACTCAAGATGAACTCATTCAAGCGGCTAAACTCACAGTGATCGGCAGTTTATCCGCCAGTATTAACCATGAGCTTAATCAACCACTTGCCGCGATTCGCAGCTATGCCCAAAACACTCAAACCTTTCTAGCCCGTAATATGCAAGATAAAGCACTGGATAATATCAAGATTATTATTGAGCTGACCGATAGATTGGCCGATATTGTCGGCCAATTTAAAAGCTTCACCCGCAAGAGCCAAGGCACAGATAGCGCTACCGATATTGGGCGCTGCATTCAGCAAGCGCTCACTATCGTTCAGCCAGAAATAGACAAACAAGGTGTTGAGCTCGATGTGCAACTTCCCAATGGTAGCTATCAAGTTTGGGGCGATAAGGTCCGATTGCAGCAAGTATTTGTCAACATCATGAGTAACGCCATTGTCGCTATGCAGCAATCGGATAAACGCCGCTTGATTATCCGCGTAACCAGTGAAGATAAGTTCTGCATCAGTATCCAAGATTCAGGTCCTGGCGTACGTGAAAGCCAAATGGAGAAAATCTTCGAACCTTATTTCACCACCAACGAGCGGCATGGCCTAGGGCTTGGCTTATCCATTTCTCAGCGTATTATCGAATCTATGCAAGGCCAAATTAACGTCGCCAATGCCGAAGAAGGTGGCGCCATTTTCCAGATTATTTTACCTATTTATTTGCTTGAGGAATGTTAGTCTCATGAGTGTGCCCAATTCTATCCAAGATTATTCTGTACTCATCATCGACGATGAGCCGCACATAGGCACAGTTCTCGTTCAGCTATTTGAACTTGAGGGCATTAAGGCGCTCGCTACCACAGAGCCGAAAGGGATCGCTAAACTCCTGCATAAGGATTGGGCGGGAATGGTGATATCAGATGTCAACATGCCGCAATTAGATGGCATCAGCTTAATGCAACAAATCCGCCTGCAGGACCCCGACCTCCCCGTTGTGTTATTGACAGGGTTTGGGGATATCGCCATGGCAGTCAATGCCTTAAAGCAAGGTGCCTACGACTTTCTCGAAAAGCCCTTTAATAACGAACATATACTCGATGTGGTGAAGCGCGCCTTAGATAAACGCAGCCTGACCTTAGAAAACCGTAAGCTTAAAAAGGATCTCGAAAGCCAGAGCGTACCGGGCCCGCGCATTTTGGGTAACAGCGTCGGCATCAACCGCATGCGCCACATCATAGATCAAGTGATAGATACCCCCGCTGACGTGTTAATCGAAGGTGAAACAGGCACAGGTAAAGAACTCGTCGCCCGCTATTTACACGATCACAGCAGCCGCAGCCAAGCCAACTTTGTCGCCATCAACTGTGGGGCGATCCCTGAAAACCTAATTGAAAGTGAGCTCTTTGGCGCCGAAGCAGGTGCCTTTACCGGCGTCGATAAGATGCGCATGGGTAAGTTTGAATACGCCAACGGCGGCACATTATTTTTAGATGAAATTGAAAGTACACCACTGTCGCTGCAAGTAAAACTGCTGCGGGTGCTTGAGGACCGTAAGGTTGAACGCTTAGGGTCAAATAAAAGCATCAGCCTTGATATACGGGTGATTGCCGCCACTAAGGTGGATTTAAAAAGCCTGTGTGACACGGGGGAATTTCGCCAAGACTTGTTGTATCGCTTAAATCTGGTGACTGTGCCTATCCCTCCCCTGCGGGATCGCCGTGAAGATATTCCTTTGCTGTTCCTGCACTTTGCCCGGGTTGCATCGGCACGCTATCACAAAGCGCTTATTGCCTTAAATGCGGAGCAAAACGCCATACTCACCTCCCACGACTGGCCGGGCAATGTGCGTGAGTTACGTAATCTCGCTGAACGCTTTGTGCTGCTGGGCGGAGAAGCCGCCTTTGCTGGCACATTAGGCAATACTCCAAGCCTGCACTCGAGTATGTCCCTGCTACAAAGGGTAGAGTTTTTTGAACGGGTACTAATTGAAGAAGCGCTCAGCCACAACAAGGGCAGCATTAAGCAGACAATGGAACAGTTGGAACTGCCCCGCAAAACCCTCTACGACAAAATGCGTAAATATGATTTAGACCGCAAGCAGTACATTAATTCCGATGACTAAACAACAAATTGAAAGCTAGACTAATACCCGTTTGACATGCGTTTGATGGTAATGCAAACGGGTGATGGCTAAGGCAATCAAGGCCAGTAAGGTTAACGAGCCCATCACCACGCCGCGCCACTGCGCCTCATGCCAAAACATCATCAAATAAGGCCCACCAATCGCAGCGCCTAAGTAGTAACAACATAAATACAGCGATGTCGCCTTAGCCCGATCGCGACTGGCGCGCATCGCGACAAAGGAATTACAGCAACTGTGAGTGAGGAAAAAGCCACAGGCCGTCATCAAAAAACCTAAGCTAATGGTTAAAGTGGTATCAAACAGGGTCAATAAACTGCCGAGCAACATCACGCACCAAGACCACTGATACAACTTATGTTGGCCAAATTTGGCGAGCCATTTCGCGGTAAAATACGACGCAATAGTCCCGCTCGAATAACACAGAAAAATCAAGGTAGCTTGAAAGCGGCTCCATTCATAGGGCGCCGCCATCAAATGCAGCTGAATAAAACTAAATTGATTCACCATCATCATAAAGGTCAAGCCGCCAATCGCGTAAACCAAGCGCATTTGCGCATCGATCAGATGATGGCTAAAGCCATGAAGATCTTGGGCTAAACGGGCGCGTTTTGATAAAGAGGGCTCAGTTTTACTCTGTGACATGGCCTGCGCATCGGCAAGTGAAGGCAGCAAATAGTTCACTAAAGCCACGCCCGCTAAGGTGACTAAAAACAACAGCCACATGGATTCTTGCCAAGATAAAAACTGCGACATAACGCCACCGAGCAAACGGCCAACAATGCCGCCAATGCTGTTCGCCATAATGTAAATGCCCGCGGCTTTAAGCATAGTGCTAGGTGATAACTGCTCTTTAAAATACGCCATGGCAATCGCTGGCACGGCAGCGAGTAATGCACCTTGCAGCAATCGCACTAGCACTAGCCCGTTAAAGTCCGGTGCCCAAATCAACAATAAGTTAGACAACGCCAACAACCATAGGCTGACAATAATCGGCGTGTGTCGACCGATACGATCTGACAGTACCGCATACAAGAGCAATGAAAAAGCCAAGGAAAAACTGGTTACCGACAGGATTAACGTCGCTTTAGACCCAGATACCGCAAAATGCTCCGCAATCAGCGGCAACATGCCTTGCATCAGATACAAGTTGATATACACCACCACAGAGGCGACACATAGCGCCCACATCAATCGGGTATCACGCTGTTTATTATCAATCATAGTATCTAACTCGGCTTGCACAGGAGCCTCGACAAAGCACACTCATAGGATAGACAAAGGTTATCACTGGGCATAACATAACAATAATAGATAATATCTATCGCTATCATTGATTTTTGTTATAGCCACAAAGTACCGACCTTACCACTATTCAACAGTATGGGCCCGATTGATGGATATCCGCCAACTCAAGCATTTAGATGCCCTTGCCAGTACTGGCAGCTTTACCGCCGCAGCCAAAAAGCTCAATATGGCCCAACCAGCCTTAAGCCAAAGTATCAAGCGCTTAGAAGTCGCACTCGGCGTGACTTTGGTTAATCGTACGAGCAACAAGAATGACAAGCTGCTCGCACTCACGGCCGAAGGTTTAGTCCTGCATCAACATGCCACTTTGATCCTGAAACAGCTTAAGCAGGCCGAAGCGCAAATCCGCGCCATGGCGAATCTCACCTCGGGAGAAGTCCGTATTGCCGTGCCGGGCATGCTGGGTTCTTTCTACCTTCCCTCGCGCTTAATGGCTTTTCGCCATAAATACCCCGAGTTGAAACTGTCCCTGTTTGAGGGCGGGACGCGGGACGCACTGCGTATGTTGCAACAGGAAGAAGTGGATATTGCGATCATTACCGCCCAAGACCTGCAACCCGAATTTGATAGTCAGCTGTTGATCCGTGAGCAAATGGTGATCGCTATGGGGGCCGAACACCCTTTAGCTGAACATAACGCCGTCAGTCTCAATGACTTTTTCGACCATGAATTAGTGATGTTCAAGACAGGTTATTTCCACCGCGAGTGGATCCTATCGCAGGCCAAGGATCTGGGAAAAAAGCCCAATGTCGCCTTTGAGACTAATTTGATTAACCTTATCAAACAGATTGTTTCCCAAGGATTTGGGATCACCAGCGTGCTCGAAATGGCCATAAGCTCAAAAGATGACATTTTAGCTAAACCCTTCGATCCACCAGTATTTTTGAATCTGCACATCGCATGGAAAAAACAACGCCCCGTGAGTCAAGCAGACCGCGCCTTTGTCGATTTTTTAATGTCAAATCGCTGACCTAAACCGATTAAAACAAAAGGGCTGATATCAATATCAGCCCTTCTCTTTTTACTAGTAAATAACTGTTAAACCTTGCGATTTAACCTTAAGCGATTAGCCTTGCTTACGACGGCCAAAGGCAAATGGTAGCAATAACAAGCTTAACCAACCTAATGAACCACCATCATCTTTCTTAGCTGGTGTTTCAGTCACAGACACAGACACGACACTTGAATCTTTGTTGCCATGGTTGTCCGCGACAGTAAGTTGGAATGACACTGTTTGAGCTGTACCACTCACTTCTGGCGCCACGAGATTAAGCTTGGCTGCATTAGCGTCAAAGTTAAAGCTCGCGCCGCCTAACTGAGTCCATTTGTAGGTTAATGGATCATTATTGGCATCGGATGACTTGCTCGCATCGATAAACAGTGGTTTACCTTCTTGAACAGATACCGGTGCTTCAATCACTGCCACTGGCGCCACTTCTGGAACATCAAATTGATATTCTTGCTTCAAGATTTCAGCCGACTCGTTGTTCACTTTGTTGGTCAAAGTCACAAGGTTGTCTTGGCTTGCCTTACGTGGCACTAAGTCAAACGTCACATCTTGCGCCGCGGCACCAGAGGCCATCTCGATAGTCCAAGTGATCTTATTGCCCACTTGCGAACCTTGATGGCTGATATTAGCCACTTCATGACCTTCTGGTAATAACGCTTCTAAGGTGTAAACGCGGGTTTCTTGCGTTTTGTTCGCTTCGACACGGGTCTTCATCACTTTAACAGCGCCTGGCGTTAACTCGCCAGAAACAGTGCTACCTAGAGGGGGTAACACATCATCACTGACGCGCTCAAATATAACCGGAACTTTAACTGGAGCGACTTTGTCATCAGTAGTGGTCAGCGTCAGCATTGCCAAACCAGCATCGCCCACTAACATCGCTTGTTTCCAAGCTAAGTTGACGTTGAAATCTTTATGATCACCGGTAAGATTTGCCGTTAAGTTATCACCCGCTTCATCGTATAAGGTCACTTGTTTCAAACTAAAGGCATCATCCGCATCGGCTGCAGATGCCTGATAGTTTTGTATCACGACAATATACTCACCTTTCACTGGGTCCTTAATAGACACACTTTCTTTTGAACCACCAAACGCAGAAGATGCCGCGATAGAAAGCTTACTACCATCTTTCTTATCGAGTATCACAAACATGTCTAAGTCAGGAGAGGTGGTATTACCGATTGATGCATTGAAATATAACGCTTTGTCTTCAACGTTAAAGCTAAATACTTTTACGCCATCGGCTAAATCATCAAATGCACTATCGGTATTTGAATCCTGTTTCACACTTGATTCATAAGTAGCGCTTAACTTAAGTTCAGTCACTGTCGCCGCAACACCCGGTAGATCAATTGCTTTCAAGTGCGCCAAATTGCGCTCATCGGCATCACGTGAGGCTGAAACATTAACAACCGCAGGTAAGTCGCGTTTAGCAATCTTAGCCACGATCGGCATGTTAGCCGTTGGGAAGGCTTCCGAAGCTAATACTAAGTTACCAAAGCCCCAACTTGCACCGACGTCAGTCACATCCGCAGTCACTGTGATAGTTTGGCTCTCACCTTTTTTCAGGTTGAAGCTTTCTGGCGTCACAGTTAACGCGAACTTATCTGTTGCGGAAACACCTTTTGCAGTCCAGCTACCGTCAGCCGTTGCAGTGACAGTACGTGTCCAAGTACAAGTATCGATACAACGTGAATCAGCCATGCTTGGAATGTTTAGCTTACGAGGATCGCCACCTGTTGTAGGGTTAGCAATCTCGTAGTTTAAGGCACTTTCATCCATCACTAAGCCAGATTTCGCCGCTAAATCCACACGAATACGGCCTGCGCCTACGTCAAACGGATCTGCAACAGTTTTGCCATCAGCCTTTTTCATCGCTTGGGCTGTCGTTGCTGTCATCATTAACGCAGAACGAATGTTATCTGGGGTCCAATCCTTATGCAGCGATTTAAGTAACGCGCCAGCACCGGCAACATGAGGACTCGCCATTGAAGTACCTGACATCAACGTGAAATCAGCAGGATCAGTTCCCGTCTTATCATGGCCGAATTGTTGATCTGCATAAGCAGCGTAAATGTCACTACCCGGTGCAGCAACATAAGGCACGAGTACATCGTTAGTCAGGTTAGGTCCAATCAATGAGCTGGCAGCTAAAACATCCGCTTCTTTACTGATGACTTTAGGGGTTGGAGACAGCGTGATTTCAAGCGCTGGATTTGCCGCCATAGCAGCAATCAGTTCTAAGCCATCGATATCGCCAATAAATACCGCTGGAATATCCAATTTATCTAGCCCAGACATGGTCAGACGCGCATTATTTTCACCATCTCTATTGAAAACAATCACACCCTTAGCGCCAGCTTTCATCGCCGCAGCGACTTTAATATCGAATGAACAACCACCGCGTCTTAAAACAGCGATCTTGTCTTTAAAAGCATCCGCTGCGAATGGTTTACAGGCTTCAAAATTAGCGGCATCGATTGTGCCAGCATAAACAGGTACACCTTTGAGCACTTCAGTTTGAACCGGGCCAGAGCCAGCAGTGTAGTGGTAGTTTTTACCATTAAATTCAACGGCGCGAACTATGTCGCGATTGTGGGTCGAGTTAGCAACCGAAGTATACCAAGGCGCATTTTTAGGCGTTGAGTAAGGTGTTTGATTAATAGCAGGGCTAGTATTTGTCGCGGCACGTGTGTTACCCGCAGCAACGGCAGCAAAAATACCCGCATTACGTGCAGCTAAGAAACCTTGCTCTGTTGCACTATTCCACGGATTTCCACCACCGCTGATTGAAAAGTTAATCACATCGACGCCATCTTTGATTGCATCGTCTAACGCTTTTAAAATAGGTGCGGTCGGGCAGCCAGAATAAGTGTCGCCCGCATTACCCGGATTACAGATTTGATAGGCAATGATGTTTGCATGTGGTGCAACACCTGAGATTTGCGCAAATTCAAGACCCGTCGCAATACCATCACCTTCTAACTTACCGGTTTCACCTTGCACATAAGGGACATTCACTAAAATGTTACCCGCTGCTGTACTGGCAACGTGCGAACCGTGTCCGCCGTAATCCTCACCATTTTTTGCCGGAGGGGTGTCACCATACACTTTTACGTCATCAAAGTTATTGGTGATTTCTGGATAGCTACGGACACCGATCAGTTTATCGTTACACATGCTAGCGAAATCAGTTTTACAATCACCAATATAGATGCCTTGGCCTAATGGGTTAGTGTGGTCATAACCATCTTGGCCAACATCCGCAAATGAAGCATGGTCAGAGTTAATGCCTGAGTCGATAATACCGACGATCACACCTTCACCCATGGCTTTCGTGCCCGTTGCACTACCATCCCATACATTTGGAGAACCGATAAGCGCTTGGCTAACATCAGTTTCCATTTGTTCCATGCGTTCGCGCTCAACAAACGCAACCTCAGGTAACTCAGCCATTTTCTTCGCTTGAGCTTGAGTCATGCGCACTGCCATACCATTTAACGCATACTGATAGGTCGTTAATGGCTGCAGATTGGTGCCAATAGCCGCACTTGCGTTAGCTAGAAATCGGTTTTGTTTGACTTTTAAATAGCTAACATAGCTTTTGACTTCAGGTCTTGAAGCATCGAGTTTACCATTCACCGCGACTTTTGAAGTGCCACTTGCCTGCACTCTCTGTGAGCTCGTCGCTTTAAAGCCAGGAGTCGTTCCTTGATAATTGGCGACTGAACTGTCACGTAAACGAACGATATAAGTAAATTCACCCTCGCCTAAATCCGCTTCTGGTACAAACTTAACTTCAGCTCCGGCAGCATTACCGCGTAATGACGTGGCTTGTAGTTCACTTGGAATATCTAACTGCAAGGTTTCACCCGTAGGTGATAAAACGGTTTGCGCATTTGCCGCCGACGATAACAGCGCCATAGACACTGCTAGTGCTATTTTAGTTTTCATTGTGACTTCCCTAATTCTTATAAGTTGTATGATTTATAAAACTCAGGTTGGTGGCATGAACATACTGCAACAACCAAGAACGTCACCTGTAACTGACATTTTTTATGAATAACCATTCAATTTACTGTGATGATGATCACTGAGTTTTATCGCGACAATTTGTAACACGCAAAGATACAAATTGAAACACCAAGTTAACAGAACGTAATTCAGTAAATCATTTGTCAGGGTCCATTTATGATAAAAAAGCTAAATAGTTTGTTTAGTGAGTCGGATAGACTGTAAGACCAGACTAATATATAAAGTTACTGGAAAACAAAATAATCAATACAATTAAATACTTGAAATCAAGAATTAATCACCTAGTTAATGTAAACACAAACGGAACGTGTTACCGTAAAAATATTGGCTCCCTCAAAAAAACAGTTACAACAACAAACAAAAGCAACCAAAATAATTAACAAAAAACAAACAAACAAGAATCAATTTTAAAACAATTTAGCGCAAGTACCATTTGCCCACATGGCCCACTTTTATAAATAAATACTGACATATGCATTAATATTCTTAGTTCTATATAAAGAAAAACCCTATCTTATGTCACAGACACAGCATGCAAGTTCAAATATTAACCATTAAAAAGCCCTTGCAATATAAATTGAAAGGGCTACATCTTTATCAATCCAAAACCGATATGGGCCGATAATTAAGCGTGGTTAATTAGCCATAACCGCCTTCATTAATACTTCTGTTGTGAACTTATCATTATTGACGACAGGGAACCTGTCATAGGTTTGGAAGATCACTTGGTCTTGGAATTTGATCATTGCCACAACACCATATTGAATACTCTTATCGATCGATTTGGCGGGCAACGTAAATTTAAACGGCACTGGCGCTCTGGCGATGTTAAAGGTTTTCTGCGCAACGATAACACCCGGTGTATTCAAATCAATGATAGCAATCGTGATTTGGCAACCTTGAGGCAAAGGGATCTTCTCTAAATAACCCGCTGCGCCATTGATAATAATTGGGGGTTCAGGTTTAACCGTCACGCAGCTATTGAGCAGAATAGCCATGAGCGAGACTAATACAAACGACCTTATCTTAAGCAACATACTAACGTCCTTTTACCATGCGGATCAGACCTTCTTGGGTAGAAGAAGCCACTAACTCGCCTTGTTGATTGAAAAACTGCCCTCTGACATAACCTCTGCCACCGCTGGCATTGGGGCTATCAATACTGTAAAGCAACCACTCTCCCATATTAATCGGACGATGGAACCACATCGCATGATCTATCGTCGCCATGCGCACTCCAGGACTTAAAAACGACACACCATGGGGCTGAGCCGCTGTCACCAGAAAGTTAAAGTCCGAGGCATAGGCGAGTAAATATTCATGAATATGGGCGTCATTTGGCATGGGACCATTGGCCCTCATCCACACATGACGGTAGGGCTCAGTTTCTTTGGGCGCAAAGGGATGTAATGGATTAACCAGTCGCATCTCAATGGGCGCATCGGCCATAAACTTTTCGAGTATGCTCGGCGGCACTTTATCCCGCATCGTTAGCGCTAATTCCTGCTGATTCAATAAACCTTCAGGTCCAGGTACTTGCGGCATCATCGCTTGATGACTAAATCCTTCTTCCGGTTCTTGGAAGGAACAGGTCATGTGGAAAATCGGTCGACCTTTTTGAATTGCACTCACGCGGCGGGCACTAAAACTGCCGCCATCCCGCATATTTTCGACTTCATACACAATCGGTAACTTCTCGTCACCTGCACGTAAAAAGTAGGAGTGTGATGAGTGGACCTTACGCTCAACGGGGACGGTTTGTTTAGCGGCGCTGAGCGCTTGCCCCATCACTTGACCACCAAACACATGCCCAAATCCCAGATCTTGGCTCTGACCACGAAAGAGGCCGATTTCAATTTGCTCAAGGGAAAGTAATGATAAAAGATCGTCTAATACCTGACTCATGGGATCCTACTGCATAATTAGCCATTAATGCTAAAGGGTAACTCAGTTCGCCTTAAGCTGACCAGTCTTCTATCGATTATTCACAATCAAATCAATCAATTTTAATATGGTGTTCTAGCGCGCTTAACTGAGACCAAGACAAGACTTTATCCTCACCACTGGAGTGCAAAGTAACTGGAAAGGATTGGTATAGCTGGGGCCACTGCTGCGCGAGATTATCAGGCGTAAAAAGCCCCTCATTAAAATACATCGGCTGAAACTCTACAAACATGCCATGGCTGACGCTGCCCGCACCTGCGAGCAAGTGTTGACCATTGGGCGCCTGTTCACTCACCAAAAAAGCCGTTGTGGCGGTTAATGACTCAAAGGAAAATAACGGCTGAATCGCACTTGCTAAATGTTTGGCTGTCATCGCTGTGACGGCCTGTGGGCATAAACTATTGACGTGAATATTATGAATTTCTCCTTCTATCGATAAGCAATTCACCATGCCCACCAGCGCCATCTTACTCGCACTGAAACCGACTTGATGCAAATCACCAAACAAGGCCGAAGCCCCCGTCGTCATCATGATCCGACCATAATCCTGTTGTTGCATATAGGGCCAAACGGCTTGCGTCAGATAAAAACTGCCATTGAGATCGACATCCAATTGCCGTTGCCACTGCTCAAGCTTAATGTGCTCGAACGGACAAGCACCGTAGACCCCCGCGTTATTAATCAAGATATCAATGCGATGCCAACGTAAGATCACTTCTTCGACCATGCGGTTTACTTCATCCCGCAGGCTAACATCAAGCACAAAGTAGAGACAGTCACCGCCGAGTTTAATAATGCAGCAGTAGGTTTGCATCAATGCTAAGTTGGCAGGCATTGCTTTAGCGCTGTCGGTAGAAATAGACTCGGATGACGATAACGGCTGATCAACGAGCACCACTTTCGCGCCCCGCTCAGCTAACATAATGGCATAGGCTCGACCTAGCCCTGCTCCTGCCCCAGTGACTAACGCCACCTTCTCATCGAAACGCATCCAAATATATCCTTATCGGCATAACAGTAGCGGCAAAACGCAGCCAATGAATGCACAAAAACAACTCGCATAAGGCGACTCGCACCTGTGGTATCTCCAGTTGAACATAGGATTTAGCGTTACGCCTATGTCTTGGGCGGCGCAGCGTCTCCAACAACATCAGCTATAGAAACACAGACTTTTTTGATTTTCTTTGAGCTTGACGACAAATATCCGTCTACATCAGTGAACATATGTGCGCCAATTCAAACTCTGTTAAATGCGTTTATTAGATAGTGCTCACTTTCGAGTTAAATCTTGTTATGCTATGCGCTAATTGAGCCCTTGCTCGATACCATTTCCATTTACCAATAACAACTGGACGCCATGAATCCTTGGATTTTAGCTATAAGACCCCGTACGCTACCCGCGGCCATAGGTCCCCTATTGATAGGCAATATTCTCGCCCTGCATCTTGAGAGTTACAGCTGGTTAATCGCTGCCACTTCTATGCTGTGCGCTGTGTTATTACAAATTGCCGTCAATCTCGCTAACGACTATTTTGACTTTAAAAACGGCATAGACACGGCCGAACGCTTAGGACCCGTTCGCGTGACGCAAAGTGGTTTAATTCCACCAACGAGCGTCCGCAATGCCATGATATTTTGCCTATTAATGGCGCTTGCTGTGGGTTCCTATTTAATTTGGCACGGAGGCTGGCCTATCGCGATTCTCGCCGCGGCAGCCATTTTAGGTGCACTCGGTTACAGTGGTGGCCCCTATCCCCTCGCTTCCCATGGGCTGGGCGAAGTCGCGGCCTTTATCTTTTTCGGATTAGTCGCCGTCGTGGGGAGTTATTATCTGCAGGCGGGCGATACAACAATCAATGCTTGGTTATTAGGCTGCGCCATTGGGCTGTTCAATGCGGCTATCATGCTGGTCAATAACACCCGCGATATTCGCACCGACACCCAAGCGGGCAAACACACATTGGCAGTACGTATCGGTGAAGCGCAATCAAAAGTGTTATATCAAGCACTGATTTACCTGCCCTTCGGCTTAGTGATTGCAGGCTTTCTAATGGGTATTTTACCTGGGTTACCAGTATTACTCGCGGGTTTGTCACTGCTTATCGCCCGTAAACTCAGCAGTGATTTCTATGCGGTGTCTGGTGAAGCGTTAAATCCGTTACTCGGCCGCACGGCTAAGTTAACCATGATTTTCAGTACCTTGTTTAGCGTGGGTTTAGTGTTTACCGCATAAGAGTAAAGCCGCTAGGCTAATGCTATAAGCCGCTAAAAGCTTAATACTGAATACAAAAAAGGTTCGTATCCTCAACAGATACGAACCTTTTTTATTGGCTGAATATGCTTAGCCTTAGGTTTACTGCCATGTTCGACGACAGTAATCCAACATCAGACTATTGCCAGATATAGCCTGAGATCAGTGTATTTAATAAAATGCCGTTAAAGTTACGTAGCGCTTGGGATGAATCACTGTGACCAGCGCCGAAACACACATGTAGTGGCAATAAATGTTCTTCCCGCGGATGACTAAACCGCGCCTCAGGAGCCGCTTGCCAGTGAGTCAATGCTGTTTTGGCCTCGGCAGTGTTCACGCTTGCGGTTAATGTTTGCGTCAGCCAATAGTCAAACTCTGCGCTGCGACTTTGGACCGTGGGATCGCTTGAGAAAAACGCCCGCATATTGTGAAACGACATGCCAGAGCCCACAATCAATACCCCTTGATCCCGTAGCGGCGCTAAAGCCTCCCCAATCGCTATATGGGTTTCAGGATCGAGACTGTGGACTAACGACATTTGTACTACGGGAATATTCGCCTCGGGATACATCAACTTAAGTGGTACAAAGGTGCCGTGGTCAAATGCGCGTTCGCTATCTAAGCGAGCGGCGATCCCCTTATCCACGAGCATATTCGCAATCTGTGCAGCTAATTCTGGCTCACCCAGTGCAGGATACGTTAACTGGTACGCTTCAGGCGGAAAGCCATAATAATCGTATAAAATTCCGGGCTTAGGGCTATTCGACAAGGTCACCACAGATTCTTCCCAATGGGCGGTGATCAGCACAATCGCCTTAGGGGTTTCAATGGGCGCGGTCACTGAGGTTAAAAAAATACGCAACTCTTTATGATTGGCATCATTCAACAAAGGCAGTGGACCACCACCGTGGGGCACAAATAGCACAGGCATTCGACTCGCGTTAACTTGCATCAAGGCTTTCTCATGTTGGTAAACTTATAACTGTACGATTGACTTCAGACTCAATTTTATCGCTTAAAATGCGGAGCGACTCAGCACCAACTGCCGCTGAAATCGCACTAAACGCGCAACAATTTCATCGAGTTTAATAATCAGAAAGAGTCCTGCCGATAAGCTCAATGCCAGCAGTGCATTAATCGGCGCTTCATAATTAAAGTGGAAATAAATCGCCCCCATCATAATCGCCAGCAAACCGCTCGCCGATAGCACTCGGTAGTCACGTAGACACAATCCAAGGGCGCCAATCACTTCCATCAAACCAATAAAATAGCCAAATCCGGTGGGAAGATTCATCAAAGTAAACGGAACATGGAACATAGGCACGCCAAATAACTTGGCAAATCCTGAGATAAAAAACACTATGCTCATCGCCAGTGTGACGGTTGCGGCGGCGCGATTGAGTGTATTGGCACAAAGGAATAGCTTCTGCGTATCGGCCTCAGCAACTAAGCCATTGATACTTGAGCCCTTAGCACCACATAAGTTTAAAAATCGCATCGCACACACCCCATTGATCTTAATATTGCCGTCAGTCTTGGGCATAAATGCGCAGACGACAAGCGAGAATGGAGTCGATTATGAGCCGATAAAAGATAAATAAATATGGAATAAAATCTAATATCTCATAAACTAATAATTTATAACTTGCGAGCAATCCCAGTGACCTTAGACCAACTGCTGATGTTTAAAACCGTGGCTGAGGCGGGCTCACTCAAAGCCGCCAGTGACAAGCTACATAAAACCCAACCCGCCATTAGTCAAAGTATCAAACAGTTAGAATCTCAACTCGATCTCATCTTATTTAACCGTGAAGGTTATCGACTCGCCATCACAGAGCAAGGCCGAAAACTGCTGCAACATACCCAGCGGGTGCTGAATGAAGCGCAAGAAATGAAGCAAGTGGCGAAACATTTAGCCAAAGGCAACGAAGCGAGTATCACCTTAGCTTTTGAAGCATCTTTCAATCTCGCTCGAATTCTACCGATTTTAGAGCTGACTCAAAATGAGTTTCCCTATACCCAAATTATTCTCAAACAAGAGTTTTTAACCGGTGCACTCGAAGCGCTAAATCAAGATAAAGCTGACATCATCATCTCTGCGGGCGGAATTGAACCCATACGTTCGAGCCATTTAGAATTAGCCTATCTTTTTTCCGGTAGCCTGCTCGATGTTGCCGCACCGCGCATGCTTGAGCGTCACCCGACACTGACCTACGCACGAGAACTCGTTAACGAATACCAAATCGTGATCCAAGATACGGGCTCGGGCACTGCAAATATTGAGTTTGGGGTACAAGCGGGGCAACGACGTTGGTATGTTAATGATTTTTATACCAAGAAAATGCTTATTCAAAGTGGCATGGGCTGGGGCAAACTGCCGCACTATATGATAGAAGACTCACTCAAACAGGGCGTATTGATTGCACTGGATCTACGCGAAAGACAAAACAACATTCAACTCGATTACTATGTGATGCGAAAACCCCACTCGCCTTTGGGCCCTGTCGCCCAAGCACTCTGGCAAAAGCTGATCGCTTTTTCTGTAGATGAATTTAAAACATAACGCCAAAGTAAAAAGGGCCAATAGGCCCTTTTAAATCAAACAAAAATTACTGTACTTCTTGCTTGGCAATGGCGCGGTCTAACTTAGCTCGTTCAACTTCAGGGGACGCTTTAATCGCGTTCACTAGGTTGATGAGATCAGTGCCATCTTCAGCGGCTAACAAGAGTAAATTACTCTTGTTTTGCCAATCCACTTTCAGGCCATGAACTTTTGCAAAATCCTCAGCTGAAACGCCAGGTTTAAGCTTAACAACCAATTTACCTGTCATTTCTGCAAATGGCTTACCAGACTGAGTCACTACTTTCTGTCCTTTTGTTAACTGTTTCGCTTGCTTCACGCCAGCATCAGTTTTGACAAAATATTGGTTGTCAGTACCCAAAAATTCAGCACGACTGACTGTGACGCCTTGTGTTTCACCTTGAGGTTCAACCAAATCAACTTTGTCATGTGCCATAACTTGTGCAGATAACGTAAGAGCAACTGCAACTAATGATAAATTCAACGCTTTCATTTAATACTCCTTAAGATGCAGACTTGGCAGCATGGCCATGGAAACGAATTGACCAACCTTTTAGTTTTCCATCAGCTTCATTAGGAATAGAGATATAACCTTGATCATATTTGATAAATTTATAGCTACCACTATTCACATCAATAAGCTTGATAGTCCATTCTCCCTTAGCTGATTCACCATAGAAAGCATTAGACAGCATAGGCGTTGCATCAAAGCCTGTAATGAAATCTTCAGGATCTGTTTTATCCATAACACCTTGATATACCAAACCATTATAAGGTGTCATTAATACACTTTTCGTTCCTGCTGGAGATATTAGCTCAACAGCAAGATCCGGTAGACGTAAGTGATCTGCCGTTAACTCGATTTGTACAGCTTCAATGATTAAATCATCCGCTACCATCTGAGTATCACTAACACCATTGACGTCCGCGTCAGGAATAGCTTTTGCCAATTCTTGGCTCGCTTGCCATTCAGTTACCACATATTCACCTAAATCCTCAGCATAGGATTTAGCCAATTTTACCGCTTCGCTTACGTTAACTCGGCCGAAACCATAAAAATTATGGAATGAATAACCAGCGGCGTTTTCTTGCCATTCCGGAATAGCAACATATTCTTGAGCTGCATCGCCCTCGCCAATAGTAACGGTTTTAGCCGCAATATCAGCATTCACTTTGGTTGAAGTTTTAGCAAGAACATTGCGTACATCACGCCACGTCAAATCTGGGTTTGCACTCATGATCACGGCGACTGCACCTGAAGTATTTGGTGCAGCTGAAGATGTACCGTTCATTGTCGAAGTGTAATCACAATTTGAGTTTAAAGGATGTAACCCACCGTGGAACGGTGTGCTTGGGCGATCTTCTGCAATCGCAGATCCATTTTCACAACCTACACGGTCTGTTGTTACAATCGCTGGATTAACTTCACCATATTCTCCACCTGGAGCAGTGACAAAAATATTAGACCCTACAGATGAATAGCTCGATAACACGCCTTTAGCATTAATTGCACTAACGACTAAGTTGTAGACGTTTGCATTATCACTGGACATGTTTGAATTATGGAAAGGTAATCCATGGTTAGCAGGGTTTTCGGCTGTAGCAGAAAAATAATCACCAGGAAGCCAAAAGGTACTGAAACGGTAATAGTCATAACCATTACCTGCAGATTTAACGAAAATACTCCCTTTTCCATCAAAACTCTGAGTGGTCACATCGCGGTATACTTCAGATTCATCCTCTTCAAAACCGTGTGGGAAAGGAACACTGTAACCATAGCTTTGGTTAAAAACACGGGCACTATCGCTGTAGGCACTAGCACCATGTGATTTTGTAAAGTTTTCAAATGTTTGAACATTTGTCACTTTACCTGTCGGATCGGAATCTAAGAAGTTAAAACCAATTAGTTGTGCCTTTGGGGCGACACCACGACCACCAATACCGTTCCAACCTTCTGCTGCGATAATCCCGCCAACTGCAGTACCGTGACCTGATTCACCAGAAAAAGGAGTTGGGTCAACTGAACCCGTGATCAAATTGTAAGATCCTCCCTTAACAGTATTGTTCACTAAATCGGGATGAGAAATTTCCAAGCCATCATCCACAACGGCAACTGTGATGCCTTGACCCATAACTTGCTTTGAAATTGCGTCACTGACATTCATGTCTTCGCCAGCAATACCGCGATTCAATGCAAAAGAATTCTGGCCTGTGTTTTTCAAATGCCATTGATAAGCATATAAAGGATCGCCATTTTTGATATGAATTGTTAATGTACCCTCAGCTTGATACTGACCGTCAGATACTTTAAATCTGACAACATCAGTGCCTTCACTGGCATTGGAAGCATAAGTAAATTCACCGGTACTTTTATTAACTAAAGTCAAAGTACCTAGTTTTAAATCAGTTGGATCAACTAAAGAGTAAGTCAAACCGCCTTCGGCATCAGTCGCATCTAATTTGCCAGTAAATAATAGAGACTGCGACACATCAATGGTCATATCAGCAGTTGTTGGTGCTGTGTTGATCTTAGCGACTGGCTCTGGAGCCTTTTTGTCACTTCCACAACCTGCCAATAAGGCGGCCGTGATGCTTAATGCAACAATGGACATACGCATAGATAGACATTCCTTCTTGTCATTACATCTTATAATTTAATATTGGATAGCTAGAATTCACTCGCCTTTTATCCGCATTAAATACTGTTATTTTAGTTATTATTTAACCACCAAAAAACCAATATTAGCATTTTATGGTGATACATCTTTTAACAGATTAGAAATGGAAATGAAAACAAAAATAAACATAGCTGTAGATTGAATGTAAATTCCCTAGTTGTATTTACAGTAGCAATAAACTTAAGAAACGGAGTTGCACACCTTAGTTATAAAATTAATATTATTTAAAATCATATGCTTACCCAGTAAAATTGAGTGCTGGAATTAATAGAATCACTTTTTTAGTGTATTTGAAATTTAAAAATAAATTGTTACAATTTGAAAAATTCAACAGCATTAACAACATAACATACTCATTAGTGGTTAAATAAATATGCTAAGCCTTGTATAGAAAGCATGCTGCGCCTAAAATATTTAGCAACAATATTATGTATAAAACAATTCTTAAGGTGGATTGAAACTCAATATTGCATATGATTATCTGCAAGCCGAATATACAGAAAATTAATGACGACAGACATGTTCTTACTGACTCTTAATTTAATTAAGTATATAACCCTAGGCATAAGATTAATCGCGAAAAAATAATAGACCACTACGGTAAAATACTAAGCTGTTATCTTTGGCGTTAATGAGTTAACTGTCAGTTCCAATCAATGTAGAACAGGCATAAAAAAGCCCTCTATATTGAGGGCCATCTTGATAATGTTACATAAACGTTTTCGCGATAATTAGACCTTAGCTAAGGTGCGCTCTTTGGCACTCCAATCTAAGTGATATTTCTCGCCAGCTGGCGTATCGATACGCTCAAAGGTATGAGAGCCGAAAAAGTCACGCTGACCTTGGAGCAAATTCGCTGGTAATGTTTCGCAGCGGTAACTGTCGTAATATGCCAGTGCTGAGCTAATACACGGCGCTGGAATGCCTTGCATTACCGCTGTCGCTACCGCAGTGCGCCATAGGCCTTGCTTTTCAGATAAGGCTGACGCAAAACTGTCGGCCATCAACAGATTGCTAAGATCGGCATTATCTTCGTAGGCTTGAGTGATTGATTGCAAGAACGTCGCGCGAATAATACAACCCGCACGCCAAATTTTTGCAATTTCAGCAAAGTCTAACTGCCATTTTTGCTCATGGGCCGTCATCGCCATCAACTGGAAGCCTTGGGCGTAACAACACACTTTCGCGCAATATAACGCGCTTTCTAGAGCTTCAATCAACTGCGCTTTTTGCGCATCATCGATAGCAGGTGCATTTGGCCCAGCCAATTTCTGGCTAAGTTGTAAACGTAAGGATTTTTGGGTACTTACAGCGCGCGCATACACAGCTTCTGCAATTGTCGGCGCCGGACAACCAATTTGTAAACTGCTCACGGCCGTCCACAAACCTGTGCCTTTTTGGCCCGCTTTATCTAAGATCATTTCCACCAGCGGTTTACCCGTTAATGGATCGGCCTGTTTTAATACTTCGGCACTGATCCCCATCAAATAGCTGTTTAAGCTGCCTTGATTCCAGCGTTCAAACACATCACCGACTTCTGCAGCACTCATGCCTAAACCGTCATGCAACATTTGATAGGCTTCGCAAATCAACTGCATATCAGCGTATTCAATACCGTTGTGCACCATTTTTACATAATGGCCAGAACCCGCAGGGCCAATGTAAGTCGTGCATGGCTCGCCTTCTGTCACTGGATTACCCGGCTCAAAGCACTCTATGGGCAAACCTGTACTCGCATCAACCTTAGCGGCAATGGCTTTCCAAATAGGTGCGACGTGATGCCATGCATCGATATCGCCGCTAGGCATAAGTGAGGGTCCAAAACGCGCACCGACTTCACCGCCCGAAACCGCAGAGCTGAAAAATACAAACTGACCTTTGTAGCGCGCTTCACGCTCAACAGTGTCGGTCCATAGGCTATTACCTGTATCGATAACGATATCATCGGACTCTATTCCGGCAGAAATCAAGGCGCTACAGACACCATCGACGGGTGCACCAGCGGGAACAGAAAGCACAAGAATGCGGGGTTTTGTGAGACTGGCTAACATTTCGGTAAGATTAGCACAGCCAAGGATGCGAGGTTCGAGTCCAGCACGTTCCTGTTTTTCTTGCTGTATAACACCATTAACTTTAACAGGATCGAGGTCAAATGCGCTGACGTGATATTGGTTATCCGCGATGTTTAGCGCGAGGTTTTTACCCATAACGCCAAGGCCAATTACGCCGATATCATTAAGATTGCTGTGGTTTTGCATTATATAATTCCCACGGGTCACAGAGGTTAGAGCTAACCAATTTTGAGGGGTAATTATACCGATCTTTGTAACTTAATTACCAGAGACATACGATTGGCAATTTCGATTGTGCTGAAAGCACCAATCGTTTACGTCTCATTTATCCAATATAAGCGTCAATTAATGGGCGAGTTTAAGCCCTAAAACCCCCAGTAAGATCAGTATCAAACTGACGATTTTCAGTAAGCTAACTCCTTCTCCTAACAGGATAATTCCAGCAATAGCTGTACCCATGGCGCCAATACCGACCCACACACCGTAAGCAGTACCGATGGGCAGTTGCTTAACCGCGAGTCCGAGTAGCAACACACTCACGGCCATCGACGCCACTGTAAAGATACTTGGCCACAAACGCGTGAAACCTTCGGTATATTTAAGCCCTATGGCCCAACCAATTTCGAATAAACCCGCAAGGACTAATAAGAACCAACTCATAGTGAACTCCCAAAAAAGGGGTCGTCCCCATGTTAGATTAGGCGTATTTAGGGTCGTCCCTAAGCCATGTGATTACCGTAAAAACTATAGGTGATATAGCTGTACATGACAGCAGTACGTAATAGCTGCTCATGATGAGCCTGCAAGACTAGCAAATTTAAGGTAGAAACTTCAATCTCTGATCCTAACTAAGTAATCTGATCCTAACTGAATAAAAGTGCCGTAAACAAAAAAGCGATAGCAAGCTTGGTCAGTTTACTATCGCCTTGATATTTCTACTCTCGATAAGACCTTTACACTCTTTATATAAAAGCCTTTACGCTCTATTTCTTACACTAAGGCATCGGCATAACCCATGCGAGTGAGTGCGGTGCGTACTAGCTCTAAGGTCTGTGGATCTTCTATGGTCGCAGGTGCAGTATATTGCTGATTATCGGCAATTTTTCGCATAGTACCGCGTAGAATCTTCCCTGAGCGCGTTTTAGGCAATTTTTGAATCGCACTCACTAACCTAAAGGAGGCGACAGGACCAATTTCTTGGCGTACCAGCGTAATTAACTGTTTATGCAGCTCTTCATCACTGATCGTCACGCCCTTTTTCAGCACCACTAATCCTAAAGGCACCTGACCTTTAAGCTGATCATCCACACCAATCACAGCCGCTTCGGCCACATCAGGATGTTGACACAAAACTTCTTCAAAACGTCCAGTCGATAACCTGTGCCCCGCCACGTTTATGATGTCATCAATACGACTCATAATGTAGAGATAACCGTCTTCATCGGTATAACCCGCATCGCCAGTTAAGTAATAACCTGGATACATAGACAAGTAACTATCTTGATAGCGTTGATCATTTTGCCACAGTGTCGTCAAGGTTCCCGGCGGCAAAGGCAGCTTGATCACCACATTCCCCGAGGTATTGGGCGCAACTTGTTCTCCCAATTCATCCACCACTTCAACCGCATAACCAGGCACAGGTAAAGCGGGTGAACCCGGCTTAATGGCGACGGGCGCTGTGCCCATCAAATTTGCCGCGACTGGCCAACCCGTTTCAGTTTGCCACCAGTGATCGATAACAGGTTTAGCGAGTTTAGTGTGTGCCCAAACTAAAGTGTCGGGATCGCAACGTTCCCCCGCCAAAAACACGTTTTTAAGACAAGCTAAATCAACACCTTGTAGATACTCACCGTCAGGATCTTCACGCTTGATCGCGCGAATGGCCGTCGGCGCGGTGAAAAAACTTTTGACTTTATATTTGGCAATCGTGCGCCAAAAAGCGCCGGGATCGGGCGTACCGACAGGTTTACCTTCATACATTAAGGTTGTAGCGCCCACCAGCAGCGGTCCGTACACAATGTAAGAATGACCCACAACCCAGCCCACATCAGACGCGGCCCAAAACACATCGCCCGCTTGAATATCGTAAATATGTTGCATCGACCAAGCCAGAGCCACTGCATGGCCGCCATTATCGCGCACCACACCTTTAGGCTGACCCGTGGTGCCTGAGGTATAAAGCACATACAAGGGATCTGTGGCCTTAAGAGAAACACAATCGGCCTTAGGTGCAGTCGCTAACGCGGTTTGCCAATCTAAGTCACGGCCCTCCTGCAAATCGGCTTGATACTGGCTGCGATTTAAAATCAGGCAATGCTCCACCTGATGAACAGCATGTTCCAATGCTTTATCTAACAGAGGCTTATAAGGGATCACGCCCGAAGGCTCAATGCCGCAGGATGCCGACAGTACCAATTTAGGCTTGGCATCGTTAATCCGAGTCGCGAGTTCATTGGCGGCAAAGCCACCAAAAACCACAGAGTGAATCGCACCTATGCGGGCACAGGCCAGCATAGCGAAAGCGGTTTCCGGCACCATAGGCATATAAATCACCACACGGTCGCCCTTCCCGATACCAATTGATTGCATAAAGCCCGCGAGTCGGCTCACTTGAGCCTGTAGCTCCGCGTAGCTAATGCCGTATTCAGTGTCCGTTACAGGGCTCACGTACTGGATCGCCACTTGGTCACCGCGTCCGGCCAACACATGGCGGTCGACGGCGTTGTAACAAGTGTTCATCTCACCATCGGCGAACCAGTGATAAAACGGCGCCTGCGATTCATCGAGCACAGTGTGCGCCGGCTTAATCCAATCGAGCGTCTTCGCCGCTTCTCCCCAGAATTCGGCTTTATTAAGCAAGGATGCTTGGTGCAACGCTTGATGTTTTTGTTGGTTCTGTTTTTGATTTGCGGCTTGCGCTACAGATGCATTTTGCTGTTCGGTCAACATATGTCCTCCAATCAGGACTGCGGCTAAAATCGTCAGCCGCAATAACTACCCCTTCCAACAACCATTATTAACAGGGGGGCCTTAAGCCCACTATTAGACGTTAGCCTATAACCAGAAAAGATTTGTGGTTTTATACGAGAACACTAATTTAAAGCACTCGTTTTAATCTCGCTGCACAGGCTGATGGCAATTGGGATTGACACTTTTTTGCCAACAGAATAAAAGCCAAAATCTTTACCTTTACGTAAACTTCATATATCTTGCTTAAAACTGATTATTTAGGGTGCATGAATGAGCGCAACGAACACACCACAAACGACTTACTCGATCAGTGATCTCTCAAAAGAGTTTGATATCACTACTCGAAGTATTCGTTTTTACGAAGACCAAGGTTTACTTAAGCCTAAACGCCGCGGCCAAACCCGTATTTATAGCCTCAAAGACAGAGTGCGCCTCAAGCTCATTCTTCGCGGTAAACGCTTGGGCTTTTCTTTAGCAGAAACCCGTCGCCTGTTCGAATTATACGATGCCGACAAGAGCAGCACCGCACAGCTCAATACCATGCTGGCGCTAGTGGAAGAAAAGAAATCCGCTCTACAACAGCAAATGGACGACATCAAAGTCGTGTTGATGGAACTCAATTCCGCCGAGCAGCAATGCCGCTTAGCCTTAGAAGATAACAAAACGGCAAAAGCCTAAATCTCCGTTGACACAAAATCAAATCAATTTGATGGCGATAACACTACGGATTTAAGTACAAGATTGAAAAGACTCAAGCACCTAAAAATCATAAAAACGATAACAATCTGAAATTAGAACATCTGAAAGGACACAAGCAATGAACTCTCTCTACACAAGTCTGAATTTTGGTCTAGGCGAAGACGTCGATATGCTGCGCGATGCGGTGCAGGATTTTGCCGCGAATGAAATCGCTCCAATTGCCGCGAAAGTGGATCACGACAACGCCTTCCCCAATGAACTTTGGCCTGTGCTAGGAGGAATGGGACTGCTCGGCGTAACCGTACCCGAAGAGTTTGGCGGCGCGAACATGGGCTACCTTGCCCACGTCGTGGCGATGGAAGAAATCTCCCGCGCATCGGCCTCTATCGGCCTAAGCTACGGCGCCCACTCAAACCTGTGTGTCAATCAAATCAACCGTAACGGTAATGCCGCGCAAAAAGCCAAGTATCTGCCAAAACTGGTGAGTGGTGAACATATTGGCGCACTCGCCATGAGTGAGCCAAACGCAGGTTCTGACGTAGTATCAATGAAGTTACACGCCCGTAAAGAAGGCGACCGTTTCATCTTAAACGGCAACAAGATGTGGATCACCAACGGCCCCGATGCACACACCTATGTGATTTACGCTAAAACCGACTTAACCAAAGGCGCACACGGTATTACCGCCTTTATCGTTGAGCGTGATTCGAAAGGTTTTAGCCAAGCGCAAAAACTCGACAAACTCGGCATGCGCGGCTCTAACACCTGCGAATTAGTGTTTGAAGATGTGGAAGTGCCAGAAGAAAACATTTTAGGCGGCCTCAACAACGGCGTAAAAGTGCTGATGAGCGGCTTAGATTACGAGCGCGTCGTGCTATCTGGCGGCCCGCTGGGGATCATGAACGCTTGTATGGATATCGTTGTACCTTACATCCACGAGCGTGAGCAATTTGGTAAATCGATTGGTGAATTCCAACTAGTGCAAGGCAAGTTAGCCGACATGTACACCGGCATGAATGCCGCCAAATCCTACGTGTATGCCGTGGCAAAATCCTGTGACCGCGGTGAAACCACCCGTAAAGATGCCGCGGGCGCCATTCTGTATAGCGCAGAACTCGCCACCAAAATGGCACTGGATGCAATCCAACTGCTCGGCGGTAACGGCTATGTCAACGAATACGCCACAGGCCGTTTACTGCGCGATGCCAAGCTGTATGAAATCGGCGCTGGCACCTCAGAAATTCGCCGCATGCTGATTGGCCGCGAACTGTTCAATGAGTCGAAATAACGCGAGTTCAAATAATCTCTCATAAGTGAATGGGTAGCGCTGCACTGTAACTTACAGTCTGCGCCACCCATTCGAGCAAGGTGATACCGAGTTTCCGCTTTATAAGGACAATCAAAGTGACGCAAATAAGCAGTCGTATCAACGCCCGTAGCGATGAATTTAAAGCAAAATCCGACGATATGGCCGCCCTAGTGGCCGATCTTAAAACTAAACTCAATAAAATCGAACTCGGCGGCGGCCCTGTGGCGCTGGAGCGCCATTTATCTCGCGGTAAATTACTCCCACGTCAACGGGTTGAAAAGCTGCTCGATGCAGGTTCACCCTTTTTAGAACTGTCGCAATTTGCCGCGTTTGAAGTCTACGACGAAGAAGTGCCCGCAGCGGGCATTATTGCCGGTATCGGCCGTGTGAGTGGCGTGGAATGCATGATCATCGCCAACGACGCCACAGTGAAAGGCGGCACTTACTACCCGATTACCGTCAAAAAACACCTTCGCGCCCAAGATATTGCCAGCCGTTGTCACTTGCCTTGTATTTATTTAGTCGACTCGGGCGGCGCTAACCTGCCCCGCCAAGATGAAGTTTTCCCCGACCGCGACCATTTCGGCCGCATCTTTTACAACCAAGCGCAAATGTCCGCCAAAGGCATCCCCCAAATTGCAGTGGTGATGGGTTTATGTACTGCAGGTGGTGCTTATGTGCCCGCCATGGCGGATGAATCTATTATCGTTAAAGATCAAGGCACAATTTTCTTAGCGGGCCCGCCATTAGTGAAAGCGGCCACTGGCGAAGAAGTCAGCGCCGAAGAACTGGGCGGCGCCGAAGTCCACACCAAAATTTCCGGTGTGGCGGACCATTTAGCACAAAACGATGAGCACGCGCTAGAGCTTGCCCGCCGCGCGGTATCACGCCTGAATCATCAAAAAGAAATCAAATCACTGCTGAGCCCAGTCAAGCCACCAAAATTCGATATCAGCGAACTGTATGGCATTGTCGGCACCGACTTGAAAAAGCCCTTTGATGTCAAGGAAGTGATCGCCCGTATCGTCGATGATTCTGATTTTGATGAGTTTAAAGCCAACTACGGCGCAACCTTAGTGTGCGGTTTTGCCCGTATTCACGGTTACCCTGTCGGTATCGTCGCCAACAACGGCATTCTGTTCTCAGAGTCGGCGCAAAAAGGCGCACACTTTATTGAACTGTGCTGCCAGCGCAAAATTCCGCTGCTGTTCCTGCAAAACATCACCGGCTTTATGGTGGGTAAAAAGTACGAACACGAAGGCATAGCTAAACATGGCGCTAAAATGGTGACCGCGGTTTCTTGCGCCAATGTACCTAAATTCACTGTGATTATCGGCGGCAGCTACGGCGCGGGTAACTACGGCATGTGTGGCCGCGCGTTCGAACCGACCATGATGTGGATGTGGCCTAACGCCCGTATTTCTGTGATGGGCGGCGAGCAAGCGGCTGGCGTACTCGCGACAGTACGTCGCGACGGTTTAGCCCGCAAAGGTGAAGAATGGTCGGCTGAAGCTGAAAAAGCCTTTAAAGCGCCGATTGTCGCCCAGTACGACAAAGAAGGTCATCCGTATCATGCCAGCGCCCGTTTATGGGATGACGGCATTATTGACCCAGCGCAAACCCGCGATGTAGTCGGCCTTGCCCTATCGGCGGCGTTAAACGCCCCTATCGAAGACACCCGCTTTGGTGTGTTCCGTATGTAAAGGCACATGTGAAAAACATATGCCACACAATAAGATAGGGGAAAGAATAATGACCAACAGATTAAACAGCACTAGCGGCACAAAGGATTTAAGCAACTTGCAGCACGTCACTTACGCACTCAATAACGGCGTTGCTGAGCTTATTCTTGACCGAGCAGAAGTACACAACGCCTTCGATGAAGTGATGATTAGCGAGATGATTAGCGTCCTTAGCTATTTTGCTGAGCACAAGCAATGCCAAGTGCTGGTACTCAAAGCGAACGGCAAAAACTTCAGCGCCGGCGCCGATCTCAATTGGATGCGCAAACAAGCCAAAATGGACTTTGAGCAAAATCTAAATGATGCCAAAGCCTTAGCAAAACTGATGCAGGATTTAGATACCTTTCCAAAACCCACCATTGCATTAGTGCAAGGCGCAGCCTTTGGCGGCGCACTGGGGCTGATTTGCGCCAGCGATATCGCTATCGCCACAACGCGCGCCAGTTTTTGTTTGAGCGAAGTGAAACTCGGATTAATTCCTGCGGTGATAAGCCCTTACGTTGCCCGCGCTATGGGTAACCGCGCATCGCGCCGCTACATGTTAACGGCTGAGCGTTTTAGTGCAGAAACCGCATTAAAGCTTAATGTCATTCATGAGATCAGCGATGACTTAGATGCCGCCGCAAAGCCAATGATTGACGCGCTGCTGGCCAATAGTCCGCAAGGTATGGCATGGGCAAAAACACTGCTGTCGCATCTTGAAGATGGCGTGATAGACCAAAACACCATTGATTACACTAGCGAGCGTATCGCCCGCATTCGGGTATCAACCGAGGGCCAAGAAGGCTTAAACGCCTTTTTTGAGAAACGTCTGCCTAACTGGCAACAAGCGCTCTCAACTCCCACGCAAAAGCCAAGTGATACCCAAGGAGCCCTTTGATGTTAACCAAGCAAATGTTTACCAAGCTATTGATTGCTAACCGCGGTGAAATCGCCTGTCGCATCATCAAAACCGCCCATGCCATGGGCGTTCGCACCGTTGCCCTATATTCCGATGCAGATAAAGAAGCGCGCCATGTCGCCATGGCCGACGAATCCTTCTACTTAGGCGGCAGTGCGCCGATAGACTCCTATTTAAAGGGCGATTTGATTATCGATATCGCCAAAAAAGCCGGCGCCCAAGCCATTCATCCAGGTTATGGTTTCTTATCTGAAAACGCCGACTTTGCCCGTAAATGTGAAGCCGCAGGCATCGTCTTTGTTGGCCCAGGTAGCGATGCTATCGATGCCATGGGCAGTAAAAGCGCCGCCAAATCTATTATGACGGCGGCAAATGTGCCCTTAGTGCCGGGTTACCACGGCGATGACCAAACCGATGCGACCTTAAAAGCGGAGGCACTGAAAATCGGCTTCCCTATGCTGATTAAAGCGGCGTATGGCGGCGGCGGTAAAGGCATGCGTATCGTCGAGAATGAAGGCGAAATCATGGAAGCCGTTAACTCGGCGCGCCGTGAAGCGGCCTCTTCTTTTGGTAACGATAAGTTATTGATGGAGCGTTATTTACGCCAGCCGCGCCACGTCGAAGTACAAGTGTTTGCCGACACCTTTGGTAACGCGATTTACTTATCGGATCGCGACTGCTCGATTCAACGTCGCCACCAAAAAGTGGTCGAAGAGGCACCAGCACCAGGCTTAAGCGATGCACTGCGCGCCCAAATGGGTGATGCGGCCGTCGCGGCAGCTAAAGCCATCGATTATGTTGGCGCGGGAACGGTAGAGTTTCTGTTAGATACGGACAATAGCTTCTATTTCATGGAGATGAACACCCGTCTGCAGGTTGAGCATCCAGTGACTGAAATGGTCACAGGCCAAGATTTAGTCAAATGGCAATTGCTGGTCGCCAGCGGTCAGCCACTGCCCCTTAAGCAAGATGAAGTGCGTATTCACGGCCATTCCTTTGAAGTGCGTATCTACGCCGAAGATCCGCAAAATGAATTTTTACCCGCCAGTGGTAAGCTCAACTTTTTGCGTGAACCTGAGCAAAGTAAGTTTGTCCGTATCGATTCGGGTATTCGTGAAAACGATGTGATCAGTAACTTCTACGATCCTATGATTGCCAAGCTTATTGTTTGGGATGAATCGCGCCCGCGCGCCCTGCAACGTTTAGTGCATGCCTTAGAGTCGTATCAAATTAGCGGTCTTAAGCACAACATTGAATTTTTGGCGAACATTGCCGAGCACCCAGCGTTTGCCAATGCCGACTTTAGCACTGACTTTATTGGCCGTTATGGCGACACCTTAATTGGTACAGCTTCAAGCGAAGCCGACACTGCGCTTGCCTTTGCCGCGCTGTATCAAGTGCTTGCCCGTAAAGAAGCCGCCAAAGCGCAAGCGATCAACAGCGCAGATCCTTACTCGCCTTGGGGTCAAGTGAGCGGCTTTAGACTCAACAGTTGTAGCCAACACAATATTGCCCTGCTCGATGACGCCCATGAATTACAGCAGTTGGTGATGCTCGATTTAGGCGGCATGTATCAGTTGCCACTGCACGGCCAAGATTGGTTGCTAAATGGCGAACTGAAACAAGACTTACTGCTCGCCGAAATCAACGGCCATAAGAGTAAAGTGCCGGTTAGCGCACAAGGTGATGACTTTACGCTATTTTTATCCTCTGGCAGTTACCACTTCAAAGCAGTGCAAACCTTAGTGGTCGAAGAACAAGCCAGCAATGCTGACAAGTTAAAAGCCCCCATGAACGGCACTGTCGTGACCCATTTAGTCGATGTCGGCACACAAGTGAAAGCAGGCCAAGGTTTGCTAGTGATGGAAGCCATGAAGATGGAATACACAATCGAAGCGCCCTTTGATGGCATAGTCAGTGAGTTCTACTTTAAGGCAGGCGAGCTGGTGACCGATGGCGCAACCTTGCTTAACGTTGAGCCGTTAGAGACAGACGAGCCAACCGCGACCAAGGAAGCCTAAGATGTCGTTAGTCAATCTAAGTCAAGCAGCGGACGCCAAAGACAGGGTAAGCATCTTCGAGATGGGCGCGCGCGACGGCCTGCAAAACGAAGTCGCCGTGCCGACGGCAGCTAAAATCGCCTTGATTGAATCGCTGGCAGATGCAGGGCTTAAGCGCATCGAAGCGGGCAGTTTTGTATCACCCAAATGGGTGCCACAAATGGCCGACTCTGCCGATGTGCTCAAGCAAATACAGCGTCAAAGCGGCGTGGTGTATAGCGCGCTCACGCCCAACGTCAAAGGCTTTGAACTGGCACTGGATGCAAAAGCTTCCGAAGTAGCGATATTTGGCGCCGCCTCACAAAGCTTTAGTCAACGCAATATCAACTGCTCGATAGAAGAGTCGATTGAACGCTTTATCCCTTTGATGGAATTAGCAAAAGCGCACAATATTCCAGTGCGCGGCTATGTGTCCTGCGTGCTAGGTTGCCCCTACGAAGGTGAGATAGCGGTCAGTGAAGTGGCCCGCGTGTCTGAAATCCTTTACAAAATGGGCTGTTACGAAATATCACTCGGTGACACTATCGGTATCGGTACGCCGCAAAAAGCCCGTAGAATGCTGCAAACTGTGAGTGAACGAGTGCCTATTGAGAAACTGGCGCTACACTTTCACGACACCTATGGCCAAGCACTCGCTAACATTTTGGCCTGCTTAGACTTAGGTGTGCGGGTGTTTGACTCCTCGGTTGCAGGTCTTGGCGGCTGCCCCTATGCCAAAGGCGCATCGGGCAATCTTGCCACCGAAGACTTAGTGTATATGCTGCACGGCATGGGATTAGAGACAGGTATCGATCTCAACAAGCTAGCGTTGGCAGGGCAAGCTATCAGCACACAGCTGAATCGCAACAACGGTTCAAAAGTGGCCACGGCCCTGTTAGCAAAATAGAACAACAATAATTAACGACAACAACCGTTATTGAAAACGCGCGTTATTTCCCGCGCGTTTTATACAGCATAAAAGGACATCACAATGGCAGGACTCAATAAAGTCGTCAGCAGCTATGAAGAAGCGTTAAACGGCTTATCAAACGACATGACCATTATGGTCGGCGGCTTTGGCCTATGCGGCATTCCTGAAGGCTTAATCAATCAAATGGTTAAGATGGGCATTAACGGCTTAACCGCAATTTCAAACAACGCAGGTATTGACGATTTCGGTCTTGGCTTACTGTTAAAACATCGCCAAATCGCCACTATGATCGCCTCTTACGTGGGCGAAAACGCCACTTTCGAGCAACAAATGCTCTCTGGCGAACTGAACGTAATTTTAACGCCCCAAGGCACATTAGCGGAAAAAATCCGCGCAGGTGGCGCAGGTATTCCGGCATTTTTCACTGCAACGGGTTACGGCACACCCGTGGCTGATGGCAAAGAAACCCGCGAAATCAAAGGTCGCCATTACGTGTTAGAAGAGTCGCTGACCGCAGATTTTGCCTTAGTGCGCGCATGGAAAGCCGATACCATGGGTAATTTGGTGTTCCGTAAAACCGCCGCCAACTTTAACCCTATGATGGCGACCGCGGGCAAAATCACTGTAGTAGAAGCCGAGTTTATTGTTGAGCCAGGCGAGCTAGACCCAGATCATATCCACACGCCGGGCATCTATGTTGACCGCGTTATTCAAGGCAGGTTCGAGAAACGTATCGAGCAGCGCACGGTAAAAGCCGCGAAATAAAAGGCGCGGGCAAAACCTTGAAACACAGTTAACGCAATTGGCACTTAGCTCCCTAAAGTAAAAACTAAGGGTAAAACCTAAGAGTAAAGACCAAAGCGTCAAAGCCAAATAGAAAGGATAGATATCATGGCATTATCAAGAGAACAACTGGCTCAGCGCGTCGCCAAAGAATTAAAAGACGGTTACTACGTCAACCTTGGCATAGGCATTCCAACACTGGTCGCTAACTATATTCCGAGCGGCATGGAAGTGATGCTGCAATCGGAAAATGGTCTACTCGGCATGGGCGAATTCCCAACCGAAGACACCATAGATCCTGATTTAATCAACGCGGGCAAACAAACCGTTACCGCAGTCAAAGGCGCCTCGTTTTTCTCATCGGCGGAAAGCTTTGCCATGATCCGTGGCGGCCATGTGGACTTAACCGTGCTCGGCGCCTTTGAGGTCGATGTGAACGGCTCTATCGCCTCATGGATGATCCCCGGCAAACTCATCAAGGGCATGGGCGGTGCGATGGATTTAGTCGCCGGCGCTGAAAACATTATTGTGACTATGATGCACGCCGATAAATACGGTAATTCTAAGCTACTGCCCGTATGCGAATTGCCGCTGACTGGTTACGGCTGCATTAAACGCGTCGTCACAGATTTAGCCTTTATCGAAATCAAAGATGGCGCTTTCCATCTACTAGAGCGCGCCCCAGGTGTCAGCGTAGAAGAAATCGTCAGCAAAACCGCCGGCAAATTAATCGTACCTGAGCATGTACCAGAAATGGTGTTTTAAGCGTTCTCTAAAATGCGCAAGTAACGAATAGCGGCTAAGGTTGAAACTCAAGTTAGTTTGAAGCTTTAGCCTAAAGAGTTTTGAGCGTTAACCGACGTTTTACGATACCAACGAGGCTCAGAAAATGATTCTGGGCCTCGTTGCTTTTGTCATCCCCGCGAAAACGGGGAACCATGAGTAAAATTCACCACCAGATTGTTCACTACAAACCTTGTTTTCTGTGGGCTTTTGCAGTCTAGGTACTTTTTGAGAGCTTATCGCCATAAACAGCACTAATGCTCTGGCGACACGCCGTAAACCCATCCTTGGGGGCTCAACGAAAAAGTCCCTTTTTCCGATGGTCGCCAACGCAAGAGTGCGGTTTACTCACCCATCCCAGCATATTCAATAATGAACAATGTCGCGCATTAAACTAATAACACCATATGTTAGTAAGGTTCTTTGCTGGCGAATGTGTGTTCACCATCGCAACAACGGAGTCGCTTAATGCTTGCTTCAAAAATGCTACAGATAGTCATATTTAGCGCCGTTGCGGTAAACTTGCCGCAGCCTAAATAATAAGGATGCTCAATATGTTAGCCAAGTTTCTCAATAAGCGCAGTCGCAGTCGTAAACATATGCGCGATTATGCCAAAAACGTCTTTGAATATGACCAGTATTTACTGACCGATTATATCGACAGTGGGATGACAGATGGTTTCGAGAGAGTGAAACAATATCGTGAGTTTGATGAGGATTTTCGCCAGTGGGAATTATTTGGAGCTGAGTTTGGTGTACCCGAGTGCCATTGGGGCTATGTAGCCCAACTTACCTATATTGAATCGGGCTTGCTTGAGCCTAAGCCGCTTATATGCTCGCTTGCTTACGGCTATTTTAATACCGCGATCGACTACTATCGATACTACACTGCGGTTGAGAAAACAGGTGAAATAGCTAATGCCGGATGGATGACAACCAGTGCTTTTCGGCTTGTGCTTATGCTGTTTTCTGGGCTTAAGACTGAGGCCGACGAGCTGTATTATGCCAACGCAATGGCCTGGCGTTCGGGTTGGGCTATTCGCTCCCACGGCTTTATCGGCGATTTTTTGGTGCTGCTGTATGGGCGCTATTTGGGCGTTATTGAGCCGCCTTTTGCCACTGAAGTGCAAGTGACACTGCGAAAAACGGCTCCTTTCCCCTATGCGCCATTTATAGATAACTGGGACACACAGGATATCGAATTCATCAGCACTATGCTGCAAACCCTGTGCGATCATCAGGTAGAACAAGCAGTTATTGGGGATAAAAAGTGCTTTTTTGAGTTCAATGGTGGGCCGCATACATATTTACCATTGACAGCGTTAATGCTGCTGAAACTGCGATCCCTTAGGGGTTTGCCTAACCCACAATTTAGTCATCCGGCCTTTGGCGATGTAACGGCTTTGTTTGAACAAGTCTGCACAGCGTTTAGCAACTATGTCACAGCAGAGAAGATCCTGCGGATTGAAGATGCAGCCGATGAAGTGTTAACCAACACATTAACCAGAATGCAAAGCCAAGATTTTGATGCCCATGCTATTTTCGCCAAGCGACTGCCATCGTTTAGTGCTGGTTAAGATTTTGATTAACCAAATTTTCATAAAAAATGGATAACCAATAAAATCATGATTCTATTGATATTGAGGACCCAAGGCTTAAGGTTGAGCGTATTCAAGCCTTAAGTCATCCACAATACAAGCCAGAGGAAAGCTTATGTACCAGATTGCGATTGTAATATTTGATGAATTTACCGATATCGATTTCTTCCTAATGCGTGACATCCTCGGCAGGACAAAAACAGACTTGAATGTGAAAGTACTCGGGACCAAACCTAGCCACAGATCGAGTTTAGGGATGACGGTTGCAACCGATGGTCATGTGGCCGAAGTCGCTGATGCCGACGTGGTATTATTTAGCAGTGGCTACAAAGGCGTACCTGCCGCACTTGCTGATCCTGAGTTTATGTCCGCCCTTAAATTAGATCCCACACGGCAATTGCTTGGCAGTATCTGCGCGGGGTCATTCTTCTTTGCCAAATTAGGCTTACTCGACAATATCTCAGCAACGACTCATCCCGATGCCAAACCCGCATTAGTTGCCATGGGCGTGGATGTAGAAGACTGCGCTCTGGTTATCAGTGGCAATATTGCCACTGCTGGTGGCTGCCTGTCCTCGCTCTATTTAACCGGCTGGGTTGCGGAGCGCTTATTCGGCAGTGCGAAACGCCGCGAAATTCACAGACAGCTTATTCCAGCAGGCCAAGCTGAGATTTATGAGACGCTGATCCAATCATCAATAGCAGCTGCAATTCGCTAGCGAGTGGTTCAGGTTCGCAGCCAGAAGCAAGGGACTGCGTGATTAGACTGAAAAATCTTCTAGAGGCAATAAAAGCCGAGCATCCAATCACCACCCAGAGTGAACTTGCGGCTTTGCTGTCACAAAATGAAATACTCGTACAGCAAATCCAAACTGCCGATGCGCAACATTGGGTGCATTTTGCCAAGAATGCCTTCGATGGTTGGTATTGCATTCGAACACCTATGCTCAGTACCTTTAAAGTTTATTATCAAGAACGTGGGCAAAACTGCTGGGGAGAAGATGTTTTTACCGAGCAAAGTGAAGCCATAGCTGCGGTTATTTTTATGTCTGGTGTTTGGGATCAAGTCCCCCTAGCACTAAGCAAGTAAAAGCCTGTTCACTTATTCTGTGTGTTCACATTTACGAATGGCAGTGTGACTATCCATTACGCGACTTTCTATTACGCGACTTTCGATTATGTAACGAATCATTGCTCGACTTTCAATATCGAAATCATCCTGTTAGGGTGACGTACTTAGATTGACTCACGAGAACAGACTCATTATTAGCACTCAGATGAACTCTCTGTTTAACTCTCTCATTACCCAAAGGAGCGGTATCTATGGACTGGCTTATTATTGCACTCGCTGGCTTTTTAGGCGGCATGCTCAATGCGGTTGCCGGTGGTGGCAGTTTTATTACCCTTTTGGCGTTAGTGTTTGTCGGGGTTCCACCGATTGCGGCGAATGCAACGGGGACAGCCGCGCTGCTGCCCGGATATATCGCCAGTGCTTGGCGTTTTAGAAAGGATATCGAATATCCGGCGAGTCTTAGTCTTAAGCATCTGATCTTGATTGCCCTTATTGGCGGCAGTATTGGCGCAGGCATTTTGCTGACTACCAGCGAGCAAGTCTTCGCAAAACTGATCCCTTGGCTAATTTTACTGGCCACCGCGGCCTTTATCATTGGCCCTTGGTTGCTCAAACGAAGAATCGCTGAGCAAGGCGAAAACACCTCAACGCCAATGTTAAGTCGGATAACAGCACTGATGATACTGTCGGCTGTGTGTATCTATGGCGGTTATTTTAATGGTGGCTTAGGCATTATACTGCTCGCAAGTTTTGGGCTGATGGGGCAGACCAATCTGCATGGGATGAACGGTCTTAAAAATCTCATTTCAGCCCTGCTCACCGCCATCGCCGTTGTGGTTTATGCCGCGGGCAATGTTATCGATGGGCAATATCTGTTGCTACTTGCTGTGATGGCGATTATCGGTGGCTATGTGGGCGCGGTGCTGGCCTATCGCATTTCACAGCCCTTGCTGCGCGGCTTTATTGTGATTGTCGGTTTAGCGATGGCCTTAGGCTTTTTCATGCGCTAGGTTTTCATGCGTTAAGCTAAGCTTTTCATACATTTGGCTTTTAATACGCTAGTATTTTTAATACGTTAGCCTTTTAATGCATTAGCCAACGCGCAGTTCTTGGACTCACGATAACAAGACAGGTGAGTTTCGCTACAAGGTCACATCGAGAAATTGCCCTTAGGTTGCTGGCTTGTTACTCTGAGCCATCATTTAGGAAAGCACAGTGATTAAGGATAGCGATGAAACGGATCACCTTTAAACTAAGCAGCTTGAAGCTAAAGGCCTTGAAGCTGAGCAGCTTAAGTCTTGCCCTGTGTCTTGTTGCAAGCTCACCCACTATTTACGCGCAGAACACTAGCGCAACAAGCATTAGCGTCAAAACGGAAACGGGTAACATTCAGGTAAAAACCATAGCCCAAGGGTTAGAAAATGTCTGGGGTATGGCATTTTTACCCGACGGCAGCATGCTCGTGACTGAACGCGCCGGCAGAATGCGCATTGTCAGCGCCGCAGGTAAAGTGGGCGAACCCTTAACGGGTTTACCGCCTATGTATGCCAAAGGTCAAGGTGGTTTACTCGATGTGGTGCTTGCACCAGATTTTGCCAGCAGCAAAAAAATCTATTTCAGTTATTCAAAGCCCGCTGAAGGTGATGCAAGTGAACTCAATAGCACTGCGGTGAGTTTTGCTACTCTCAATGGCAACAAGCTTGAAAATCTCAGCCGCGTTTTTAGTCAGCAACCTAAAATCAACAGCGGCCACCATTTTGGATCTCGTTTAGTGTGGGCGCCTGACGGCACGCTGTTTATTACGCTTGGCGACCGCTACAGCGAAAAAGATAGCGCCCAAACATTAGATAATCATTTAGGCAAAGTGGTGCGGATTAATGCCGATGGTTCTGTGCCTCAAGATAACCCCTTCGTTAATACGGCGGGCGCTTTGCCCGAGATCTGGTCTATCGGTCATCGCAATATGCAAGGCGCGGCCATTAATCCCACCAGCAAAGTATTGTGGACGGGTGAGCATGGACCGCAGGGCGGCGATGAGCTCAACATTGATGAGGCAGGCAAAAACTATGGCTGGCCTGTAATTACCTATGGTGAGAATTACGGCGGCGGCAAAATCGGCGAAGGCACCCACAAGGCTGGAATGGAGCAACCCGTCTACAAATGGGTTCCCTCAATTGCCACGGCGGGCTTTATGTTTTACACGGGCGATAAATTTCCGCAGTGGAAAAATAATATTTTACTCGCCAGCCTAAAGGAAAAAACGCTAGTACGTTTAGTGCTTGATGGCGACAAGATTATTAAAGAAGAACGGCTGCTAAAAAATGAATTGGGGCAAAGATTACGCTCAGTCGTGCAAGGGCCTGATGGGCTGATTTATCTTGTGACCGATGAAGCGAAATCAAAAATTTACCAGATCTCACCGTAGTAATCTTAAGCACTCGCTTTAACCACAGCCTTTTGACCAGTGAAACAAGCTCAATGGTGGGAGAAAAATAAAGTTCGATACTGAATCGTCACATGTGCTTGATTCTACAGCATCAGATTGAATACGTGGAAAAATAAAGCATCATACTCATCTGCGCTTAGGTGCATAAATAGAACAGCAATTGAGTATTAAAGTTTCATACTCAAGATAACTCATTTTGGGACAAAAAACCTTGTTAGATCGTTAGCCCTAATATGTGATTTTCGGATTAAAATATCTATGGGCTAACGCCGCCAACAGCGGCCGAGCGTAGCGAGGTCCAGCCAGCTTTGCTGGCGATGCTGCTTGGCCTTGTTAACTGTGGGTCTGAACAAGCTCATTGACCCACTCTTTAAGTTTAGGGATTACTTCTTGGGTTTCGGACTCAAAGCCCTCTTCATCAAAGTAACCCTCGGTTTCTATTTTGTACTGCCAATCTCTACATTGCTGTTGCACTGAATAAGGTATTCCTTCTAGCGCTTCGATTGACTCATATACCCTTTGCGCAAAAGCATCGCGATCTCTACGATTTTTATCGTATTCGTCTATTTCGACTAAAAGCCTCTCTAGAACGGTTTTATTCGACATTACTCTCTCGATGCTTTCGTACAGTTAACGCCTCACTAAGGAGCGAGTAACAGTTAGCTAAAATGTGTAGCGAAGCGAAACTGAGCCAACTGTTACGAGTCCCGCTTTAGTGGTTTGTTAGCTAACGACAACTGCAGTAACTTTCCGAAACCACAATCAACAGAGGCTTGTTCGCTTGCCGACAAGGTGATCGCGTCTAACTCATTAACAGCCATTCCAGTAACACTTCCGTCAGAGTCTGACTCTGTTGCCTGACAATGAAAAAAAACATGATATTCATCTTTGTCTTTTGCTACAGCCGAAATTAATAAATCCACTACGGTATGCTCAATATTGAAACTTACACTTGTGTTGTCTTCAAATACTACCTTCGAGATATTTGAATTGCTAACTTGTATCGGATGCTCAAGCGTTTCCGCAGCAGTAAACTGCGAAACTATCAGTAGTACTAGATATGTTGGAGTTTTCAAAATGCTTCCATAGTTAGCTAACGCCCGGCTAAGGGGTTGACAACGCACCGCCGAACTCAAAAAACCACCCTAAACCCTGAACTTCAATTTTGCACTAAAGCCGCCACGCGTTGACAATCCCTCTTGAGCCGTTTGTTATATGTTTGCTTACACCTTATCTGCGAAGTAAGCCATGATTTCTTCTGTGGTCATTTCTTTGGTTTCATTAGCAAAACAGTAATAACTTGGGCGCATATCACTAAAATACTGCATGTCCATTTCCAAGTCTTTTAAGTTTGGAAATAAACCCACTGGCATATTGTACTCACCAGTTTCTTTAAATTTGTAAAACAGATGAGTTCCACATTCAGAGCAGAAACCACGAGAAGCCCAAGAAGATGATTTGTATATTTTAACCTTATCATCACCTTCGATCTTTACTTGAGTGCCACATTTCACAGCAAAGAATGGTGCTCCACCCCAAGTTCTGCATGATTGGCAATGGCAGACAGTAAACTTAGGATTAACGTTTTCAGCCGTAATTTTTACCGCGCCACAAAGACAATTAGCCTCAGCATAAGACATTGAGATAACTCCTAAATTGATGAAACATATAACGTCTTAGTATTTATGCGCTGCGCTGTTTGCAGGGCATAAATCGCTTGTTGGACTTGGCCGCTGCCACATCCGTGTAAATGGGTATGAATGATGCTATAGGAATTTGCTTTTTTGCGGTAGCGGTTTTTTATACAGTTTGATGGGTAATCACTTGATATCGTTTTAGCTTTCTCATTCTTTCAAGCTCACTTTTGACTGACTAAGGCGCGTGGTCCACTGCATTCCAGCCCAGACTCAGGCTCACTCTCACACCACATCCCCTCATCGGCTTGTGCCCATAAGGCTGGTTGCTTTTCGCTGTCGGTTACGCTACGTCTTGAGGGAGTGGTTATCCTGACAGACGTACTGGCTGACTTTGGTTGTTAATCATCACTAATCTCTGCAGTCTTATCTCCCCAATAAACTGCAAATGACCTAACTGGCATTGCGGACATGACCACCAACATTCCTCCTTAATCAAAGGACTCGCCAATACCACCTGCGGCTTACGTAGTTGCCGCTGGATGAGCGCCAGCTTTTTGCGGCGGCAAGCATTGGCGAGAAAACCAAAATGTCTCACTCGCATCAGCCCTTTGGGCAATACATGCAATAAGTAACGGCGGATAAACTCATCACAGCTTAGCCGCATTTGCTTATGCTGCTGACCGTCACGATAATCCTTGTAGTGAAAACTGACATGCTCTGCGGTCACTTCTGCAATTCTTGACTCATGTAGCATGCCTTTACGGGTATAACGCCCGAGATATTCCACCACGGTTTCGGCGCGGCTCAGACACGCTTTGCTGTAAACACACCACGGCTTTGCCATTAAGGTTTCAGCCGCAGGGATAGCCAGCTCATGTTGTCGCAGCGCCCGTAATAACTTGGCCCGATATACGGTGGACAAGGCTCTAACCGGAAACAGATAATCCGTTTTCACGCCATGCCAATCCCCCTCTGAGGTCACTACCCCGCCTGGAATTAAGCAATGCAAGTGGATATGTTGACTCAAGGTTTGCCCCCACGTGTGCAGCACCATAGTGCAACCCAATTGCCCCTGAAGGTGTTTCCGTTTCATGCCAAACTGCGCAAGCGTCTGCCACACAGACTCAAACAGGGCGCTGTATAACGGCTTGGCAGCGTAGTGCGCCAAGATGTTCAGCTCGTGAGGTAAGGTAAAGACCAAGTGGAAATAGCGGCAAGGCAAGACTTGCGCCTGCTGCGCTGCAATCCACGCTTGCGTCTGCCTTCCCTGACAACGAGGACAATGCCGGTCACCACAGGAGCAAAATACCTGCTGCACATACTGGCAAGTATCACAACGCCATTGCTGTAAGCCTAAGGCTTGCGTGCGACACAATTGAATATGCTGGCAGACTAAGGCTTGCTGTTCGGTCAGTTTATGCTGCTGTTGATAGTGGGCTAAGTGCTGATGAAGGATATCGCTTACATGGTAGGAGGTTGCCATGGCATCCCCCCAAGACTTGCTAGCAA
>NZ_JAUOEU010000035.1:0-45278 GCF_031932105.1 Shewanella sp. SP1S1-7
ATCTCATCATGGAATTGTTGCAGAAGTGATGACATGGTAGACCTCCTAGGTAAGGGATTATCCCTAGGAGTAAGTGTGGAACAGTGGTTCGCTTTGGGCTCCGCGCAGCGGCTTAGTTCAACATTTTATTAGTGCGCATGCGCGTTTACCTTATTAGACCAGTAAAAACGCGCATCATTAACTGCTTGTATTGCAAAGAACTTATCAGCTTTTTATCAAATACACCATCCGGAAAAACGCGCATGCGCGTTTTCCAAACCTATTAACTAATTTTGGAAAAGTATATACAAATGATTTTAAAGGGTTTTGTTAATTTTAGGCTGGATAAACGCGTAAACTAATGAGTTTAAAAACACTCAAAAGCATCTAAATTTAAATACGACTGTATACCCATATATTGTTAGTCGCTTTACGGTAGGGCCAAACATTGGGTAAATAGATGAGATTTTGTAGGGCAATTCATTCGTCAGTTTTCAATTCACTAAATGAATGCTAGCCAGCTTTGGGGCAAAAGCTTTTTAGGATGGACTTGTGAATTAGGGACTTAGTTAAGATTGGCATTGTTGCACCAGTGACCTTCTAAAACATGGATGTTTTGGTAGAGCCCTCAGGGACGAGTTTATGGCGTGTCACTGGGAAAACAATGACAATTAATGCTGCGTAACTCAGTTGTCTTGCTTTGGGCATTTTCAAGTCAGAGAATGCCGTTAATCGGCCAAAACTCCTGCTATTTAGGCGGACAGTTTAATTATTCATGATAAATCTTTATCGCTTGGTATGAGACGTTATAACCCTCCTACACGAATCGATAGAGAATTTAAGCCTTAAAACGACAAAGAGTGTTCATCAGGAACACTCTTTGTCGTTAGTGGGCAGTTGCTAGATTGCAATTGCTAGCACGGCTCTAACCTGCTGTCTTTATTCGTTTACCACGCACATACCCTGCTCGGTTTTCACATAGGGAGACAGAATAGGCATCATGCCCTTCATCACTTGTAATGGCAGCGCCGAGGTAAAACTAAAATCATCGGATTTACTGCCGGGCACGAAGGCGGTCAAAGTACCAAAGTATTTGTCACCTAGATAAAACACGAAGGTCGCGGTGCGGTTCATCGCCGTAGTCGCCACTTTTTTACCTTGCTGCATCTGAGTCACAATACGGTTATCACCGGTGCCGGTTTTCCCGCCTATGGCTAACATGCCACCTTTTTCATCGGTAAAAATGCCCTTCAAACGACGGGCGGTACCGTTTTGCACTACGTTCGCCAGCGCAGCTTTTAAGGCTTGTGCCACTTCATGGCGCATGACTCGCTCACCTTGGGTGTTCTGATTCTCCAGCGTCACTTCGTATGGTGTATCCGCGGCAAAATGCAGCTGATTGATACGCACGGTAGGCAAACGATAGCCATCATTCTGAATAATGCCCATCAGCTCGGCTAAAGCAGCTGGTCTATCTCCCGAGCTGCCGAGCGCCGAACCTAAGGATGGCACCATAGCATCAAAGGGGTAACCTAAACGCGCCCAACGCTGATGTATGTCGAGGAAGGCTTCCACTTCAAGCATCACTTGCACTCGAACGTCACGGGCGTTTTTATGTCGCGTCCTAAATAACCAACGATAAACCTCTTGGCGTTGTGCTTCACTCGCCTGTTTCACATCGTTCAAATTGGCATCGGGATTGTGATTAAGATAATCCAGCACCCACAATTCCAACGGATGCACCCGTGCGATATAACCTTGATCCGGCAGGTTATATTTATCAGGACCGTACTTGTTATATAAGCTCTTAATACGACCATCGGTATAACTCACCTGCGGCAATCTTTGCTGCAGAAAAGCCTTAAATGCCGACATAGGTTCATCGGGCAAGAGGTAGCGATACGCCGACGTTAATTGTTGCTCCGACTGGGATAAACCGTCGAAGAACATTCCAAAACGCTCATTCGCGGCCACTTTTTTATACTTGCGATAAAACTTAGTGACGAAGGTATTACCCTCTCTATCGGCAAATACCCGCAGGTATTCGTCGCGGCGCGGATCTTTATCATTACGTAGCAACTGGGCCATATTGCCCTCATTTTGCATACTGCTGCTGTAATTGACTATGTCACGCATGAGGCGCACAAACGGCAAGTTAATCGAATCCTGCAAAGCTTGGTAGAGTGTCGGTGTCTTAACATCTTCCGATTTTTTAAAGTTATTAAACACATGCAAACCGCCACCGGTAAAGAACTGCTCACTGGTTGAGGCAGAATATTCCCGCTGTAGCGCCGCATCTAACATGCGATCTAAACGTCTATCAGGATTCACAATCAAGTAATCAATCGCCCAACGGGTTAAGTGATCCCTAGGTTCGATAATGATAGATTCCAGTTCAATACCATGTTTTTTCGAATATTTTTCGTGGATCTCGGCGATGATTTCTAAGTAGGTCGCCATCACCCGCAATTTAGCGGTTGAACCCAGTTCCAACTTACTGCCTTCGTTAATATCAAAGGGTTGGTCGGTACTGTCGGTCTGCACACGAACTCGGTTGGCGGTGTCGGTACGCTCGTAAAGCGTAAAGCTATACAGCACGTTTTGCAGTTGGCTTGGCTCGAGTAAACGCTCGCCCAATAAACCCACTTGCTCAGCGGTCGACACTTGCGCCAGGCTGCGTAAGTAGTGACTCACTTGCTGCTGTAAATCACTGTGTAAGCTACTGTTGACCGTCAAGTCGAGTCGGTCTAAATCGTACAGCCCCACATTTAACATGCCCGCGGTACGAATACGCACTGTATTCACGCCCTTATCGGCGCCCGATTGAGTATTTCGTTGCGGCTTTGTGACCCTAAACTGCAATTTCTGCGCGAGTGCGGCATCACGCAGACCACGGTCAATAAGGTAATATTGGCCGAGTAAGCGGATATGGCTATCGACTAAATTTTCAAGATCTTCATGACCTTGCAATAAATAGTATGAAGGGCGACGTTGAGCGATCATCAGCGCGACCACTTGGCGGAATACTTGTCCACGCTTGGCGGCATTACCCTTGATTTGTGGCGATGCTAACAGCTTGTTTGCGGTATCGAAATCGGTGCCAAACCAAGCCCACAGCCCATCACCAATACCATGCACTTCACCATGATTTGGCGCCGAGGATAATGGCACTGTGTTTAAATAATCTTGGACGATGCGCTTACGAGCGGGTTCGGTATTCTCACCTTGCTGGTACACGCGCACACTGGCCGAGCCAATTTGTAATAACTTATCCTTGATGCTCAAGGTTAAGCCTTGGGAAGAATGGCGGAATTTTTCAATCTGAGTCGCCAGCGTACTGCCACCGGCGGTGGACACATTCATGCCGACCATCTCTGCAATTTGGCTCATCCCCGCCACCACAAAGCGTGGCCAGTCGATCACGGGATTGAGTTTGTCTTCCGTGGTCCATAACTCGCGGTTTTCAATAAACAATAAGGTATTAACGATTTCATTGGGGATCTTATCGTCGTCCTGATAAACCCGTTTAGGATAGGCGAACTCGTACAAATCGGTATTGCGACAATCGAGCAGCGTTAAGCCAGATTGTGCCTTTTCGTGGTAAGGCGGGAAAAATCCCAGCTGCGCGTATTCCTGCAAGGCAGGCGAAAACGCCACTTGCTGCGTCACCTGAAAATTCCGTTGCATTAATCGGTCGATATACTGGGGTAACTTACTATAACCATGGCGCTCATCAAAGGGGCCATAACTTGGATAAATCACCGCTGTGCTCGGTGAGTTTTCTAATTCATAGGTGAGCGTCTTAGCATATTGATTGATGTATTTAGCTTGATAAAACGAGGTTTTCACCTCAAGGCCAATCAGTAATGCGATACAGCAAATCAAGATAAAAAATAAGAACCAGACTCTGCCCTTTGATCTGGCTTTACGCGGAGTCTTAACCTTCACCTTAGGTTCAGGTTGTGGTGGACGAGGACGATAATTTTCGAACTTCATCTCTGACGGGGAATTAGGCAAAACAGCTCCAAAAAAACACTAAAATAAATATCTTTCATGCAACTCAGCAAATCCGTTGCCACTCAGTAAAACAAGACATTAATCCATTAAGCCACACAAAAAAACTCACCGCCAACGACACCCAGCTAGCAAAGACTAATCCCAGATGAACTCACGAAAATGTTTACGGCAAACGGACTCGTAGCTTTCATTACCGCCAATCGCCACTTGCTCGCCCTCGCGCATCACTTTGCCGTCACCGTCGAGGCGCACCACCATGTTGGCTTTGCGGCCACAATGGCAAATGGTTTTCAGCTCAACCAACTTATCGGCCCACGCTAATAAATAATGACTGCCGCTAAAGAGTTCACCTTGGAAATCTGTTCTTAGGCCATAGCAGAGTACGGGAATATCAATATTATCGACCACATGCGTCAGCTGCTTTACCTGTTCTTTACTCAAAAACTGGCACTCATCCACCAACACACAACTTAATGGCGTGGCTTGATGCACATCGCTAATCATCTGAGTCAGATCATCTTGGCTACTAAAAACCTGTGCTTCGGTTTCAATGCCGATACGCGAAGCCACTTTACCTTTGCCATATCTGTCATCTATGGAGGCTGTCATCACCAAGGTATTCATACCGCGTTCGCGGTAGTTATAGGATGACTGTAATAGGGAAGTGGATTTACCCGCGTTCATCGACGAATAATAAAAATACAATTGAGCCAAGACTTATACCCTTTAAAAAACGTTAACGCTTACGCGTCTGCCACCAGAGCCAAATTGGGCGCTAGTCTAACATTGCGCTTCACATCAGAACACTAGCAGCCACTAAGCTTTTATCATGAAATTCTGCATCGGCGCCGACTTATCCAGCGTTTTACTCCCCCATCGTCGAGTTAAACATCTCCAGCCCACTTTATTTAATGCTCTCCACGATAAAAACCATCACCAGCAGCCAAATGATTAAATTTTGTTAACACAAGCTTAACTGAACCTTAAATATTGTTTTATAAGGAAATAGTGAATAAAGCTAAATTTCAAAAGTGAGATCTACCTCCAAAGTATTAGGTGTTAATGGGGTTGCGCTCAAAAAACAAACATAACGTTAACAGTAGTATTTCATTCGAGACAAAACGTGCTCAATTTAAAAAAAGAAAGTATTCGATAGCTTGCAAATTAAATCTAACGGTCAAAGCACTAATCTACCCTGCAAACTTTAGTGCTCCACTCCGTCCTTTATGCGCATATTGGATCAAATGGAGATAATGATGAGAATTTTCACCTCTAGAAAACTGGCATACTTAGTGGCTTTAGCACTAACTGGTGCCCTTGTTGGTTGTGGCGATGATGGCAAAGATGGTGTCGATGGCGCACCAGGAACGCCCGGTATTCCGGGAACACCAGGTACGCCTGGCACACCCGGAGAACCTGGAACACCGCCCCCAGTCACTAGCTCAACGCTGACGAACGTCAAAGTGATCAACTACAGCTTTGGCGAAGGCAGTATCAGTTACGAATTTGAAATTACCGATGAGAATAATAATTTAATCAACGGGCTGCAAAACGCAGAGGCTAAAGTCGCGGCGTTAACCGATAAAGGTTTCATCAATAACCGTACCGAAAGTGATCTTAATGGCGTTGCAGACAATGTGCATATTGGTGGCGCGGCAACTCAAGCGACAGAAGGCGCCACACTGACCTCTTTAGGCGACGGTCACTACACTTTTGTGGCCCCAATGTTAGGGGTAAACCCGAGCACTGAAGGTATTGTGTGGTTACGCGTTGGCGGCAATAGCGCAACAGGTATCGCACGTTCAGCCCCCTTAGTTGTCAATAAACCCGAAGGCACTCATTCCACCACAACCGATAGTTGCTATTCGTGTCACGTCGATTACGCAACCAGTCCTCGCCGCCATGCAAGCTATGTTGCAACCGGTATGGACGGTGAAGTCACTTTCGTAGAAGGCTGTTTAGCATGTCACGGCTCAGTGAGTCGCGGCGCTGTCAATGCGGAAGGTTTCTCTGTAGGTGGCTATGCGACTAACACCCTGTCTAAGATTGGCCATGTTAATCACCAAGATTTTACTAAAGACTTTTCAGTACAAAACTGTACATCTTGTCACGTTGAAGCTCCAACTAACATCAACGTAGCAGGACCCGGTTGTATCGATTGCCATGATAGCGGTGGTGTGCCAGGTGTCATCATCCCAAGTAATGGTGCCGATGTCCGTACTATGCATGAAGGTAAGTCAGGTATTACTGAACGCCAAGCTATTCGCGCTAAGTACAAAGTGACATTAGCGGCCCCAGTTAAAGTCGATGATATATCAACGAAAACAGATCACTATGCGCCAACAGGTGCTGCCGCCGCAGTCGCCGCCCCAGGCTGGTGTACAACACTTACTGTAAAGGATGTTGATGGCAATATCTTTAGTATCAAAGATAACTTCAACTACTCAGATCCGCTGGTGTTTGATGCCAAGAAACCGCTGGTCTATGCCAGTGCCTATCTGCACGCCTATGACAATGGCAGCTTAGTGGGCCGCCCAGGTAACCGTACTAACTATTACTATGGTTACAACACCGACGGCACTAAGAATATCTGTCACTTACTGACGGATATCAGCGCAGTGAATGCTAACTATGTCTACTCTGCCCGCGTGACATTCAGTACCGCAGGTTGGATGGAATATGATGGCAATCAACGTTATCAAAGTAATGGCAGCCTAAGAGCGACAGGTTATGACGGTTCTATGGGCGTATCCTTTACCGCCTACTCAGACGTCGTTAACCCAGTCACGGCTCAAAAAGTCTCTGGCTTCGAACGTCGTGAGATAGTGAGCGCTAACAGCTGTACCACTTGTCATAACGATGCCACTGCATTCCACAAAAATGGGGCCTTCGATGACGGCGGTAATGGTTGTATTGCTTGCCATGACAACGGCATGGCACGGACATCAGCCGCCTTAGGCGCAGGTTTTGGTCCTATGGTTCACAGCTGGCACTGGGGTAATGGCGCTAAAGTCGGTGAAATGAAAGCGGATGGAACTCAAGCGAATGCGGCTAACGGTGCAGGTGCGATTGAAGCCTCTACTAGCTGCGTTGCCTGTCACGAAAAAGCGATTGATTTAGATAACATTCCTAATCAATACATTTTGGAACCCGGCAGCAAGATGACCAGCCCTGTATCTGCAAACTGCTATGCCTGCCATACGATTGATTCTGCGAAAGCGCATATGGTGAGCAACGGTGGTGAGATCAGCGTTCCTAGCGTGGCAGATTGGTTTAAACAACCAACGACTGAATCCTGTGCAGTATGTCATAACACAGGTAGAAGCTCTGGTATTGATAAATACCACAAGTTTACTCGCTAATTAATCATTTCATCATCGCATGATTAAATAGTCAGTAAAAAGCGGTACCGATTTTCCCTGCAAGGAAATCGCCAAAGGAGTCTCAGCAACACGGGACTCCTTTTTATTTAGATACAGCCCCATAACAAGCCATTTTCAGTCCCATTTAAGTTACTAACGTTACAGTCCTAAAAAAACAACAATTCAAAGGAAGTCACTCAATTATGCGTAAACGTTTTATTGCCATCGCCATCGGCGCCACACTCACCGCCGGATTTATGGCAGGTTGTAGCAACACAGAAAGCAAAGCCCCTAACGCCATGTCGGTACAAGTCCAAAACCCCTTGTTTCAAGTCAGTAATCTGCAATATCAAGCGCCCGACTTTAGCCTCATCAAGAATGAGCATTTTACGCCTGCCCTAGAGCAAGGCATGGCCGAGCACTATCAAGAAATCCTCGCGATTGCGAATAATCCCGCAGCGGCGACCTTCGATAACACGATTGTGGCTATGGAGAAAAGTGGCGCTCTGCTCAGCCGTGCATCGAGTGTGTTTTATAATCTAGCGGGTTCGAACAGCAATCCAGAGCTGCGAAAAATTCAAGGTGAAATGGCGCCCAAAATGGCGGCCCACTCGGACAATATCAACTTAAATCCAGCGCTATTTGCCCGCATCGAAGCCATTTATAACGATCGCGCTAACCTAGGGTTAACCCCAGAAGCCGTGCGTTTGGTTGAGGTCTATCATCAACGCTTTATCATGGCGGGCGCAAAACTCACCGACGAACAGAAAGTGAAGATCCGTGCTCTTAACGAAGAACAGTCAACACTGACCAACGAGTTCTCCCAACGTTTACTGCGCTTAACCAAAGAAATCGCCGTGGTCGTGGAGTCTAAGGATGAGCTTGCAGGATTAACTGACAGCGAAATCACTTCGGCCGCAAACGATGCTAAAGCGGCGGGTCACGATGGCAAGTATCTGATCAACATCACCAACACCACTCGCCAGCCCGTATTGGCGTCACTGGAAAACCGTGAACTGCGCCAACGCATTTGGGAAGCCTCTGCTAACCGTGGCTTAAGTGGTGAAAACGAAACCGCATCTTTAGTGTCTCGTTTAGCGCAACTGCGCGCTGAGCGCGCCGCGCTATTAGGTTATGAAAACTGGGCGAGTTATCGCCTAGCGCCGCAAATGGCCAAAACGCCAGAAGCGGTTTACAGCATGTTTGGCTCTATGGTGCCAGCCGTAGTCGCTAATACAGAGAAAGAAGCGGCCGATATTCAAGCTATGATCGACAAGACTGGCGGCAAATTTGAACTGGCGCCATGGGACTGGGAATTCTACGCCGAGAAAGTCCGCCAAGAAAAATACGCCCTCGATGCCAATAGCATTAGACCATATTTTGAGTTTAACCGCGTCCTCGAAGATGGCGTGTTCTACACCCTCAAAGAACTCTATGGCGTCACCCTAAAACCTCGCCCAGATTTACCGGTTTATCATCCCGATGTGAAAGCCTACGAAATGTTTGATGCCGATGGCTCAAGCATGGCCATTTTCTACGCCGACTATTTTGCCCGTGAAGGTAAACGTGGCGGCGCTTGGATGAGTTCGTTTGTAGGCCAATCCTTCCTCGAAGGCACTAAGCCTGTCGTGGTTAACGTGATGAACATTAAGAAGGCACCAGAGGGTCAACCGACCTTCGTCAGCTACAACGAAGTCACCACTATGTTCCACGAAATGGGCCACGGCACCCACGGCATGTTCTCCAAAGTGACTTACCCAAGTCTGGCAGGCACTTCGGTTTCCCGTGACTTTGTAGAATTCCCATCAACCTTCGAAGAAGACTGGGCGGCCCATCCCAAAGTGTTGGCCAACTACGCTAAACACTATGAAACGGGCAAACCCATTCCCGATGAACTGCTGCAAAAACTGTTGAAATCAGGCAGCTTTAACCAAGGTTTCGATACGTTAGAATATATGGCTGCGGCGCTCGTAGACATGGAATGGCATTCATTAAGCCCAGATGCACAGTTGCAAGATGTCGCCACCTTTGAAGCCAATGCACTGAAAAAGCACGGCTTAAACATCAGCGCCGTGCCGCCACGCTATAAATCGACCTACTTTGCCCACGCCTTCCCCGGTGGTTACTCGGCAAGTTATTACGCGTATATGTGGAGTGAGATTTTAGCGGCGGATGCCTTTGCCTATGTGCAAACCCAAGGCGGGCTCAATCGTGAAATCGGCATGAAATACCGCAGAACCATTCGTGAAGTGGGCAACAGTATTGCGCCAATGGAAGCCTACAAAAACTTCCGTGGACAAGAGCCTACGACACAAGGATTACTTAAACGCCGCGGGCTAGACCAAACACTTTAAGCTGCAAAAAACCTAAGCGGCAAGTAGCCTAAGTTAAGTACTGATAGCCTTAATGTGATTAGGTTAAAGATAGAGATAGAGCGTTAACCAAAAAAATCAGCCAGCATAATGCTGGCTGATTTATTTTGACTTATTCGCAGTAAACCTTTGCCGTGCAAAGTTTCAATTAGCGTTTAGCTAATTGCGCCTTTAGATTTGATTTTTAGCACTATGATGCTAACCACAAACACCACACTACAGGCCACTAAACCTGCGACGACTGACTCAGTAAATCCAAGTACGACATAACCCGTTAAGCTAATAAACGCCGCAATCAATGCATACGGTAGCTGAGTGACGACATGGTCGATATGGTGACAACTCGCGCCCGTAGACGACAAAATCGTGGTATCGGAAATCGGTGAACAGTGATCGCCAAATACCGCGCCCGCCAGCACAGAGGCAAGCATAGGTAACATCATGCCAGTGTGACTTCCCATCGCCATATCCGCAGCAATCGGCAACATGATACCGAACGTGCCCCAGCTAGTACCGGTTGAGAACGCAGTAATACCCGCTAACACAAACATAAGCGCTGGCAAAAACGCGAACGGAATATTGCCCGTCGCGAGACTCGCCATAAACTTACCAGTTTCGAGCTGGCCAATCACGCCTGCGATAGTCCAAGCAAATAACAGGATATAAATCGCTGGCAGCATAGAGCGAGCGCCCTGCACTATGCCTTTGACTATCATTGATTTCTCAACGCCTTGGACTAAATTCAATATCAGCGAAATCGCTAAACCGATTAATGCACCAAAGAAAAGGGATGAACTGACATCGGTTTTCTCAAACGCTGAAATAATATTAAATTCAATCCCTTCAGCGGCAAGTACTTGAGCGCCACTGTTGATCATAAAATACAGGGTCGCAAATACCAGCACAGTAATTGGCAGGAATAAGCCTAAGATCTTACCGGTTTCGGCTTCGGGTAAATCCGCATTCGCCCCTGGCGGTAATCCCTTTGACTCATCGTATAAATTACCACGTTGGGCATTGAGTTCATGCTCGCGCATTGGCCCAACATCTAATCCCATAAAAACTACGAAAAGTAATAATAACAAAGAGAAGATTGCGTAGAAATTCATTGGGATCATTTGAATAAAAATACTCAAATGACCCGTATCAGCAAAACCGTGGGCCGTTAATATTCCACCAATAAGCGCAATAATATAGGCGCCCCAACTTGATACAGGAGAAATAACGCACACAGGAGCGGCAGTCGAATCTAATAAATAAGCTAACTTAGCGCGGGAAATATAATAACGGTCGGTAACAGGTCTAGCGACCGAACCTACGACTAAGCTATTGAAATAGTCGTCAATAAAAACCACACACCCTAAAAACATGGTTAATAGTTTAGCGTCACGTTTATTACGTATATGTAAACGCGCCCAATCGGCAAAAGCCCGCGCGCTGCCACTGACAGTAATTAACGCTGTGATCATTCCCAGTACAATTAAGAAACCGAGAATATATAAGTTCCACGAATTAAGGCCTTCGCCCGTCCAAAAAAGTCCTTTAACGCCATTAAATACAAATTCACCCGTCGCTACAGGTGAAAATTGATTGAGCAATAAAGCACCAATTAAAATCCCTAACCCCAAAGAAAGCAGTACACGGCGAGTTAAGATCGCCAACACAATAGCCACCGCAGGCGGCAGCAAGGAAAGTGCCGAATCGGCATAATTCATAACAGTCATTGATTATTATCTTCGTTAAATACGAATGGAGGGCGACTGAACTGGTGGGGAAAGGCAATAGATACCCAAGGTCACCTGTCCTATCAGTAGCGCTCCATAGTAACTATTTCCAATATCCGTATCGGAAAATACTATGGCAGTGTTGCACCTATTAGGTACAACCCCAGCAGTTGATCGTGATAAATCGAACCACTTCGGCACCAAATCCTTTCGCAATCGATCAACGGAATCACCCTACTGATCACTACTAATATTTGGCGCGCCTCTACTTCTAAGAACGCCCGTACCCGAGCGTGAGGCACATAAAAACATAAGCGGCTTAGCAGATGCTAGCGCAAAGCCACTTAATGTGACCTAGATCACAGATTAAATCAACCGAGACTTGTGATCAGCTCAGGAACCGCCTCAAATAAGTCCGCAACTAAGCCATAATCGGCAACTTGGAAAATAGGCGCTTCCGCGTCTTTGTTAATAGCAACGATAACTTTTGCGTCTTTCATGCCCGCTAAATGTTGAATCGCGCCAGAAATCCCCACGGCAATATACAAGTTAGGCGCAACGATTTTACCGGTTTGACCGACTTGTAAATCGTTAGGCACAAAGCCAGCGTCAACTGCCGCGCGTGATGCGCCAACCGCAGCACCGAGCTTGTCAGCAAGCTGCTCTAACATGCCGAAGTTTTCACCACTGCCCATACCACGGCCGCCAGAAACAATAATGCCAGCATTACCTAACTCTGGACGGGCTGATACCGTCAAAGATTGAGAAACAAACTGAGTTCTCGCTTCAAACACTTTATCGAGTGTCGTCACAGCCGCGCTGTTACCTTCTGGTGCAGCATCAAAGGCACTGGCGCGTACTGTCATCACTTTGATGGCATCATGGCTTTGCACTGTCGCTAAGGCGTTACCCGCATACACAGGGCGCACAAAAGTGTCAGCATTGACGACGGTAATGACTTCAGATATTTGCGCAACATCTAATAATGCTGCCACACGCGGAAGCGTGTCCTTACCTAAGCTCGAAGCAGAAGCCAGAATGTGGCCATAGTTTGGCGCTAAGTCCACCAGCAATTTGGCAAAATTTTCCGCTAAATGCGCTTCATACACGCTAGCATCGGCAACGAGCACTTGGCTAACGCCTTGTAGTGCTTGTGCAGCTTGGACAACCGCGCCACATTGGTGACCCACAACCAGTACATGCACTTCATCGCCAATAGCGCGGGCGGCAGTGACGATTTTTGCCGTATCGAGTTTCAGTGCGGCATTATCATGTTCAGCTAATACTAAAATGGCCATTTAGATCACCTTCGCTTCATTTTTTAACTTTTCAACTAGCTCAGCTACCGACGCTACCATGATGCCTGCTTTACGTTCTGCTGGCGGAGTGACCTTCACAACCGTTTGGTGACTCTTTAATGTCACGCCTAAGTCGGCCACAGTAAAGACTTCTAATGGCTTACGCTTGGCTTTCATAATGTTAGGCAGTGAAGCATAACGAGGTTCGTTCAAACGTAGATCGGCAGTCACAACTGCAGGCAGCGGCATAAGTAAAGTTTGCATACCACCGTCAACTTCGCGAGCGACTTGCACAGATTGGCCTTCCAATTTGATTTCAGAAGCAAAGGTCGCCTGTGGCATATCCATCAGCGCCGCGAACATTTGACCAGTTTGATTGTTATCGCCATCGATAGATTGCTTACCAAAAATCACCAGTTCAGCTTGTTCTTTGTCTTGTACCGCTTTGAGCAATTTGGCGATAGATACTGGCACCAGTTCTTCTTCAGTATCGATATGAATCGCACGGTCTGCGCCTAATGCGAGCGCGGTACGTAATTGTTCTTGCACGGCTTTATTACCAATACTGACAACAACCACTTCAGTAGCGCTACCCGCTTCTTTTAAACGAACCGCTTCTTCTACTGCGATTTCACAAAAAGGGTTCAACGCCATTTTTAGGTTTGCAGTGTCAACACTTGTATTGTCAGCTTTGACCCTGACCTTCACATTGGCATCAACAACGCGCTTAACGGGCACCAATACTTTCATAGGGTTTCCTTCCTACACTTTCATGTACATGGACAAAACATTGGTTAATACCAATGCAGGATAGAGCAACTTTACGTCCTGTTAACGTTAACGTCAACCAAAGTCAAACGCCTGTTTGCATTTTTTAATCCGCGCAACGGCTACTTTTTTGGACACTTATTTGAGTAAATAAGAAAAGTTCAAAATATAAATAATATTTAATTTACTTAAAACGCATAATTTTATTTGATTCGAGCTATATTAGTTTCTATCATTTAGGTGTTGTTCACCATTATCCTGTATTAAAAATTAGAGTGGGACGAAAATAGATATGAGCGAATTTTTAGAGATATTAACTCACGGCCGTCGTTTTAAAGCAGCAGTTAAAGAACTTAGCGTTGAAGAGTTACGTGATTTAGCCGACAAATTAGATAAAATTTTAGTAGAACGCGAGTCTATGGCTGAGGAAGAAGAACAAGCCATGGCAGCTCGTAATGCTAAGATTGAAGAAATCCGTCAACAAATGGAAGCCGTTGGTTTATCAATTGATGACTTAGGTGGCGTAGCTGTTAAAGCAACCGCGAAAAAACGCGCTCCTCGTCCAGCTAAATACCAAATCGAAGTTGACGGTGAAATGGTTCAGTGGACTGGCCAAGGCCGTATGCCAACCGTATTTAAGAACGAGATCAACAAAGGTCGTTCTATGGAAGATTTCTTAATCTAATCCAATTCGGTGTGGCGGTTCGAGTAACCAACACCCATTTGCATAAAAGCTCGCATTCATTGCGGGCTTTTTTATATCCATTATTGGCTGCAATCTAAAACGACAAGCGTAAATCCCACACCTCATCCCTGCTCAAATTGCGTTACAATTCAACCTTAGTATTTACATCTGCTTTCAGTTACTCTTTATTCACCCTCACTCGATTGAATAAAATAATGCAGATAAACAATAAGATAATTATAAGCTGCAGCATAATCGCTAGCTTAGTCTCACAGACCACATATGCCCAAATCAATACAGGGACAACCTCCAATAAACTCACGGCTTTTACCCATGCTGAATTAATCATTGCGCCGGGTAAGCGTTTAAGTGATGCCACTTTATTGGTTGAAAATAATCGAATTAAAGCCATTATTGAGCACGGTGACATTCCCGCTGGCGCATTTAAAATCGATTTGAGTGGTTATACTATTTACCCTGGATTTATCGATCCTTTCACCGATTATGGGATTGAGTTCGAATATCCAAAACTTGGGCTCACTCGTCCTGTCTATGATATTAAACGTATCGGTGGCAATGCAGACAATGGTGCAATTCATTCTGAAAAAGAATGGTTTAATTACGTTTATCCCAATAAAGAACGCGCTAAAGAGTGGATCAATAATGGCTTTACGAGTGTGCAAAGTAGCAAACTCGACGGAATCTTCCGAGGGACGGGTGTTAGCCTGTCATTAGCAGACAAAACCGCCAACGAAGTGATTTATCGTGCCCGCAGTCAACCTTTTATGGCATTTGATAAAGGCTCATCTGAACAAGATTATCCCTCATCATTAATGGGCAGTATTGCACTTATTAGACAAACCTTTGCCGACGCCAATTGGTATAACCAAAATAAAAACAAATCGGCCAATGGTGCAATAAACAATCAAGTCGAATTTAATATCGCCTTTGAGCGCTTAGATAATTTAGCCGATAAGCAAATTATCATTGAAACCAGAAATCTCAACGATCAATTGCGCGCCGCCCATTTACTCAAAGAACATAAACTGTCAGCCAATCTACTCGGTAATGGTCAAGAATACTCGCGCATCAATGAGTTAAAGGCGCTGAACTACCCGTTAATCTTGCCTTTAAACTATCCGCAGGCGCCTGATGTCGGGACAGATGATGCCGATCGCGAAGTGTCACTGGCGGATTTAAGACAGTGGGAACGTGCGCCAACCAATCCAGCAGAAGTTGCCAAAGCGGGTATTCCCTTCGCGCTAACGCAGTTTGGTATTAAGACCGATGCTTTTTGGCCGCGCCTGCGCCAAGCCATTACTCAAGGTTTAACTGAAGAGCAAGCCTTAGCCGCACTGACCACCCAAGCCGCCGAGATGACGGGCACCGCCGATTTTACCGGCAAACTAGCACCCGGTTACATGGCAGACTTTGTAGTCACTAAGGGCAATATTTTTAAAGAGGGCCAGATCTACAGTGTTTGGTTGCAAGGTCAGGAGCAAAGTCTTCGCTCACTGCCCCAAGCACGATTACTGGGCGATTATCAATTAAGCCTCAATAACCTCACACTGGATTTATCACTGCAAGATGTGAGTAAAGGGGATAAACCCAAAATCCAAGGTAGCTTAAGCAGTGGCGAGCAAAGTATCGCGCTCACCCAACTTAAGTTAGATGACGACGGTCGATTAAGCTTTACTGCCGATTTGAGCGCCGCTGGCATCAATGGCCTTAGCCGCTTTACGCTGTGGATGGCCGATGACGGTATTCAGGGCCGCATGGTCGATGCCAAGAGTCGCACCACAAATGTTGCCGGTATTGCGATAGCGCAAACTGCAGCGGTTGATAATGCTACTCAAGATGACCATCAAGCGCCCAAGGATAAAGCTAACACAAGTCTAGTGAGTCACCTCACCTTCCCTAACGTTGCTTATGGACTGAGCGAAGCACCTAAGGTCGAGAAGCTGCACATCAAAAATGCCACCCTGTGGACCTCGGATAAGCAAGGCATTCTCGAACATGCTGATCTCTTGATGGCCAATGGCCGCATCGAAAAAATTGGCCAGCAACTCAGTACGCCTTCTGGTTATCAAGTCCTAGATGCAACAGGTAAACATCTTACTGCGGGCATTATTGATGAACACTCGCATATCGCCATTAATGGTGGCACCAACGAAGGCACGGATGCCGTAACCTCTGAGGTACGGATTGGTGATGTGATTAATCCCGACGATATTTCACTCTATCGCGCCTTAGCGGGCGGCGTCACCAGCGCACAAATACTCCACGGCAGCGCCAATCCTATTGGCGGCCAATCGCAACTGATCAAAATGAAATGGGGCGAAACGGCCGAGCAACTTAAATTTGCTAACGCGCCCGCCAGTATCAAGTTCGCGCTTGGTGAAAACGTTAAGCAGAGCAACTGGGGAGAGAAATTTGTACAACGCTTCCCGCAAACGCGTATGGGAGTCAAAGCCTTATTTGAAGAGACCTTCGATGCCGCCATCGCCTATGAGAATGCGTTAAAAGCCTATGATGACCTGCGCTCCAGCGATAAGAAAAAAACCGTCGCACCGCGCCCAAGTTATCGCCTGCAGGCGGTGGCCGAAGTATTAAATCAGCAACGTGATGTGCACATTCATTCTTACGTGCAGTCAGAAATCCTGATGTTTATCCGCCTAGCCGAGGCCTATCGCTTTAAAGTGCAAACCTTTACCCATGTGCTCGAAGGTTACAAAGTAGCGAGTGAACTGGCCGCCCATGGCGCTGGCGCCTCGACCTTTGCCGATTGGTGGGCCTATAAGTTTGAGGTGTACGACGCGATTCCGCAAAACGCTTGCCTGATGCAAAACAAAGGCGTGACCACCAGCATAAACTCAGACGACTATGAAATGCAGCGCAGACTCAACCAAGAAGCGGCTAAGTCTATGATGTATTGCAATATGTCGAAGGAAGATGCTTGGAACATGGTCACCATCAATCCAGCCAAGCAATTAAGAGTCGATGAATTTGTGGGTTCACTCACCCCAGGAAAAATGGCCGATATCGTGCTGTGGAACGCAGAGCCATTGTCGATTTACGCCAAAGTGACGCAGGCATGGGTTGAAGGAAAACGCTATTTTGACCGCGATCAAGACCAAGTCGCCCAGCAAGCAGTAGTCAACGAGCGCGCCGCACTTATCCAAAAAATTCTCAGCAGTGATGATCAAGCCAAAGCGGGTGAAAAAGTCACGCCACTTAACGAGCCACAGTGGCACTGCGACACCCACTATCAGGCATGGGGCCACACTCATGGGGGAGCCAAATAATGCAACATTCATCTAAACCCGTTTTGTTTGCGGCGCTACTGGGCGCGATTTGCACCACGCTGACCCCAGCGATAGCAAGCGATATCGTGCCAACACCTAAACAAAGCCGCAGCGTACTGATAAAAAACGCCACAGTGCACACAGTCAGTCAAGGCGTGCTCAGCAACACTGATGTCTTGATTGAAAATGGCAAGATCACGGCCGTTGGGCCTCAACTGACCAGCCAAATCAACAGTGCAACCGCAAAAACCAATGACACTCAAGTCGTCGATGCCAGCGGTAAACATTTGTATCCGGGCTTAATCGCCCTAGACACCAGCTTAGGTTTGGTCGAAATTGAAATGAGCCGCCCCACGGTTGATAACGCCGAGGTGGGTTATATCAACCCGCAGATCAGCACAGCCACGGCTTACAATCCAGATTCTGAGCTCATCCCGACCATACGTTTCAACGGTATTACCCACGCGCAAATCGTCCCGAGCGGCGATGGTATTGCTGGGCAATCGGTACTGGTGAATCTTGATGCGTGGACGATTGAGGATGCGCTGACCCTCAGTGCTGGGCAGTTCCATGTCTATTGGCCGCAAATCAAACGCATGCCAGAAGATGAAAAAAAGAAAGCCAAAGCCATCGAGAAAAATCAGCAGGCGATCGACCAGCTCAATATCGCCTTTGAAGATGGCTATCGCTATTTCTTAAGTGATAAAGCCAAGGGCAAAGATAAAACCAAGGATGAAGACCCACAGTCTGCAACCAACAACCTGCGCTGGCAGGCCATGTTGCCGCTATACCAAGGTAAAGCGACACTGTTTGCCCATGCCGACACTGTTGGCCAAATTGAGCAAGTGATTGCCTTGACGAAAAAATACCAATTCAAATTGGTGATTGTCGGCGGATACGATGCATGGCGATTGGCCTCAAGCCTGAGGGAAGTTAAGGCTGGGGTCATTTATCCTCATACCTTGAGTTTGCCTAAGCGTAAAGATGAACCAGTAGATTTGCCCTTTAAAATCCCCTCCTTGCTCGCCAATGCAGGAATCCCCTTCGCCCTTGGGTTCTCATCGGACTGGAATAGCCGTAACTTACCCTATGCAGCAGGTTATAGCGCCGCCTATGGTTTAACGCCTGAGCAAGCGCTTAAGTCCATCACCTTAGATGCCGCAGAACTGTTAGGTGTCGAGGATTTAGGGGCGATTGCAGTGGGATACCAAGGCAGTGTTGTATTGTCCGAGGGGGACATTCTCGACCCTATGACCAATAAGATAGAGGCTATCTGGATTGAAGGACGGCAGATAGATCTGAATAATCGCCATCAGCAGCTTTATCAAAAGTACCTTAAGCGGTAGAATTTACTCAGATAATAATATCGCATCGGCGCAGCCTACCAAGGCTGCGCAGTTTTCCCCTCAATCTCAGGTCAAACCATGAAAATTATCCTCTCAAGTGCATTAGTGCTACTGCTCAGTGCCTGTGCAAGCGACTACAGTTTTAACAGTAATTTGGACGGTGAGGCGATCAATGACTATTTCAAGGCATCCGATGTCACCCTCTATGAAGGCGATAACTTGCCAAAAGGTCATTACGAATTAAAAGGTTTGGTCCAAGGGGAATCCTGTCAGGCCGATGTCAACAGCGTACCTGCGTCATTAGCCGATGCCAGAACCGAAGCCCGCCGTAACGCCGCAGATAAAGGCGCTAACGGCATTATCATCAAACAATGTGTGATGTTAGATGAAGCCGCCCAAGGTTGTATCAGCCGCGCCCTGTGCGTCGGCCAAGCAGTTAAAACGGCTACCGCAGAGTAAGTCCCACGCTGAGTAAACAAACTGCTCGCGATTCGATGATCTGAGATTGCCCGTATCAACCGCTTCATGGCTAACGCTGCATAATTAGCGCTCAAAGATGGGCCTTAATGATGAGCTTAGGCGGTTGTTATATTTATCTTTTTAGGTAATTTTTTGCATGACATTTACCAACCAAATTGTCGCAGTAGCGACATGCCGCACGCCGTATAAACAAAAGTTTGGCATTCCAAGACAACCCGGACTCGTTGAGGCACGCGGCTATGTCGAACTTGAACCCCATGTCAATCATATCGATGCGGTGCGTGGCATAGAGCAATATTCCCATCTCTGGTTGCTGTTTTGCTTCCATGAAAATCTTGCCCAAGGTTGGAAAACCACAGTCAGGCCGCCGCGATTAGGCGGCAATGAAAAACTCGGCGTATTCGCCACTCGCTCCACTTTTCGCCCTAATGGCATAGGCCAGTCTGTGGTGAAACTGCACGGCGTAGTGCAACGCAAGGGCAAAGTGTGCCTCGAGATTTCCGGTATGGATCTGGTCGATGGCACGCCAATTATCGATATTAAGCCTTACATTCCTTTCTCGGATTCGATTACCGATGCTGTCGGCGGCATTGCTCAAGACGCCCCTAAACTGATTTCAGTGGTGTATTCCGATAATGCCGAGGCACAAATTGAGCGTTACGCCCAGCAGGAAACCTACACAGATTTAGCCGTACTTATCCGCGGAGTCTTGGGGCAAGATCCGCGCCCCGCCTATAAAAAAGCCAAAGACGATCCTAAGTTATATCAAGTCGCCCTCTATGATTTAGATGTGTTCTGGCAAATGGCGGCCGATGATAATGACCAAGAATACATCTTAGTATTAGAACTCAAACCGGGGAAATGTGGCTAAATGTCTGCGCCAACGCCTAGATCAGAGCCGGCATCTTTGCCTGATTATCAAAGCCAGCATAAAAAGCGTATCTCATGGATGCCGTGGCTGTATTTTTCTTTAAAAGAGAAACATTTAGTCTGGGCAAAACCTTGGCAGGATGAGATCCAAGCAAAGCTTTGTGCCCTCGAAACGGTCAACATCGGCGAGCACTGTTTTATCGCCCCCGAAGCGCAGTTATTCGCCGAACCCAATCGTGATATCCGCATGGGTAATCGCTGCATGATCGCCGCCGACTGTTTTTTACACGGGCCCATCACGCTAGGGGATGAAGTGGCGATTAATCATGGTTGCTCCTTCGATGGCGGTAGAGTCGGTATTCAGATTGGCAGCCAGACCCGCATCGCTAATAATGTCACTATTTATGCCTTCAACCATGGCATGGCGCCAGATACGCCCATCTATCAACAAGCTGCCAACTCCAAAGGCATTCTTATAGGTAAAGATGTGTGGATTGGCGCTCAGGCCGGCATAGTCGATGGTGTGACCATTGGCGATCACGCTGTGGTGGGTATGGGCAGCATAGTAACTAAAGATGTGCCCGACTGGGCGATAGTGGCAGGCAACCCCGCCAAAGTGATTGGCGATAGGCGCGATAAAAGCTAAATCGGCTGGTACAAATCGCCGATAAAATCGCTTTCCTTTGCCTCAGTAATCTTCTCAAAAATGCTATTTGTCTCCCAGCTAGTTGAATTTAACCTAAATACGTAGGTGACATCATCAAAGCAGGTGATAAAATGGCGACCATTCAACTCAAATTTGGACATCGGTAATGCGCGTCAGCAAGTACCTGCTATCAACACAGAAAGAAACTCCTGCCAACGCAGAAGTCATTAGTCATCAATTAATGTTACGTGCGGGCATGATCCGTCGTAATGCGTCGGGCCTTTATAGCTATCTCCCCACGGGCTTACGCGTACTGCGTAAAGTCGAAGCCATTGTTCGTGAAGAAATGAACAAAGCCGGTGCAATTGAAATTCTAATGCCTATGGTGCAACCGGCAGACTTGTGGGTAGAAACAGGTCGTTGGGAAAAGTTTGGTCCCGAGCTGCTGCGCTTTAAAGATCGCCACAATCGCGACTTCGTACTGGGCCCAACCCACGAAGAAGTGATCACTGACCTGATCCGTAAAGAAGTCAGCTCATACAAGCAATTACCGCTGAACCTTTACCAAATCCAAACCAAATTCCGTGACGAAGTTCGTCCACGTTTTGGCATGATGCGCTCACGCGAATTCTTGATGAAAGACGCCTACTCTTTCCACCTTGACGTCGATACCATGAATGAAACCTATGAGGCCATGTACAACGCCTACAGCAACATTCTAACGCGCATGGGCTTAGCCTTCCGTCCAGTATTAGCTGACACAGGTTCTATCGGTGGCAGCATGTCACACGAGTTCCACGTTCTGGCACAAAGCGGTGAAGATTTAATTGCTTACTCAACGGGCAGCGATTACGCGGCTAACATTGAGAAAGCTGAATCACCTATGCCAACTGAACCACGCGGCGCAGCCACTGAAGCATTGCGTTTAGTCGATACCCCAAATGCAAAAACCATTGCTGAATTGGTTGAGCAGTTTGATCTGGATATCACCAAAACTGTCAAAACCTTGATCGTTAAAGGTGCGACCGAAGCTGCTCCGCTAGTGGCGTTGATTGTTCGCGGTGACCATGAACTCAACGAAGTCAAAGCCGACAAGTTAGACTTAGTGGCATCACCAGTAGAAATGGCGCCAGAAGCGCTGATCCGTGACGCCATCGGCGCAGGTCCAGGTTCACTTGGCCCTATCGGTCTTAAAATCCCTATCGTTATCGATCACAGCGTTAGCGTCATGAGCAATTTTGCCGCCGGTGCTAACGTTGATGATAAACATTATTTTGGTATCAACTGGGAACGCGATCTGCCGACAGCGCAAGTTGCCGACATCCGTAACGTAGTCGAAGGCGAGCCAACACCTGATGGTTCAGGCACTTATGCTATGGCACGCGGTATCGAAGTGGGCCATATTTTCCAACTGGGCACTAACTATTCTAAATCGATGAACGCGACTGTACTTGACGAAAATGGCAAGTCACAGGTGCTACTGATGGGTTGTTACGGTGTCGGCGTGAGCCGTATTGTGGCAGCAGCCATCGAACAAAACTTCGATGACCGTGGCATCATTTGGCCAGAGGCGATTGCGCCATTTAGCGTGGGCATTCTGCCAATGAACATGCACAAGTCGCACCGCGTAACCGATATCGCCGAGCAGTTATACAAAGACTTAAACGAAGCGGGTATTGACGTATTACTGGACGATCGTAAAGAGCGTCCAGGCGTAATGTTCGCCGATATGGAACTGATTGGTATCCCACACACAGTGGTGATTGGCGATCGCAATATCGATGCTGGCGTATTTGAATACAAAAACCGCCGTACCGGTGAAAAGCAAGATATTCCATTTGATCAACTGCTCGACTTCCTGAAAAACGCAGTGAAAGGCTAAGCCTCAACGCGAAATATAGAAAAGCTTAACGATCAAAAACGAAACGCACTTAAGCCCAGCTTAAGTGCGTTTTTTTATTGGCTTTTTATTGGACTTTTATTGACCTTCGTCGATCACTCACGACATGACTTTTATCTGTAGCTGTTTATCTTTGTATTTTTGGCACTGTATTTTTGGCAAGGTATTTTGCGCTAACAGGTACTGACTCGGAGCGACGCCCATCAACTGCCTAAACATATAACCAAAGGCTGAACCCGAGGCATAACCTAAAGATAACGCTGTAGTGAGCACTGATTCACCTCGACTGAGCATTTGAATCGCCACCTGCAACCTAAGCCTTTGCAACCATTGGCTATAACTTAGCCCAGTTTGCTGTTTAAATAATCTCGCTAACGTGCGGGCCGAGGCGCCGACCTCCCGCTGCCAATCCACCAAAGTACGTTGCTCACTTGGATCCGCAAGCAAAGCCTCTGTAATGCGCAGTAATTTTTTATCCCTAGGATAAGGTAAATCCAAGGCGACCTTAGGGGCGAGCACAATAAAATCACGGATCACCATCAAGAGTCGCATGACGCTATCCTTAAAATCGGGATCAATCAGCCCAGCCTCACTCTTCATCAAGGCATTAGCCTCTTGCAGTAACAACTGCAAAACAGGCTTCACACTCAAACAAGTACAGTCGGGTGGAAAACCGCCTATCTGGGTGTCATCCAAATACAAACTGCTCAATTGCACCTGACCTAGCGCGATAACCTCATGATCGACAAAGGGAGGCACCCACACTGCTTGTTCAGGCGGCACTATGTAACGCCCCGCTGGCGTAATCACACTCAACACACCTTGGCTGGCATAAATGACCTGTCCCCAAGAATGACGATGGCGCTGCACATGTTCATACGGCATGAGTGTTCGCTTAAGCAACATGATGGACGCGCTTAGCCCTGCGGCGGCTAAACGTGAAGGTGCGACCTGAGTGTGCTGAGTGATGTGCTGCTGAGATAATGGAGTGTCAGTTACTTGACTCAAGGTGTTATCGCCCAAGGTGATTTTTATATCGAAGCTTCTTTTCGTATTCTCGAGCCTCTTCCGCATAAAAGCGCCTCTTTCTATAAAAGCACTTTTATGTATAGAAGTGTCTTTTTATCTAGATATTAAGTCAATCTATCGAGCTAACGCCAAAGCAGCAAGCGCTAACATGCCTCTCAGATTTAATAAATTGGAGATGACATGAGCATCCACATGAATAAAAACCGCGTAACGCCCGTTACCTTACAGAAAATGAAAGGCAAAACGCCAATAGTCGCCCTCACCGCCTATGAAAAACCGATGGCGGAACTTATCGATCCCCATGTGGATATGATTATCGTCGGCGACTCCGTCGGTATGGTGGTTTATGGGCAAGACTCTACACTAGGGGTTACCTTAGAAATGATGATTAATCATGGTCTTGCTGTCACTCGCGGCGCAGCACATGCCTGCGTGATTATCGATATGCCCTTTGGGAGTTATCAAGAATCGCCTCAGCAAGCCTTTAGACATGCCAGCCAAGTATTAATACGTACTGGCGCGCAGGCGGTAAAACTCGAAGGGGGCGCAGAGATGCTCGACACCACTCGCTTTTTAACCCAGCGAGGCATCCCTGTGATGCCACACATAGGATTGATGCCACAACACGTCAATCAATTAGGTGGATTTAAAACCCAAGCAAGGGATGCTGCCGCCATCGAAGCCCTCGTTCGTTTAGCGAAAGACTTTGAGCAGGCTGGCGCTTTTAGCATACTGATTGAAGGCACATCCGAGCTCGCGGCGCGTACAGTAACGGCAGAAGTCTCAATCCCCGTAATCGGCATTGGCGCCTCACCCGCCTGCGATGGTCAAGTGCTCGTGACTGAGGATATTTTAGGCTTATTTTCTGACTACACGCCTAAATTTGCCAAACGCTATATCGACCTAAGCTCCTTAATCACTCACACCTGCGCCGAATACGCCAGAGAAGTAAGAACCGCTGAGTTTCCAACAGCAGAGCATTGTTTTGGCCTCAGCCAAACAATCAAGATTACAGCGGATTAATTGTCTAAAGCGAAATATTGCAGCAATCGAATAAACTATAAATCGAAATTTGCAACTAATTGAGTCTACCGACTTGCTTTTTATAGGAGGGCGTTGCTTTAATAAAACTATTAAAACAATAAATTGAGTCTGAAGATTGCCTACATCAACTGCATTAGTCTTAGGTGGCGGCGGCGCAAGAGCCGCCTATCAAGTCGGCGTGCTAAAAGCACTGGTTCAGCTTTATCCGCGTAATCATGGCATTCCCTTTAAAATCATTTGTGGCACCTCGGCAGGTGCCATTAATGGCACTTCCATTGCTACCCATGCTTCTTGTTTTCATCTTGGCGTCAAAAAGCTTGAATGGGTGTGGCGCCATTTTGAAACTCGCAAAGTCTATCGCGCATCCATCACTGGCGTGCTTGGTCACCTTGGTAAAATGGCACTCAAAGGCATGCAGGATGATAAGGTTAATACCGACGCTGGCAGTCTGCTCGATAACGATCCTCTTCGAAAACTGCTCAATGAATTAATCGATTTTAAACGCATCGATCGTAATATTCGCAGCGGCGCCCTCACCGCACTCAGCGTCGATGCCTCTTGCTACAACAACTCACGCTCAGTAAGTTTTTTCCAAGCATCACGGGATATCGAAAACTGGACCCGCGCTAGACGCAGTGGCGAACGTATGATGCTCAACACTGAACACCTACTCGCCAGTTCGGCCATTCCTATGGTGTTCCCCTCGATTAAACTCAACCAAGCCTATTATGGTGATGGTTCGGTCCACCAGCTAGCACCGCTCTCAAGCCCTATCCATTTAGGCGCAGAAAAACTCTTAGTCATTAACCTAGAGAGCCCACACAAACACTTCCCAATGGAACTGGAGTATCACCCGAAAACAGCAACCATAGCAGGCCACCTGCTCGATACTATCTTTTCAGATACCTTAAACAGTGACCTTGAGCGGCTCGAAAGGATCAACAACACCTTAAGTCTCATTCCCGAGTCAAGCCGCAACAAGCTGGCCTTGCATCCAATTAAAACCTTAGTCATCAAGCCCAGCGAAGACCTCAGTAAAATTGCCGCCCGCTTCTACGATGACATGCCATGGGCAGTAAAAACCTTACTCGGTTTTATCGGCATTGATAGGCAATCCGACTCGAGTATCGTGTCCTACCTGCTATTCGAAAAAACCTACACCAGCGCATTAATCGACTTAGGCTATAAAGATGCCATGGAGCAAATTGACGAACTAAAAGCGTTTTTTGGTTTAAAGTCAGAAAATAGCGCAGAATCTCATCGCTAACAGCTATGATGCAGCACTCATTGACTAAAGCAGATTTATAATGGCAAGTATCTATGACGTGTTCATAGCAAATATAAATAACTCATTAAAATAAATGGGCTTAGCTAAAGTTAAGTAAAATTTCAATCGAAAGCCTGAATCCTCTTTAGGATTTAAGATTGATCATTTAGCTAGTATCCCCTATCATGTTTTACTAGATTAGCTAAAAATCACTTAAATTTTTTCTAAAAGGGAATCAAGATGAAAAAAACTTCACTAGCACTTATTGCTGCACTTTCAATGTTTACTTCAGTAGCGGCAAATGCTGATGCTACTGCAGTTGTTGATGGTACTGCTGCGGGCTTTGATGTATCTACTCTTAGTGTCGGCACTTTAGTTGCAACATCTATTGGTGTTGGTGTAGTGATTGCCACTGTTGTAGTCATTGGAAATGATGCAGATGGTAACCCAATCACAGGTACCGTTAATACTGTTACCTATACAAACTAGTTAGTAAATTAACTTAGTTTATAAAATAACCGCCTGATGGCGGTTATTTTTTGAAGGAAAAAGAAACGTCAATCTGGTGTATAGACTTGAACTCAGTCTAATATCGATATGTTTAGCCATTTTTACTAATGAAAATAAGAAGCTAGGATGCGTATATCTAAAACTCTAACATCGTTATTCACCCTTTCTACAGTATTAGTTGGCATGACAGGTTGCAGTCAAAAAATTAGTGCATTCAACGATACTGTCAAATTTGCTTTCATCAAAGATGGAGATATTCAACTCACCAATGAACAAGTGAATGCTATCCCCTATGCCAGTATTTATGTCAAAGTTGAAGATGGTTCACAATCTTTTGTGGTTTTAGCTTTTGCCGACCCTAAAATATCTTTAACACCTATTATGCCTGAAGAGAAAGTAACTGAGCTGAAATGGCTCTCTGTTGATAATGGTATGTTAGTTACAGTTAACGGTCGCTTAGTCAAAACCCATAATTTTCTAACTGGGAATTTAGCTGGGCTAGAAAGTACAGAACCCGATCCCTTACTCCTAGGCTTACATCTGAGCAGTACTCCAAAAACGTGGACTAGGACCATTGATTGGCAACCAGGTTATCATTACGGCTACAAAGCAAATTCTCAATTTGAATTTATCGCTGCAGAAAATATTGTCATCAACGGTACTTCAACACCAACACTACATTATAGCGAATTAGTGACCGTTGAAGCTCTTGACATTCAATACCAAAATGAATTTTGGTTAAAACCTGATAATGGCAAAGTCATTAAAAGCCATCAAAAAATAGCCCCAAATCTTCCTTTTATCGATATCACATTACTCAAGCCGTTTGCGTCTTAGTGGAGACATTATGAGACCTTATTTAACATCTCTGACGCTTCTGATTAGTGTTTTCTTGTCTAACCACGTTCAGTCAGAAACACAACTTTTAATCACATCATCTGCTAACCAAAATACGGTTATTGAAATAACATACCCAAAAACAATACGCATTGAACAAGCGATACGTGATGGATTAACCCAACTTCCGATGCATAATAAATCCAGCAGTAATAATCTTGTACCTATCTATTGGTTAGGCGCTGCGCTGCTTGATATCAAAAATACGGCGAGTTTAGAAGCAAAACGCCAACAAGTACTCAGCCAACTCATCCAGATGGGGGAGGCAACGGATGATAGTCATTATATCGCCCAGCTCGCAAAACTTGCGCAGTTTATACGAAAGATCAAACTTGGACAGCGTGTAATACAGCCTTTGGATATTGATCTAATTCGAATCAATCAATCATTTAACGCTGGACTTGATGGTCGCTTTCTACTGGTTTTACCGCCTCGCCCTACAACAGTCACTTTATTAGGTGCCGTCGAACAGATGGGAAGTTATCAATGGCAATCCAATATTGATAGTAAAGAGTATCTCAAGCAAGCTGGGTTACTCAATAATGCAGAAACAAGCACAGTGTGGATTATTCAACCCGATGGCAAAGCGATAAAACAACCCATCGCTTATTGGAATCATCAAGAGCAAGATATTGCTCCTGGAGCGAGTCTCTACGTTGAGTTTTCAAGTCTATTTGATGACTACACTCAGCTGAATAAAAACATTGTTGAATTACTCAGGAATCGAGCTCTGTAATGAAAAAGTCTAGCCACTCAATCCATACCTTAGGTCGATTATCTGCACTATCGTTGGCATTATTACCATTGCTCCAGGTAACTGCAGATGAATTTTCCTATCCTACACTTTTAGCCTCGCAATCGGATTTTGGCGGTGTAGGTTTAATGCAAATGCCGACTGGCCGTATGGCCCCTGAAGGCGAGTTTAATTTTGCCACTAGCTATAACGAAGACTACCAACACTTCACTGCCTCAGTACAACTGTTTCCTTGGTTTGAGACCACAGTACGTTATACCCAAGTGCAGGATTTACTCTATAGCAGCGATCCCAATTTCAGTGGTAACACTAAGTACACTGATAAGGGTATTGACTTTAAAGTTCGTTTGCTTGAAGAAACAAACTGGCTCCCAGAAACCTCTATCGGTGTGCGCGACTTTGGTGGCACAGGGTTATTCGATGGCGAGTTTATTGCAGCGACGAAACGAGTCGGTCCACTAGACTTCACCTTAGGGATTGGCTGGGGTTATATCGGTAATAGCGGCAACCTAACTTCAGATAAAAAGGATCTTAACAATAACTGCGATCGCGATACTTCTTTTGGCGGCAAAGGCGGCACAGTCGATTACCAACGCTGGTTTAAGGGCTGTGCTGCACTATTCGGTGGCGTTGAGTATCAAACGCCATGGGAACCGTTGCGGCTAAAGCTTGAATATGACGGCAACGATTACCTATCCGACTTCCCTGTCGTGCGTGGCAGCGAGCGAAATGCTATGCCACAGGACAGCAAATTCAACTATGGTTTACTATACCGATTTGGTGACTGGGGCGATCTGCATTTAAGTTATGAACGTGGTAATACTTGGACGCTCGGTTTTAGTCTGCAAACAAACTTTAATACCTTAACTCAGATAAAGCGTGATCCAGCAGCCGCGAAATATAAGCCGCTCCCTGCCGCGCCATTAACGCAGGTGCAAGCAGTCAATTTACCGCTAGGCGGTGTTGAACCTTCAACAAAACCGACTAAAACCACCTTAGATACCAAAGTGGAAGTGGCTCATAGCAATTTAATGGTGCAACCAATAACAAGCTCAGCTGTTGATTGGAATAAGGTTGCTGAAGAGCTGCAAACTATTGCAGGCTACAACAATGCCAAGATTTATCTCGATTCCGACAGTATTACAGTCGTTGGTGAACAAACTAAATTTCGAGATAGAAATGAAGCCCATCAAAGAGCTGCAACTATACTCGCCAATAATAGTACTCGAACTCAAATCAAAGAGTACCGCTTAATAGAGACCCACTATAATCAACCTATTACAGAAACACTTATCGATGCAGAAAAGTTTGCCAAAGTTGCCAGCTTTGGTTACCTCAATGCTAAGGTTAGTGATGCGAGTCAAGTTATTGTACCAAGACTGCCTCAAGGCGAATTAGTCACGCAAGTTGATGACGATTGGTTAAATAAATTAAGTTTTAATGTCGTTCCCAGCATGGTGCAATCCTTCGGCGGTAATGAAGGTTTCTATATGTTCAATATTGGATTGACTGGTAGTGCAAACTACAGGTTTACTGATAATTTTGAATTTGGCAGTACCATTTATCTAAATCTTTATGATAACTATGATAAATTTGTATATGAAATTCCTTCCGATGGAACTCAATTAAAACGGGTTCGTACACTAATTCGCCAATACGTTCACGATAATCCAGTGCGTATCAACAATCTCCAACTCACTTGGATGGATAACCTAAGCGATAATATTTCCTATCAAGCCTATGGTGGTTATTTGGAGATGATGTATGGCGGTGTAGGGACAGAGTTTCTCTATCGTCCACTCAATAGCCAATGGGCATTCGGTTTTGATATAAACTATGCAAAACAGCGCGATCCAGACAGTGTGTTAGGATTCTTTAGTGACGAACACCAATATGATCCGCAAACTAATCAAACATACAGAGTACAAACAGGGGTAGTGACTGGACATGCAACGGCTTATTATCAGCCAGAGTGGTTCCCCAATACCTTACTAACTGTCAGTGCAGGACAATATCTCACCGAAGATAAAGGTGTGACAGTCAGTTTTTCAAAGCAGTTTGATAGTGGTGTTATTGTCGGTGCCTTTGCGACTAAAACGGATTTATCAGCAGAAGAATACGGCGAAGGTAGCTTTACGAAAGGCTTCTATATCTCTATTCCATTCGATTTGATGACCATTAAGTCAACCCACAGTCGTGCCATGTTAGCTTGGTCACCCCTGACCCGTGACGGTGGCCAAATGCTTGGACGTAAGTACAACTTGTTTGATGTTACTGATGCGCGAGCACCTTGGTATACCAAACCGAGTGTTGAACCCACGAAATAATGTGTACGAGTTAAAACTAAAAACGGGCAAGATAATTCTTGCCCGTTTTGTTTTCTGCCCATAAAAACTGGTTAAAATTTAGGGCTTAATGTCACTGATGAATAGCAAATTAAGCGGCCTACTCTATCGGCGACTTCACCCCATGTGGCGACGAGCGTAAATACTGTGGCGGTGCTTTACCGTTGCACCAAGGTTACTGCAGCACGCCATGGCCAATGGGGGGTCATAGAGCACAGTACGAGCGAGCGCAATAGCATCGGCCTGCCCTTGTGCCAAAATCGTTTCCGCTTTATTAGCGTCTGTGATTAACCCCACGGCAATCAGAGGCGTGTTGACCTCAGCTTTAATGGCTTCGGCAAAAGGCACTTGAAAGTGCTCAGCGACAGGAATTTGTTGCAGCGGACTTAGTCCACCAGTACTCACATGAATAAAATCACAACCTCTGATCTCTAATGCTTTTGCCAACACTAGGCTTTGGGATAAATCCCAACCACCAATCGGTTGCCGAAATCCGCACACCAAGTGCCATTTTAAGCGATATCACAGCCTTGTCCTTCCTTTTAATACAAGACGAGGCTGGCTTTATGATGCTGCACTGGCGAGACTATCTCGCGCGGATAAAATCGGTGTGGTAATTAACGGCCAATCAATGGCAAATTCAGCACTGTTCCACGCGATAACACTTTCATCTTCAGGATCATAATATTGGGTACATTGATAAATAACTTCAGCATAATCGCTGAGAACATAAAAACCGTGGGCAAAGCCCGGTGGGATCCACATTTGCAGATGATTCTCTGCCGATAGCACTCGCCCAACCCATTTCCCATAGGTAGCAGAGTCGGCCCTTATATCGACGGCCACATCAAAAATGCTCCCTGCACAGACCCGCACTAACTTACCCTGCGGTTTACGCCGTTGAAAATGCAGGCCTCGCAGGACATTACGTTGTGAGCGACTATGATTCTCCTGCACGAACACACATGACTCTAATCCCCGCTGTGCAAAGCAGGCATCAAAATAGGATTGCCTAAACGTCTCCATAAAGAAACCGTGTTAATCCCCAAAGACTTGCGGTTCAAACACCAGTACTTCGGCTAACTCAGTTGCGCTACATTTCATCAAATACCTGCTTATCGAGTAATGCCTTGAATAGCGGCAAATCGTGGGGAGTACAAATGTTCAAGATGTCTCGAATACCAGCCTGCATCAGGGTGACAAGTGGATAATAAATCATAGGTTTATCGTAAATGGGCAGTAATTGCTTACAGACAACCGGCGTCATAGGATAAAGACGCGAGCCAGTACCGCCCGCCAGTAAAATGCCTTTTCTCATTGAAATATTTAAGATTGATAAGCCATGTGAAGTGCCAAGATTGTAGCATATAAAAGACGACGAGCCGGAAGAACGGATGACAGGACATGAGCCATTCAATCAAGACAAACGCCTTTGCTGAACTGAGTGTTGACTAATCTACGCCCTTACTACTTTCGGGGATCAGCATCTCAATACGTAACCCTTGATTTGGTGCCGAGAAGAGTGAAACATGACCATTGAGCTTTTGGGTAACCAGATTATAAATAATCGACATCCCCAAACCTGTGCCACCACTTTGGCGCGCCGTGGTAAAAAATGGCTCGAATGCTTTGGCTTTCACCTCATCGGACATGCCGATGCCATTGTCTTGATAAGTCATCTTGATCTGCGATCCCTCCTTTTCAACCACAATGACAATCTGTTTATCTCCGACAAAATCATCAGGGAAAGCGTGGCGAAAACTGTTAGCGACTAAATTGGTAAAAATCTGAGCGATGGCGCCGGGGTAGGAATCAATGAAAATATTGTCATCAAGTTCGACTTTTAAAGTGATGTTTTTCTTACGCATTAAGGGCTTTAACGAACTAAATATTTGGAAGATATAATTCTTTAAATTAAAGCGCTCACGTTCCAATATCGATTGATCTGCGGCAGTGCGTTTAAAGTTATGAACAAGTTCTGCGGCGCGGGAAAGATTACGCTCAATTAAACATAAACCGTCCTGCATTGTATTGATAAAACTGACAAACTTATCTTCATCGAGGTCGTTTTTCTCGAATGACCCTTTTAGTAGCGATAACTCATCCAAACAATGGGTCACGGATGTTACCGCGATACCCAGCGGCGTATTCACCTCGTGGGCCACACCGGCGACTAAGCTACCTAAGGCGGCCATTTTTTCATTTTCAATTAAGTGCTTTTGGGTCGATTTTAAGGTCGATAGGGCCGTCTCGAGTTCGGTTGTTCGCAGTTCAACTTGATGCTCCAAATCGGTATTGATGAGTTTGAGCTGTTGTTGGTATTCGAGGATCTCTTTAGCACTCATGGCTCGGCCAAAGAGATCGGCCAGTGCCGAAGCAAATGCCTTTTCATCCCGCGTCCATTCCCTCGCCTCACCTTGATGCTCAGAACAAATAATCCCCACCATTTTGCCGTGGTGACGAATGGGGCTATCCAGCATAGAGGTGATCTGATTCGGTTTCAGGTAAGTATCGACAAACTCTTTGGTGGCAGGATCCGTTTGCGCCTTATTAGCGACAATGGTGCGCTCATTGTCGAGTAAGCTGAAATAATGGGGAAACTGCGTGCGAGTGAGCACTAACGCTTCTTGTGGCTGTTGGTGGTCGAGTAAATAATAACAAGCGATAGTCTGATTATCCTGACCAAACAACCAAATGCCCGCCCGCGAGATATGTAATCCCTTACAGATTGAACTCACAATAAGTTGCGAGGCTTGAATGAGATCGCCCTCATCAATAACCTGAGACTTACTGACATCAAATAGAATTCGATCAAGCATTCGGGTCATAGCGGTTCGTCCGGAATATGGATATGTAGGGAGGCAAACGCATCTAACAGTTTTAGGCTAGCTTCACACAATACGGGGTCAAACTGCTTACCCGATTGCGCCAAAATATACTCTCGTACCGCATCGACTGACCACGCCTCTTTATAACTGCGCTTGGAAAGCAACGCATCAATCACATCGACAATCGCCATGAGTCGGCCTTCAATGGGGATTTCTTCCTTAGCAATTCCACGGGGATAACCTTGCCCATCCCAACGCTCATGGTGGGTATAAGCAATTCGGGCACCCATTTTGGCAATAATACGATTTGAGCCGGCGAGCAAGTTATAGCCTTTCTCGGCATGAGTTTGCATGATCGCCCATTCCTCGGCATCAAGTTTGCCTGGCTTATGTAAGATGCTCTCAGGGATACCTATTTTACCCACATCGTGCAAAGGCGCGGCGTAACGAATCGTTTCGATAAAGTCCGCGTGCATGCCGATGGCAATCGCGAGCATTTCAGTCATGCGCGCAACCCGACGTACATGGGCTCCGGTCTCTTTACTACGCTGCTCAATGGCATCGCCTATGATTAAAATCAGCTCCCTTTGCGTCTGCTGCACATTTTCACGGCCCGACAAATTCTCGAAAGTTAAGCTCACATTCGCCGCAAATAGCTCAAGAATACTGACTTGAAAATCCGTTAATTTAGTGTTGTGCTGCAAGTATAAAATACTGGTGACATGGCCACTTAGCTCATAAAACCCAACGTAAATATTGTCACGAACGAGCGAGGTTTTTAGCGCGATAGCCTCGATAATATACTCACGTACATCCCCTGGTAGCGTCTCAACGCTGCCACCTTCGCAGTAACTGATCATCTCACCCGTAGCGGCCAGAAGATTCATTTGGGTATCGAGGTAAAGGTCTTGATGATAGCTGGTGAGATACAGGGCTGAGCTTTCAAGATTGAGTAACTGTAAAGTCTGTTCGAGCACCGCACTGCCAAAATTATGTAATGTGTGGCTTTTAAGTACAGAGGTGGAGGCGGCAATGACTTTCTCCATCCCCTTCTGGCTTTGCTCGATGATTTTAATATCGCGATAGGAACGCAGTGAAGTGTAGACACAAGACTTAAGCCGAGCCGCGGTAAGCTCTGTCTTGGCCTTGTAATCATTGATATCAAAGTCCCGAATAACTTGATCTTCAGGCGCCTGTCCCGGCTGCCCTGTACGTAAAATGATGCGGGTGCTGTGATTATTTAACTCAGTACGGATTTTTTGAACTAGCTCTAATCCGGCATGATCGGTTTCCATGACCACATCAATAAAAGCCAATGCGATATCTGTTTCGGTTTGAAGTAACGCTAAGCCTTCCGCAGCGCTGTAACAGGAATAGAACTGTAATACCCGATTATCTAAGGTCAGATTTTTTAGGGCAAATCGAGTCACCTCATGGATCCCAGGCTCATCATCAATAATGGCAACTTTCCAAATGCCTTGTTTAGGCTTATGGGATTTATCCTCGATAACATCAGCACTTTTCTTAAATAACGCCACAGAACCACCGTCTACGATGAATAGTTAAGCTTTAGTATAGATTCAATCTCGAAAGTGACTAGTTTCAAAGGATAAATTATCATCTTATTAGTTACAGACTTTAGGCTAATCACTAACACTCTCGCCACGTGGAATACAAATACACAAAACTTAACCTATTGTTATAAATTAGGAATAGTCAAAGTTAGGCTCTGCCAACCTTGACGGGTATGATGAATACACTTAATCCATAACACCCTGAAATGCTATTGGAGCCACTATGAACAAATCACTATGTTACATCGCACTTCTGGCCTTATTTACCACGGCTTGCTCTGAAGCCCCAAAAGAAGACACAGCAGTCGATACGACCCAAGTTCAAACAGAAGCCGCTAAAACCGTCCCTGTCGGCGATACCAGTCAAAATTCACTCGATTGGGCAGGCAGCTATGAAGGTGTGTTGCCTTGCGCCAGTTGCGAAGGTATTCAAACCCTGATCACATTACAATCTGATAATAGCTTTGTTCAAGAAACGGTTTATTTGGGCAAAGATGAGAAGATTTTAAAACTGATGGGCAAAGCAGCGTGGGATGAGAAAGGCCAAAAAATCACCTTGGAAGATGGCACACAATATCTGGTCGGCGAGAATCAACTGATCATATTAGATACTGAAGGCAAAAGAATTACCGGTGATCTGGCCGCTAATTATGTATTGAAAAAGAAACAATAGCAGAACAAGTATACGCTCAAGGATGAGCGAGCATCATTAATCAACCTCAAGGTAAATACAGAGACGAAGGAATGGCTTCAAATAAACACACGCAACTGCTCCGCTACCAAGATTGCCCATCAACACCATGGAAAAATGGCGGCGGCAGTACCAAACAGTTACTTATTTCCCCAAGTAATGCGGATTTATCCAACTTTGATTATCGAATAAGCATAGCCAGCATTAGTAGCAACGGACCCTTTTCCTCATTTATTGGCATAGACAGGCAACTATGCTTACTCGAAGGTGAGGGACTTAAACTGCATATTCAAGGGGATAATCTCAATAGCGGCACCATATTAATCCCCAATGATGCCCCTTTTAATTTTAAGGGTGAAACTCAAATTGAGAGCCAATTACTGGGTGACAAAGTTCTCGATTTCAATGTAATGACCAAACGGGGAAAATACCGCTCTAATATCGAAAAAATTTCCATTAACGACACTTTTACCTATGGTTCAAGCAGAAACACACTCAACACAGAACAGGAGCAAAATGTTGGCATGCCACTGCAATTACTTTTGTGTTTAGAACCCGTTATATTGGACCAGAATGGCCATTTAACAGAGCTTGAACGCTATGATTTATTGATCTGCCCCTATGGCAAACCACTAAATCTGAAAAGTGATAATCCAACCAAATGGCTCAGCATTACCCTTAGTCCCGTTTAGGTTTGAAATATGACGTAAAGCAGTGATCTTAGATTACGACACTTTGTTCACGGCTAACGAGATGCTGAGCTTACGGTGGACAGATTGCGGGACTCACAAGCTCACTCACCGTCAGAGCGAAGCCCGTACTGTAAACCGTAAGTCACGCAGTGACGTTCCGTAGCAGCAAGGATCTAGCAGTTGTGCTGCAACACCCTAGATTCTAAATCCATGCAAGTTCTTCTAAGAAATCGCAAATTAACTGCACCACAACAAGATTAGTGCATTAATTTGAGCCACCAATATTATAGGTCTCCCCAAGCAGCCCCTCTGTCGCGACTAAAAATAACGCCTTAACATGATCATCGACATATAACCAATCCCGCACCTGCGGGCCATTGCCGTAAATGGGTAGTGGTTTTCCCAATAACGCATTATTCACCATTAAAGGGATTAGCTTTTCAGGATATTGAACAGGGCCATAATTATTAGAACAGTTAGTAATAATTATCCGTAATCCATAGGTGCGATGCCAAGCACGAACCAGATGATCCGCCGAAGCCTTGCAAGCAGAATAGGGAAAACTGAGATCATAGGCGCTGATTTCACTAAATAACCTCGTCTCACCAAGGGAGCCATAAACCTCATCGGTAGAAATATGATGTAATCGAAAACAGTGCTGTTGTTTTTTGTTCTAAAGCTTGATAGTAGCCACGGCATGCCTAGAGCAGCGTGTATGTTCCCACAATATTGGTTTGAATAAACTCCATTGGTGGCGAACACGAGAATGTATTAATGCCTGACCAATATTGTTAGGCCACATCACCCATGTATACAACATCTCAATTAAAGCAATAAGATAATAGTTTCAGGTAATAAGCAGAGCTTGTCTGAACAGGCTTGTAGTCGTACTTTCACCTTGGTAGGGCCAGATATGTTCACTGATGAAGAAGACGTCGGGCGTAAAAGAATGCTTGTTTGATCGTCGTATAACTTCAAGAGTGACTGACTAAAACCTAGTTGCTTAAGCTGTGGGCTGGGATAGCCTATCTTAAAAGCTGCAGCATCGCCTACCACTTCAACTTCAGTCGCTATCAGTTTTTCATTGGTACTAGGATTTGCATTTACATGCCAACCAGACTCTAAATCGAGTTTAACCTCCATATGGTCCCCACGACGAACCAGTGAAACCTTTCCATGTCCTTTCGCAAAATAAGATGCTCGCAAAACTGGGCTATCCGTTTGCTGTGCGGCCGCCGCCCAAAAACTATAATTGCCTTCGATATCATCGGATTTCGAGCTATGATTCTTTATCAGTTGATCCGCAATCGTTCGATATTCCCTGCTGCCCAAGCTCCTGCGCCCTAAAGCCATCGCTTGATAAACGCTCGAGTAGACCGACGGTAACTCCCCATCGTTACTCAATTTTAGTAACGTTTCAAAGCGATAATCTTTAACCAATGCATCCAACAACCAAACTGCTCGTTCTCTAATAGAAAACCTATTAGCATGTTCAGCCGAAGTGTGTTGGACAAGATTAGATTGATACTGTGTTTTATAGAGACTCAAATTAAGTAATGCTTTGGCAAACCAAGCATAATCTTCAGAAGTAGCCTCAATGCTGGCTCGTCCTTGGAAAACAATTCGGTGCAGCTTATTATTACGACGCGCCATCAGCCAAAGTTGATCGGCAATGTCTGAGGCTGTCGCTAAGAATTGCTCATTATTCGTCACCTGATAAGCATCAACCAATGCATCAATATACATCGCATTCCAACTGACGATAATTTTCTCATCGACCAAGGGCGCAACATTTTGATGGCGTAACGCGACCAATTTCCGGTGCCATTGATTATCGCGCCAATCCATATCTAAATTCGCTAATGCCACTAAATTCGGCTGACTATTGGCATAAAAATTAAACCCTGCATCTGATAATAATGCTTGGTCAGTCTCAATAAAACGGTAATAACTTCCCTCTCCGCCATCAGAAATAGCTGACATTGCAGATGAGCGGCCATAGGGTTGATATAAGAAACTGTCAACCCAGTTGATCGTTTGCTCCATCGCTGACAGATACTGAGGTTTAGCCGTAATGAGGTAGAGGCGCGCAAGTACTTTGACCATAAATGCTTGTGTGTAAAGCATCTTTTCAAAATGAGGTTGTTGCCACAATCCATCTACAGCATAACGATGAAAACCGCCCTCGATGGCATCATAAGTTGGGCTCAATAAAATAGTGTCAACATGCTGTGTTACTACATCAATAATGCGCTCATCACCATAGGCAAGATATTGTTCTAATAATCCCAACAACCAATATTCTCGAAGGAATCTTGGACCACTACGACGAGCTTCATCCGCCAAAGTCTTTAACCGTTTAGCATTGAGCTCACGAATGACAACATTTGGATCTAAATGATTAGGGCTCACGGGATTAAAAGGTGTCGCTAACTGTGCCGATATTCTATCCGCGACAGCGAGCAAAGATTCAGGGCTTGTTTGCCACCGCTGACCTAGGGCGCTAATCACTTTAACAAACTGGCTTTCGGGAAGGTAAGAGTCCGCCCAGATGACCTTACCTTGCGGCGTTAAGATCACATTGATTGGCCACCCGGCCTCCCCCTTTAAAAGCTCTAAAGCAAGCTTGTAACGGTTATCGACCAATGGCCATTGTTCACGGTCGACTTTAATGCTCACAAAATGTCGATTTAGCATGGCCGCCACAGCTTCAGAATTAAAGCTTTCCTGTGCCATCACATGACACCAATGACAAGTTGCGTAGCCGATAGAAATAAATATCAGTTTATTCTCACTCGCAAACGCTTGCTCAAAACTGGCTTGCCACTGCAACCAATTGACAGGTTGTAGCGAATGACTCAGTAAATAGGGTGATTCAGCAGCAATTAACGAATTAACGTATTTGGGTTGCCCATTTTTTTTGATCGCGCTATCGAGAATATTCCGCTCATTGAACCAACCACGCCTAGCTTCAAAAAGTGAAGAATAACTATCGGCGATAGCGCTGTAACTCAACAGCACTATCGATAGCAGAAATAAACGCATCACTGAACAGCTTTCGCCTCATATTTAATAGTGTAGGATTGATTAGCTTTTACATTATCTAACCCTTGACGTTTACCATTGGGCCAAATGATAACCACTTTAGCTAGAGTTGCTTTGCCAAGACCGATGGATTGTTCTTTCGGGTGCACTGACATATACCCTTGACTACCCGACACTTGCCGCCAGCTATACCCCTTATCACCATACCCCACGATAATTTGAGCACCAATCCCATCTAAATTAACGCCATTTTCAGGTGAACCAATTAAACGGATCTTCAACCAATGATTATTAAGAGTATTAGCCTGATTCTCAAATAGCTGTGCTTTATCATGATAATTGTTCACTATGACATCTAGATCGCCATCGTTATCAAAATCAAGATAAGCTGCCGAACGTGAATTTGCGATTATATCTAAACCACTCTGAGCTGACATATTTGCCAGACCACCATTGGTATTTAGAAAAAAAACATTACTTGCCTTAGATGCATCAGGAAAATATCCAGTCATATTCTCCCCCGTATTTGGGTCAGAATAATAAGGATTCTGAGATGAATACACATAATAATCATTCATACCATTTAGCACATACAAGTCTTCATCACCGTCGTTATCCACATCAAAAAAATCAGCATCCCATGCCCATCCTGTAGATGAGTAGCCACGGCCCACTTTTTTGCTAGGCTGATAATGTAAAGCCCCCTTGTTCGTTAGTTTAGAAATAAATAAATCATTTCCTTCCACAACTCGCATATTAGCTAATTTATCAGGATTAAACTCAGCCTTTGTATCTTCACTTGGTAACACATATTTTTGATCTTTATTCATAGTAACAATATTAGAAACATAAATATCAGCAATACCATCACCATTAAGATCACTCAGACTGAGATTCATAGTATAAGATGGTTTATCGGTTCCTAGTTGGGGAGCATAATCCACAAATGCTTTTCCTTGTTGATTAAGGTAGTAGGCATTAACACCGAAATCATTGCCTACAATAAGATCTTGCCAACCATCCATGTTCAAATCAGTATGCGTAACAGCTTGCCCCCAGCCAGTATTATTAGCTCCAAGAGCATCCTTGGCCTTTTCAAATACGAAATTACCTTTATTGATAAATAGCTCGTTAGCATCACCATTATTATTGCGACGTTTTAACGTGGGTAAATCGCCCTTCAAATAATTACCAAAATATTCAATGTATATATCAAGTAACCCATCATTATTAACATCAAGAGTCGTCGCAGGTCCTCCCACATGTCCTGCCCCACCTAATTGTGCTTTTGTGGTCATTTCAACAAATGTACCATCACCATTATTGCTATAAATTCGATGTGGCTCATCAACATAGGTGATCATAATATCTTGATCTCCATCGTTATCGAAATCAGCAATCAAAGGTTGACGTGGCTCCCCCGCTAGGCCTGTTTTCCCCTGTGTGGGCTTACGCTGACTAACATTACTCAAACCAGAAGTCGCTGTAACATCTTCAAAATAGCTACCACGATTCAAATACAGTTTATTTCCCAATCCACTTAGTATTAAAATATCAGCCAGTCCATCGGCATTCAGATCTTCTGCTGCGACTCCGCCCCCACCAAATGCAGGGGGGATTGTACTGATCCCAGTTGTGGCATCTTTGCTCAGATAACTACGTAGTTGACGGCTCAACCAGTCAGAAGATCTATGCTCCGCATTAATTTTCTGCTTGTCTGTTACATTTTTAAAATAATGATTCGTAACCTCTTCGGTGTTATCAGCTGAATTAATGACAGGTTCGATAGCAGGTTTTGGTTGGTATTGATGGTAAGAATCGACTTCTTTATTAATCTTCTCATAAGCTGCGGTCACTAAATCTGAGTGCAACTCAGTTTGATTTAGTAGCTTACCCTCATTGCCAGCTGTTCGAAGCAGTAACACACCATAGTGGGCTATTGCCTCTGTCAACAACTCTGCTGCGTAAGGATCGGCTTCAAGCGTTACTCTATCGCCAAGATCGGCGAGTGCATCTTTAAGATATAGCCAATGTAACCCTGAGTCGCGAAAAGAATCCATATCATAAGCTTCGATATCGACTTGTTGAGCTAATGGATAATTGGGAAAAAAAATGACATCTTCATATTCGTTAACTCTATGGGGTAAAATTTTATCTACAGCTTTTGCCACATCCACTTCGCGAATTACTTTTCCATCAGTGACTTGCGACTGAGCCAACAAATAAAAATTCGCCGAAAAAGCGACCATAGCCTCAGTGAAGTACTTTTTAAACTCTGTTGCTTGTAGTGAGTCTTTAGGTAATGCGAGCTTAGCAAAATAGACTTGTAAATTACGAGCAAAAAGAGTGCTGCTTACTTGATTATACTGCTGAAATGCGTTGATTTTTAAGTCAAATAGCTCATTTAACATGCCTGTTTTAACAATTGACTTGGACGATTGACTCTGCGTTTTTATATCTTTCGAAGCGGTATTAATCACCGCTCTAAGCGTTATTTCGGGGAATAAACTTAACCAGCTATCAGAAATATTTTGTACGGATACAGTATATTGATCCTGATTGCGTGCTAATTGGTCAGCTTGTTTTAATACAGACAAGGTTACAAGATCGATCTCTTGGGTAATAAATTGAATCGCATCATCTGCAAGAGGTGGTAAATTAACATCTAAGTCAAGCAAGGCATCTTGCTGTACTGCTAACATAGCCCTGAAACTGTAAGCGATAGAACCATAATGTTTCTTATCTCTCGCTTCAACTTCCACTATTTTATTAGGCGTCTTAATTAACCACTTTGAAGACTGCTCCTTTGTTTCAAATAAATCAGAAACAACATTTTTGATCTGCATTAGTGTTAGACTGTTGGCTTTTGGATTCGCGTCTGCAGTTTTAAGCCAAATACTGCGAATAAGTCGCTTTTGATATTCAGCTTTGATATATCGCGCTTCCTCACTGAGCGGTGTCCCGTAAATAAGCCCTTCTAATCGTGTAGCAGTGGCGTGACATTTAGGATCTCTAACTGACTCCAACTTTCCCATTAACTTTAATAATCCGTCATCTTGTAATGTAGATGAAACCTGTGACTCACTAAGGGTATTGAACGATAATAATGAAATGCTCAATGTGACTACACTAAAACTAAAGTTTTTTATTCCCATTACAAATCCCTTAACTATAACTTTACTTCCATAAACCTAAATATACAGAGCCTAACAGCCCCGTATACTTATCGTTACTTTATTATTAAAGTCTTGATTTAAAATAAATATTATTCCTCAGCATGAACAGCATCAAGATAACGACCGCCCACCATGGAACACTACCACCACTGTTATTCTCTTTAGGTGAAATAACATTTAACTGTAATTCACGCTGATTATTAGTGGTGCTCACATCATGTTCAAGACTATTAACACTACCGTTCATACGCAAATTGCCACTGATAAATGGAGTCACCCATATCTCGATAGTACGGCTCTCACCAACAGCTAACGTGCCGATTGAACACCTTAGAACCAGATCTGACAGTGAACAACCGGGTGCTATTTGAGTCAAATGTAATTGGCTGTCTAAAGTAACCTCGAGCGTAACTTCTGTTGCTTGCCCTATGCCCTTATTCTGAACAGTCCAAGTGACTATGGACGCTTCTTTCAATTTTGGAAACGAAGTACTATCTGCAAATAAAGCTAAATCAACATCCTGACGTCCAATGGCACCAGTAGAGCTTACATACCAAATAGACACTCCCACTTGAGTATCAAATACGACAATATCTAAATCGCCGTCGTTATCGAGGTCAACGAGTTCTATATGGGCAATATTCTTACTCACGATTAACGCATCATCAGGCCGAATATCATTCACACTGTGATAATGCCAAATACTGACACCACTCGATGTCTGTAACAGTATCTCAGCGATACCATCTCCCTCAAGATCAACAACAACTAGGTTATCTACAAATGGAAATGCAACAGAACTATGAACGGCTTCGGCACCAAGCGCATCTAAAATAAGGTGCCAACCTTCCTTATCGAACACGAATAGATCTGCTTGGCCATTAGCATTAATATCAGTTGCCACCACACGTGTCACATCAGAACTTAACGAAGCGACCTTTTCACCTTCCCAATAATCATCAATATATTGGTAAAGGATCGGAGCTTCACCCTCAATGAAGACAATAAGCTGATTGCCAAGCATTGTTTTCACTATAGCCATAGAGCTAACACCGCCACTATTACTGGATAGTAACGTGGGTGTATCAGTTACATTTAGAATAGAGCTTGAAAGTGCTTGTGTAACTTTAGTATCAAGATTAAAAGGTACTGTGACATTGAGTAACTGTAATCCTATTTCGCCTGACCCAACGTGAGAATACAAGGCAATTGTAGGTTGATTGACTCCTCCTAAAATAACCTCAGGGTCACCATCAGAGTCGAGATCAGTAATTAAGATGAGGTCGGCAATTACTGCATCCAATGCATCTTCAAACAGTACGTTTAAGTCAGCATCTAAAATATAAGCTCTATTCCCACCGTTTTTTCCTCCTATAGTGACAATATCAGGAACTCCATCACCATTAAGATCAGCAACTGCCATAGAACTAACAAATTGGCTCATGACTAGCTTGTTAGTCGAAACTAGCATTCCTGCACCGTCATTGATCATTAATTGTATTGACTGTTCTAATGGCAAATACACCAATAGGTCATTCAGTCCATCACCATTTATATCCGCAATAACACCAGTATCAGCAGGAACGCTTGTGATTACTTGCCCAGACAAGGCAGACAAAGTATTCGCTAATAAAAGACTCGCGCTCTTAGGTATAACTGCATCAACCAGATTATTGGCGCTCAGATCTATTGACGCATTTGTAAAACCAGTTTCAACAGAAACTACGTTAAGTTCAATAGCACGGGTATCTGTCATACCAATAGCAAGATCATCAGCAAGATGACAGCTTACTAGTCCAACAGTAATTTCACTACAAATAGAGGGTAATTTTGTACTGTTCAACTCAGGATCTATGTGTATTTGATAATCTAATCCCTTCAATGGGGCATAGCCAATATTGGTCACCTCAATCATCAAATTGACATTTTGATCAACAGTCGCTGTACCGGGTGAAAAGTAGAACTTAAACGCAACACTTGTCTCAGTAGCCTGCTTAACAACCAGAGTAAACTCTTGCAACACAGGAGTGTCTATAATCCCGTCAGTAACACTTAACACCACACTGAAAGAGGAGTCAGCAGCATCTAAAGGAGGAGTACCTACCAACTTATTACTTGCAGTTAACTCCAACCAATTGGGTGCAGACTCAAGCGCAACAGTTAGTTCACTATCTAAATCTATATCCGAGGTGACAACTTTATACTGATACGGAGCCATCGAAATTGCTTCAATAACAGGCATAGAATCAAACACTGGCGCATCATTTACATTGACAACTTCGATATCAAATACAGGAAAATCAACTTGAATCGCACCATCAGAAACTGAGATCACAATACCTGTCGTAATACCAACATCGTCATTTGAAGGAGTTCCAGTTAATGCCCCGGTAGCAGAATTGAAATCAGCCCATGAGGGTTTATTAACAATATTAAAAGTTAAAGAATCATCTTCATCTTCATCTTTCGCTACAGGCACAAAACTATAAGCAGTATCCTCCTCAACTTTAATGCTAGGTGTACCAGAAATAACTGGCGCATCATTGACGTTGCTCACCACCAGCGTAAAGCTCTGCTCTGCCGTTAAGCTGCCCGCATCGGTCGCTTTTAGGCTCACCGCATGACTGCCCACGTCCGCATTGCTCGGCGTGCCACTGAGCACCCCGGTCGCGGG
>NZ_JAUOEU010000036.1:0-44118 GCF_031932105.1 Shewanella sp. SP1S1-7
TTCAAGCATGGCGAGAGGAGCACACTCAACCGAGCATGAGTGCTTCGCCTCGCCTCGTTTTGATGTGTTTGTTGAACAAACATGGAAGCCGATGATTTTTGAACACTGGAAACCCAGTACAAAACGGTCAGTCTTGCCCGCGCTGAATAGACGCTTGTTAGCTCATTTTGGCCGTTACCCGTTGCACATGATTAACCATAAGATGGTGCAAGCATGGTTTGATGAAATAAGTAAAACGCGCAAAGGTGCCGCGAACCGTAACCTTGATACATTACAATCCGTCTTCAAGTTAGCATTGAGGCAGGGGCATTGCCTGACTAATCCCTGTATTGGTATTCGGCAAAACAAAAGGCGGGTATTAAATCGCTTTTTGAGTGTTGCTGAAATGCAGCGTTTATCTGTGGCGCTTGATGAATGTGAAGCGGTCGGCGGCAGTATTGCTCAATGTGCTGATATTTTGCGGCTTTTACTGCTAACAGGCTGCCGATTATCGGAAATAACCTTTTTAAAAGGGGAGTATGTTCGCGGCAATGAATTGCATTTACCCGACAGTAAAACGGGAGCAAAAGTGCTTTATATTGGTCAAGCCGCAGTTGACATATTAAGTCGCTATTACTGTAAGGCCAATACAGAACTTTTTCCGATGAAACAGGGCGCTTCCACTTCATTGGTACAGTCGCTATGGCTAAGGTTGCGAAAACAGATAGGGATTGAAGATGTGAGATTGCATGATTTAAGGCATACCTTTGCAAGTTATGCCGTCATGGACGGATGCAGTATTCCGATGGTGGCCTCTTTACTGGGGCATAAAAAAGTCACTATGACGTTACGATATACCCATGTTGGGGATGATAGCGTAGAGCAAGCCGCTGAGATTATTGGGGCTGTCTTCAAAGGCATTTTTACTCAGTCTGAACCCCTTAAACCCTTAATACCTCAAACTAATGAGGCTCCAACGCTAGCCGTAAAAGTAAAGCAAAAGCGTCTGCCAGAAAGAAAACCAACAGCGAAGCCAAAGCCTAAAGCGGTGAAGACAATGAAGCAGGTTAAACCATTACAGACACCGGCCTCTTTAACGAAAGAGGAGAGCCGAGCGGTACAACGATTTAGGGATCGTGAACTATTCTTGTAAAGTTAAACGTTGAAAGGGGGCATAAAGTAAACATATTTTTGCCCCAAAGCTTGTTTCAAAGTTAAAAATGCAAGTAGGGCGAATAAAGCTGTGGCTATATAAAAGCTAATGTCACGAGGTTACTTTCAACCTAGAAGTCATGACCGTCTGATCTTTCAAAAGCCAGCCGGTACGCATGTCAGGATAGCCACTTCCACAAGACGAAGCGAAATGACCGACTGCAAAAAGCAGCCTGCCTTATGGGGTTAAACCTATGAGGGGATAGGGTGCAAGTGTCAGCCTAAATGTGGGGCCAAATGCAGTCAACCAAGGTCAGTAATCAGTCGATAGTGAGCGTGAAATAATGAGAAAGCTAAAACGATATCAAGTAATTACCTACCAAACGGCATAAAAAACCGCTACCGCAAAAAAGCAAATTCCTATAGCATCATTCATACCCATTTACACGGATGTGGCTGCGGCCACAACAAGCGTTTTATACCCTGCAAACAGCGCAGCGCATAAATACTAAGAAGTTATACATCACTAGTTCTAACTCTGGAGTAAATAAAAATTATAGACAACATAAAATCAAATCGTATTGAATTAATATCATCTTCAGCTACGCACATTCGAATAGAGCTTGAAACACCACACTTACTTGCTGCCAAGTTGAATTCAATTGTTTCAGAAGACTGGCCGACTGGAGAATATGATCGGGATGCAATGTCGTTCTTTCTATCTTGTTTCGAAAGCGGTGGAAAAGCTGTCGAAGGTTGGTATGGATGGTACGCAATTAATATTGATACTGTTTCAGGAGAAAGATCTTTAGTTGGTTCAGGTGGTTATTTCGGACCTCCAGATGATAAAGGTACCGTAGAGATCGGTTACTCTGTATTACCAGAGTGGCAGCGTCTTGGCTTTGCAAAAGAAATAGTAATTGCGTTAGTTTCTCATGCATTGTCGTTTAAAAATACAAAAAGCATTATTGCTCACACCTCACCTGAAAACGAAGCGTCTAAAAGAGTATTGATTTCTAGTGGTTTCAGAGAAACTGGAGTTAGTGAGGATAATTTACGTTTTGAGCATGTGCGCTAGCTAATACTATTTTTATAATGAGGTGGTTGCGTATAACAAGCGGTTCAAATCGTTCGCTTCGCTCACTTGGACTGCGTGCCGCAGCCCCTTAACCTAAACGTTATAACGTAGGGAAAGTATGAGAATAATCCAAAAAATAGGTGTTTACTTTCTAATGCTTATTTTCGCAGCGGTTGTAGCAGGAATTTATGGCATGTTGCACGACCAAATAAGTTATACATTTTCAGAAGAGTACTTTACCCAATTCAAGTTTAAGCAATTCGGTATTCCTTGGGCGTATGAAACTCCACGTTTGGGGGCTGCTTATGTAGGTGCCTTAGCTACATGGTGGATAGGTGTATTAGTTTTTATTGTCTTAGGTTTTTTTGGGGTCATGTTCCATTCGCCGAGGCAAATGGCAAGCAATCTAAGCAAATCATTTTTAGTTGTAATAGTTGTAGCTCTTTTAACCGGTTTAGCTGGTCTTGCATTAGGTTATTATCAGGTCAACGAACAAACAGTATCACAATACATGCAATGGGTAAGGCCAGACGTAACTAATCCCGTACAATTTGTTCGTGTAGGTTTTATGCACAATGCCAGTTATTTAGGTGGTTTAACAGGCTTGCTATCTGGCATTGCTTATCTAGTTATTTGTAAGCTACGTTATAACAAGTTAAGCCGGCAGGACGCGCAAAAAGCGCGCGCCTCTGCTTAAGACGTTACCCATAGACATTTTAATTCGAAACTCACTAATTCGAGCTAAAAATTTAACTTGGAAATGCCCCAAAGCAATTCAGCGCTTCATTTTTAGACTCCGCTTTAATTTTATTTATGCATGAGATTTTATAATCCATATTTGTTCAGTTAAGAGCGCTATTTCCTATACTTCAAGTGTCTATTCATTACAACCTGAGGAGGTTTGTATGGACGCTTGGAATAAAGGTCATCCCATGGGACAAAAACGACCTTTTAAATTGGAAGAGATTTGGCGCATTCGTACTCGTTTGGAGTTAGAACATAATATTGCTGAGTTAGCGTTACTTAATCTGGCGATTGATTCAAAATTGCGAGCCTGTGACTTATTACACTTGAAGGTCCAAGACATTACCCAGGCATAATAAATCCGCGAGTGCGATTAATACAGCGTAAAACCCATCGTGACGTTCAGTTTGAAATTACTCCAAAAACTCAGCACAGCCTGACATCTTGGTTGCTTGAAAAGGGATTAACCGTTGAGGATTATCTATTTCCTAGCCCAAGGAGTATTCATCAGCCGATGAGTTATAGCTATTACCGCTCAAGGGTAAAAAAACTGGGCGAGTCAATTAGGGCAGAATAGTGAATTGTATGGCACGCACTCGTTGCGTAGAACCAAGGTGACATTGATTTATCGTCGAACCAAGGATATTCGGGCGATTCAAATCTTGCTTGGACATGTCAAGTTAGATAACACCGTACGCTATTTAGGTGTCGAGATTGAAGATGCACTGCGGATTTCAGAAGCTATTGAAGTATAAATTTATCAAGTGTGATTATGATTAAACCATCATAGCTGCACTCTTTTGAAAGGAAAATGAAATTAAACAAAGTGCTTTCACTTTGTTGCTAAGGTGTGTTTATTTTTATCCAGAAATGAGTTAGTGAATCAGACTTACCTCGTCTGATTCACACGCTAACATATTTAATGTTATGTATTTTTTGGTTTACAAAGCCGTAGCCGAATTCAGTCGAACACTATGAATGTTAAATTTCAGTTTTTATAATTTCAAAAATCAAAATTTACAATTTGTACTCAATAATGCTGTTTACCGTAACAGGCTAACCCCGCTAACTTGATTACGACCATGTTCTTTCGCAAGGTACAATTGCTTATCTGCCGATTCGATAAGTGTTTGCCATTTTAAATGCCGATGAGGCTGCATGCTCGCAACGCCAGCACTAATAGTGACCTCTTGGAAACTGGAGCCTAAATGCTCGATGTGTAAGGCTTGCACTGCGTTAACGATGAGTTGTGCGATGTGCATCGCGCCTAAATGCTGAGTGTCTGGTAATAGGCAAATAAACTCCTCACCACCATAGCGCGCCACTAAATCGTTCGGGCGGTGTATCGCTGTGCGTAGCGCTTTCGCTACGAGACGTAGACATTGATCTCCTTCCTGATGACCATAGCGATCGTTGAAAAGTTTAAATGAATCGACATCTAACATCACCACTGATAATGGTGCACTATTTCTGCAGCAGTACTTCCATATTTCGGGAAGTCGTTGCTCAAACATGTGCCGATTCGCAACCCCTGTGAGCCCGTCCAGTAAAGCAATCGACTGGAGTAAATCGGCTTGTTGTTTGAGGATAAATTGATTATTCACCCTTGCATTCGTAATAATCGGATTGATAGGTTTATGAATAAAATCGGCGGCACCAAGCTGAAAACCTTGAACCTCTTCTTGTTCATTAAAATGCGCGGTAACAAAGATAATGGAGATATTGGCTGTTGCGGGATCGGCTTTGAGCCGTTGACACACTTCATAGCCCGTCATACCGTGCATTTCTATATCCAAAAGAACTAAATCAGGCAGTTCATTCTGACAGACGTTGATGGCTTGCTCTCCGTTTGTGGCCATAAACATTTCATAATTTTCATGAAAAAGCTGATGTAATATTTTTATATTGAGGGGTTGGTCATCAACGATAAGAATTTTTCCCTTCATTCGATTGGCTTGCGGGATGATTTCCGTAGGATGCATTATTTATTCTCCAACATGATGATGCGTAAAGTGTCTGATGCCTTATCGAATTCGAGTGCTTGTACTTGTCCCTGTAGTGTTATCCACTGTGGATGGTGTGGTAATTTTTTGATTAATCGGTCAACGAAAGTCATGGCTTCTAAATTGTTCGCTTTTAAGAGGAGCATTAGGGCGTTCAGTTCAGTCCAAGCACTTGGCATCGATTCTTGAGAATCGATGGTATGTGCTATTTTATCTTGAGCTAATGCAGTCGATTCAGGCTCGGGAATGTAGGTAGAAAGTTGCTGAGTACTTTCATTGATTAATAATTCTAATTGTTCGGTCCATGCTTTTATCTCAATAAACTCAAAGTCTTTTTGTTTGAGCTGTTTTTCTAAAAATGCGGCATAAGCGGCTAAACGCAGTGCACCAAAATTACTGGCAAGACCTTTGATACCATGTCCCACGGCCGCCGCAGTGGGATACTCGAACAGCTTAGTAGACTGCTTGAATATATTTAGTTGTTTCAACATTTCAGGTGCAAAACCTTTCGCCATTTTCTGGAAAAATGCCTGATTATTGCCAAAACGGCGCAGTATCAGCTTGATGTCATCCAGTAATGGCATATCGTCCATATCGTCAACTGGGACTGGTAACTCCGCTGGTTGATGCTGTTGCGCTAATGAGTGGACTTCTTCCTGTCCCACTAAACGCAAAATGCTGGGGAGTAATATCAGCATATCGATTGGCTTACCCACGTGGTCATTCATACCCGCATCGAAGCAATCCTGTTTATCGCTTTGGGATGCATTGGCAGTCATCGCTAAAATGGGCAGCTCCGCAAATCGGCTATCAGCGCGGATAAGCCGTGTTGCTGCTAGGCCGTCCATATCGGGCATTTGTATGTCCATGATCACGATATCGAATACATTTCCACTTTCTAAAACTTGAAACACCCCTTCAACGCCGCCGTTGGCAAGTTGCACGTTTGCCCCTTCATAACTCAGTAGCTCATCAATCACTTGTCGGTTGAGTTGATTATCTTCAACCACTAAAATGGCGAGTGTAGATAACCGTTGTTGCGAGTGTGGCATAGGATTCACTGTCATCGTTTTGCCTTCGATAGCATTGATTATCGCCTCGGCTAAAATCTGTGATGTTACTGGTTTAGTTAAAAAATTCACGAAGGGGACATTTTTTATATGCTGACTTTCGCTAATCACCTCATGGCCGTAGGCGGTGAGCATAACGATGAGCGGAATAGGGCTATCTGAGTGAGAGTTACATATCAAATCAGCCGTTTGTAGCCCATCAAGATCTGGCATACGCCAATCCATTAGTACGACATCGAATGGTCTTGCGTTTATATTGGCTTGTTTTACTTTTTCAAGCGCTTGATATCCCCCCGAGGCGGTTTCTGCACTGCAGCCAAAGTCAGTCAAAATCTTATGCAAAATTTCGACAGTAAGTTCGTTATCATCGACAATTAAAATATGATACCCACTGAGGTCAATGGCCTGAGTGGCTTCAACTTCCATGACGCAGAACGTTACATCAAACCAGAAGCGGCTACCCACACCTACACGGCTGGTGACGTTTAACTGGCCTCCCATGAGTTCGACTAACTTTTTGCTTATCGCTAATCCTAGCCCTGTACCGCCAAATCGCCTTGATGTTGACGATTCGGCTTGTTCAAAGCCCGTAAAAATGCGCTCTATTTGCTCTTCGCTAATACCAATACCGGTATCTGAAATTGAAATCTGCACCGTAACGGTATTGGCCTCATGACGTAAGCATTCCATGGTGACGGTGACTTGACCGTGGCGTGTAAATTTAAGGGCATTACCCGCTAAATTAACCAAAATCTGTTGTAGCCTCAGTTGGTCGGCTAAGAGCCAGGCGGGTAAAGCCGGATCAAGGTCAAACATGACCTCGACATTTTTGTTGCCATGGTTGCCCGACAGCACTATTGCAAGATCTCGCATAAGCAGTTCGATTGAACAAGGGTGTAGGTCGAGTGTTAATTTACCTGCATCGATTTTTGAAAAATCGAGAATATCATTCAGTAATCCTAGCAATGACTTCGCCGCGGTTTGGGTTTTGGTCACATAATCCTGTTGTTGCACAGACATTGAGGTATGTTGCATTAATTGCAGCATCCCTAAGACAGCATTCATTGGGGTGCGGATTTCATGGCTCATATTGGCTAAAAATGCAGACTTTGCCGCATTAGCTGCATCAGCCTCATGTTTAGCCTCTCTCAAGGTTTCTTCCAATTGCCGCTGTTCGGTAATATCTAAATTGATACCGATGACTTTTGTAACCTGCCCCGTGACATCGCGTTCGATTTGGGCGCCAGCTTGCACATAACGAATGGTGCCATCGGTTCTGACGACTCTAAAAATGGGGTCATATTGGTCTTTTTCTTCTACTGCCGCTTTTAGCTTCGCCTCGGCGAAGTCAATATCATCTGAATGGATCCGCATACGCCAATGTTCATAGGTTAATCCGATATCCTGTAAACTTAGGGGTTGATCGTAAATAGCAAACATCCGCTCATTCCATTCGAGGGAGTTATCGCGTAAATCCCAGCTCCAAATCCCAAGCTTGGCGACTTCCGCAGCCTTACTTAAGTGATTACTCGCAGTGATAAGTGCTTTTTGTTGTTGTAGTACTTGGGAAATATCAATCGCAATGCCTAAATAACCAATAATCTCGCCGACATTATCCAGCATGGCCGTGACAGAGAGAGAGACTTGGCATTGACTGGTGTCTTTTCGCACATATGTCCAAGTGCGCGTTTCAGAACCGAGGGTTCTCGCTTTATAGACGAACACATCAAAGCCTTGAATATCTTCACCATACTCACTGGACAATTCAGCTGATCTTGCCGCGACTTCCTCGGGCAAATGTAGCGGTGCCGGTGTTGATAGCCCGATCATATCCACGGCGGCGTAACCGAGTAATTGCTCAGCCCCACGATTGAAAATCGTGATCACGCCCTTTTTGTCCGTTGCAATGATGGACATTTCGGAGGCGGCATCGAGTACGTTCGTTAATAACGAACCTAACTTATTTTTTTCAATTTGCGCCAATTTACGCTCTGTGATGTCGGTTCTTAATGCGACAAAACGTTCTATATTGCCGTTTTCATTAAAGACAGGACCAATCACAGTATCAAACCATTTCAGCATTTGGTGTCGGTCACGATTACAAATCTCACCATGCCAAGATAGGCCCGATTTTATTTGGGTCCACATGGTGCGCCAGAATGCAGCATCATGCTCACCAGAGTTCAAAATGGCATGGGTTTCACCTAACAATTGTTTGCGTGAATAACCACTTACGTGACAAAAATTATCATTCACCTCTAAAATGACGCCATTCGGGTCGGTGGCAGAGTAGAGCAGCTGTTGATTGATGGTGTCGAGCAACGTCTGGTTTTCGAGTAATGCTTGCTGGAGCGCATTGGTACGCTTGGTGACTTCTTGTTCTAAACGTGCATTCAAGCTTAATATATATCGTTCTGCTTCTTGCTGCGCCGTAATATCGCGGATCGTTTGGCTAAGTCCCACAATGGCACTATCCTCATCATATATAGGCAGCGACGTTGTCGAAGTCGATACATGGCTGCCATTCTGTCGTTGATGGGTTGATATTTGATTTAATACCGTTTTTCCTGAAAACACCTCAGCAAACAACACCTGCTCTTCTAAAACAATGCTTGGTGGGATAATCAAATCGCAACTTGAATGACCAATAACGTCTGTCTGTGTATAGCCAAATATCTCCTCAGCACCTTGGTTCCAACTAGTAATATTGCCCGTTAAGTCATAGCTGATAATGGCATCGAGGGAGTGCTCCAGCATGCTAGCGCGCCTTGCCTGTTCAAGTTGCACTTGCTGCTTACGCTGTAGACTGATAGACCATATAGCGATAAAGGCCGCAAGCAATAAGCTTAATAAACTGCCGCTCAGTAATACTAAGCTTGGTTGATTAAGGTGTAATGACTGAATAAAGGCCGGGTAGGCAATGACTTCGACCTGCCATTTGCGGCCAAAAATTTCTTTCGTCAGTGTGTGGCTATATGCCGATAATGGAGACGCATCATCAGGGTGTGTTTCAAAAAAACTGATGGGACGCTCAGTTTGGGTGATATCGCTAAGCAGTAGCTTCGTCATCTTTTGATTTAATGCTAACCCTGTGAGCACTTCATTTGTCACTAAGGGCGCATAACTCCAACCATACCCTGCTGCAAGTCGTTCTTGTGGTGTTTTAGGCACAGAAATTGTTCGATAAATAGGTTGTAGTATCAAAAATGATTGTAGGGGTTTCCCCGTAGCCTGCACTAAAGTAATTGGCGCAGACAAACGTACTTCACCGGATAACATAGCTGCATCTGCCGCTGCTTTACGATGTGCCTCTGATGCAACATCTAACCCAATGGCAGCACGGTTTCTGTCTATCGGCTCAATGTATTCAATCACATACTTTTCGCCGCTATGGGGGGTCAGTTGCCGAATATTGAAGTCCGGCCAATCGTCATTTTTGGCTCTTGTTAAAAATGCGGCTTCATCTGAATTGGGCACTCGGCGAATAAAGCCAAATCCACGGGCTCCGGGGAACTCTTGATCCACATCCCTCGATAAACTATAGCGATGGAAGCTAGCACGACTAATACCATACTCGCCTGCGGTTAGAATCGAACCTCGGGCACCGCGTAAACCATATTGATATAAGGTTATACGATTAAGCACGTTCTCACTGATTTGCTCCGTGTTTTCGCGCAATGCTTGGCCAATCGTTTGGGCGTTCATGCGTCCTGTCAACCATGTGAATAGTGCGCTTAGCAGTAATCCAATCAACAGGACTAATAAGCTCCATTTCGAAGCATTTTTATAATTCATAGAAAGGAGCATAAATGCCTAATAATTTATAATCAGAGAGTTATGATTTTGGACTAAGAAGATTTTTTTTTCCACTTGTAGTAACACACTAATTTGGGGCACCTAAATAGAGGTGATATTTAGATGACTTTAGATGAACAGATGAGATCGACAACCCCAAAAACATTTAGTGCTGAATTTAAACTTAAAGCAGCCTAATTAGTCTCGATAAAACCATACTACCGGCGCCGCGAAGGCGATAAACGTGGGTAAATCAACTATGGATAAATGGGTTAGGTAATTAAAACTAAAGCATCAAGGTAGCCCTCTAAAAGCCTCGCCCATTATCCCTGAATAAATTGAAATTCGTGAGATGACGAAGCAAATTAACCGTCTAGAGGAACATAATCTCATCTTAAAAAAGGCTACACCTCTTGATGTCAGACTCTATGAACAATTTACGCTAATCATCTAACTCAAGCTGAGCCATTTTATTTCCGCTATTTGTTATGCATTCAATATACATAGAAGTGGCTATAAATATTGCCTAAACAGAAAAGGTTATATTGATGCTTATTTTACTATTTTATGCTGTGAAGGCTGTAAATGGTATTAGTCATCGCTCTGATAGCTCAATTAGTAACGAATAAAGGGATTAATCAGTTGCCAGCAGCCAAAACAGGATTATATGAAAGTAACACAAGAGCATTTAGCGATCCCCAACACGGTCAACCGAGAGTTTGCTGTTCATAGCCCGGACAATCATGATGTGGCGATGTGACGTATACTGGGGGGAATCGTTGGGAATATCTAACCGTTGTTCTGGACTTATTTCCCCGTAAACCTATTAGTTGGGTGTTGTCATTATCGCCTGATAGCGAATTGACATGTAAAGCATTGAATAAGGCGTTTGAGTTAAGAGGGGAACCAGAAAATGTGATGTTTCACAGTGACTAAGGCTTGAATTACACAAACGTAAATTTCAGACAAATTATTATGGCGTCTTCTGATTAAGCAAAGTATTAGTCGTCGCAGGAATCGTTGGGATAATTCACCCATGGAGCATTTCTTTAAAAGTTTGAAATCTGAGTGGGTACCTGTAAAGGGTTGTTGGAATTTTACAGAAGCAGATTAAGCGACAACAAACTACATAACAGAATATTACAGTGAATCAAAGCCCCATAAAAATAATGGAGGGTTAACGCCAAATGAGTCATAACGATTATATTGGGACTACTCAATTTTACTTTACAACTACAATGGTAAATATAAAAATTCTACACTACTAAATTTCATCTAGAATTACCTAAAAAAACTTACAACTCAATGTAATGCTCTGCCACTAATTGTAAAACATATAATAGTATAGAACATAAAATCATGTCTAATTGCTACCAGAAAGACAGCCTATATACTACTTATTTATTGTTGAGTCTCTAGCTCCTCCCAACTCATTCGTTTCCTGTAAATTGTTGATGGGCTAATATCCAATAATGCGGCAGCTTTGGGAATGTTTCCATCACACATAGCAATTGCACCTTCAATAGTTTGTTTTTCAACTAGCCATAGAGGTTTAATGGAATGACTGCTGGATTCATTTAGTAATAAAGTTGATTCACGTCGAGTGTCATTCTGTTCATATATCAAACTATCATTATCGCATTTATATTGTTTTTCTGCTGAACTAGATTGAATCTGTATCAATGGATGAGGAAACATTAAATGCTCTACTGTAGTCCCTTCGTTGAGTACGACAATTTGGCGAATGACATTTTGCAGTTGGCGCACATTACCTGGCCAAGTATAGGCTAAAAGTGTATTCGTGGCAGCAGGACTAAATTCAGTAAAATTTTTACCTTCTTCCTTACTGTAGGTTTTTAATATTTTTTTAGCCAGCAGTAAAACATCATTTCCCCTTGCTCGTAATGGTGGCAATTCTATTGGAATCACATGTAAACGATAGAATAAATCCTCACGAAAATGTCCAAGTTTTACCTCCTCCCACGGCTTGCGGTTAGTCGCACTAATCAAGCGAATATCCACATGCTCCTCCTTAGTGCCGCCTACTCGTTGGAAGGTACCCGTTTGAATAAAACGTAATAGTTTGCTTTGTAAGTCTAAATCCATTTCACAAATTTCATCGAGGAATAAAGTACCGTTATCGGCCCTTGTTGCAGCGCCATCACGGTTACTGTGTGCCCCCGTAAATGCACCTTTGCAATGACCAAAGATCTCACTTTCAATTAATTCCTTGGGAATAGAAGCACAATTAAGAGCGATAAACGGCTTATCTGCACGATTTCCCGTTTGATGTATTGCTTGCGCACAAACTTCTTTACCTGTACCACTTTCGCCCGTAATAAATACAGAAGCTTTACTTTTTGCGACACAATCTATTGTTTTATAAACACTTTGCATTACTAATGAATCACCAATAAAACCTTGATAGCGCCCTTTAGGTAGACTCTTTTCGTATTGTGTTACTAGCTCAAGCAGATGTTTCTGCTTGAGCGCATTTCGCACTGTAATTGACAAACGCTTGCTATCAAAAGGTTTGACCAGAAAATCAAATGCACCTGATCGCATAGCATCAATGGCAATATCAATGCTGCCATGAGCGGTGATCATGATAGTGCTAATATTTGGATATTTCCCGTACACTTGTTTTAAAATATCAAGCCCTGATATGTCAGGCAGTTTAATATCAAGGATCAGTAGATCTGGTTGCCACTTTACCAACTCTCGTAAGGCATCTTCACCGTAATGCACATGAGTCACATTGATACCTTCAGCGCGTAAATACTCAGTGTATAAAGCCCCTAATGACATGCTGTCTTCAACTAATAGCGCTGAATATTCCATATATATCCCTATTGAATAAAACGTTCCATGAAGGCGTCATGTGTCTCTTTACCTATAATTGCCACTTGTTTAATTAATGTATAAATTATTTCAGTCTGTTTGTTACGCGCACTAGATTCAAGTTGTTGTGCTAATAAAAATAAGGCAGCAGCACCAAAACTACCAGAACTACTTTTTAAAGTATGGGCTTGGTCTTCAATCAACTCAAATTGTGTAGGGTCCAATACTGTAAGAGTTGCTACCCTTTCTAATAATTCTTCACAGAAAACCGCCATCATATTCGACAGACTGTCTTTTCCAAGTGCAGTTGATAATTCTGACAATATTATTTCGTCCAATAAATTTTGAGAAAAACTCTTAACCTGCGAAGAAATGATAGGCAGTGTTATGCTGGCATTAGGTAGCCACTTTTGGATAATGCTTAATAGCATTTTTTGATTAACAGGCTTAGAAATAAAATCTTTCATACCAACGAGATAACATTGCTCAACTTCCTCTTTCATCACATTCGCGGTCATAGCAAGAATGATTTGATTAGGATTAGTAGACAGAATAATATGGCTAGCCTCGAGCCCATCCATTTCAGGCATACGAATATCCATCAGAACCAAATCAAAGGCTCTTTCATTCATTAATTTAACAGCTTCAACACCGTTACAGGCATAAGTGACATCAAAGCCAGCTTTTGTCAGCATTGTTCCCGCAATTATTTGATTCGCAGGACTATCTTCAGCTAGCAGAATATGACCTTGAAATAAACTTTCTGCCAAATACACTTCTTCAGATTCATTACTAGGTGCATCTTGACTGAGCAACGCAAACTGCATTGAGCGACTTAAAGGCTTATTAACAACTTGGTCTAATCCTATATTCGATAAAGATTGTGAAATTTCAGAGCTCATCGCCGAGACTAAAGCAACTAAGGTCCCCTCATCACTAAGGTTGGTTTGCTTAAGCCAATTAATTTCATTTTTATCCACTTCAAATAAAAAAGTTTCATCAAGAAGAACAAGATCAAACCTTCCAAGTAGAAGACTTTCTTCTTTTATCTCACCCCAGCTATTAACTACAACAGTTTCAATGCCATACTGTGAATATTGTTTAGAAACTATGCTTAACCATAATAAATCTGTGTGGGCTAACATCACCCGTGACTTGGTGGGAGGGCAATAGCTATGGCAATAGTTAGCTTCATGTGGTTGCAACGAAACATAGAAAGTAAAACAGCAACCTTTGTCAAGTTCACTCTCTAATTCAATTTCACCGCCCATCATAGTGATAAGTTCACGGCAGATAGCTAACCCTAAACCAGTACCTTTATAGTTTGTGTTATGGGTATCATGCACTTGACTAAACTCTTTAAACAATTTGCTCTGCGCTTCCTCAGAAATGCCAATACCAGAATCCGTGACTCGACAAAAAAGCTGCATCAACGACTGCTGGTTATCGGCTATCCACATTTCGACGGTGATTGTTCCTGATACTGAAAATTTAATCGCATTATCCACTAAATTATGGATGACTTGATTTAATCGCTGCCGATCACCCAGCAATGTCTGCGGAACATTACGATCTACAAAGCTAACGAGCTGCAGTCCCTTATCATAGGCTTTTGGCTCTAAAATTTGCAGAACTTGAGCAACAAGTTTATCTGGCTCAAATTCATTAGACTCCAACACCATTTGTCCAGCTTCAATCTTAGAGAAGTCTAAAATATCATTGATTGTATTGAGTAAAGCACTACCAGCCTCTCTAGTAATGTTGGCATGGATCCGCTGTTCTTTATTTAGTTTAGAATGGAGCAGTAATTCAACACCGCCTAAAATAGCATTGAGTGGAGAACGAATTTCATGACTCATTGTTGCCAGAAACCGTGATTTAACTTTATTGCCCAGCTCTGCTTGCTCTTTAGCTAACTGGAGCTTTAATTCGCTGGCTTTACGTTCGGAAATATCTCGTAAAAAAGCGGTAAAAAGGATTTCATTACCTAACTTGATTGGCACAACCTCCAGCTCTATTGGGATTTCATTACCAGCTTTACAAGTGGCCAATAACTCGATACGTTTATTGATTATGTTGCCAGAACCAGTCTGACGATAACGCTCCATTCCTCCTCTATGGCTTGAATGTTGGCTTTTGGGAATAATTAGTTCTTCAAGGTACCGTCCAATTGCTTCATGTCGTGAATAACCAAATAATCGCGTTGCCGCAAGGTTAAACTCAACAACACGGCCATCTATATCAATGGTTATCAAGCTATCTAGGCTTGCAGCTAAAGTCGCAAGTAGCACTGATTCGGTTTTAGCTGCTGCAACTTCTTTACGTTTTACATCAGATAAGTCTTTGACTAAACCTATAAACATTACCTTATTATCGATTTTCATTAGCGAAACCGATAGTGCAATTGGAAATAATTGTCCATCTTTACGTTGTGCCATCAATTCTCGGCTTGTGCCAATAATCTGAGTGACACCCGTTTCTAAATATTGATGAATAAAACTATCATGTGAAGAACGCATTTCGAAAGGTAAGAAAATAGCAACATTCTGGCCAATCAATTCATTGTGAGCATAACCAAATAATCGACTAATTGCGGGATTAATGTCCGTAATAGTACCTTTATCATTAATGATGACGAAACCATCAACGGCAGAGTCTAGAATGGTGTTTAACCGAATATTAGCTGCTTCTAGCGCTTTAGTTCTAGCGTCCACTTTATCAATCATATTGTTAAATGCTTTGCCCATTTGAGCGATTTCATCTTTCCCTTTAACAGGAATTCGCACCCCAAGCTCACCAGCCAATATTCGTTTAGACGCATTGGTAAGAATGGTTAAGTTTCGGGTCAAGTAATGGCCAAGGAGTAATGAAAATAACGCCACCAATAAAATTTCAATCCCAGCAATTGAGAGGATTTTTGTGGTTACCAACTGAATAAAATCATCAAGACTGCGAGTCTCAAAACCCATATTAATTGTGCCAAAACGATAACCATTATCTTCTATCTTATATTCTAAGTCGAAAATACCATCTTGTACTTGAGCTAATTCGGTATCGGGTTGATGTGAAACTTGAACATACTTGTCTGCCCCACCATAGGCTAAAATATGACTAGGGTCAGACACCGTGACATACAGTACCTCACTTTTAGTTAACAACTCTTCCACTAAAGCTTGCAATGTTGCTATATCATTACTTATAACAGCATCCTTTGCTGCAATCGAAAACAAAGTCAACGTGGTCTGAGCCCGCTTCTCAATTTGAGACTGATTAGATAGTTTCAGGTAATTAATACTTGTGTATACCAACAAAAATAGCAGCAAAGCTTCAATCAGTGCTATTCCAACAATCGTCTTCAGCCTAAAGGACACTTTATTTCTCTCCGAGCGGTTTAGATAGCGACCCGAGAGATAGTGACCGAATATCATCCCAATCTTTATCCTCACCCGCAGTAAAAGCTGAAAAATCCACTGAACTAAGTAATACTTGGCCTGCTGGGGTTGTAGATAGTTTTAGAAATTGTTCAAGTAATGCTTGTCGATGTACTTCAGATACCCGCGGGTGAGTTGCAATAGCATGTGGAGTATATTCAGGCGTTTTCCAAAGTATGTTAAGTTGCTGCTTCTGTGTATCGGTCAAATTATTAAAGGTACGCTGTACTCCTCCGCCAGCGTCTACAAGCCCTTGTATAACCGATAAATATACAGAATCGTGTGACCCCACGTATTTTACGTCGACATTAATTTTCGCATTTTTTAGATACGCCCTTGGCAAAACACTTGCTGCAAATGATGCTGGCGCAGGAAATGCCAACGTTTTACCTTCAAGTTGTTCTAATGACTTAATAGGCGAGTCCTTCCGAACAACAACGATGCCTTTGAGCTTCTTATTTTTCTCTCGCGCTAGAGCTTGGTAGCCAGGGAATTCATGAAATACTATGTAGTGATAAGGATTTAGGTAAGCGACATCATAAACCCCTGCCTTTAATCTAGCCTCAAAGGTTGGAATGTCGGGGGCTGTTGCAAATTGCAACTCATAATTAGCGCCTTGAGACAAGGCGGCCAAAATTGGCGGCCATAGCTTTGCGAGTTGAGCAGTTGATTGCTGAGGAACAACGCCAAAAATGAGTACCTGTTTAATATTATTGCTTGCTGGTGATTCTGACGCCATTACTCTTGGTGTATTGGTTACGCCTATCATTATCAAAGCGATAACGGAGAAAGATGTTAAGCGAGTTAGCCAAGCATGTGGGAATAAAGCAAGAAAGCTATTCATTCTAAATATCCTTTTATCAATGAAGTGCATAAAATTGTATGGTTGATGTATTTCACCAACTCAATACTGCATTAGCAACTCACATGCCATTAGTTAAAAAACATTAAAAACAATGGCCTAAATATTATTATATCGCATTAATTATTTACTATGGATGACAGTTTTGCATTTTGCAACTGAGTCATTTCAACCTGAACTTTTAACTCGCCATAATTGAGAATCTAACGAATTACTCAGCCTATCATCTTAAATTTATAGTCATTTATTATACAGGCATAGATTTTGCTCATCTTGAGCATCCCTTATGAAAGGAGGCGTACTATGCCATTATCCTCAATAACTACGCAGCAGCCTGAAATCTTATCTGTGTTGGTAGTGGAAGATACTGAGAGCGAGCGATTATTTATTTGTAACTTACTGAGACAATTTGGTTGGCTGGTCGAGAGCTGTAACAGCGCATACGCAGCACTAGCATATTTAAAGCATAGTTCTGTTCATGTAGTGATTAGCGATTGGCGTATGCCAGGTATGACAGGGATAGAACTGTGTCAAATATTGAAGAATGTAAACCTCCCACCTTTTGTCATTTTGCTAACCGCTAATAATCAAACAGCAGATATCGTACTAGGAATTGAAGCTGGTGCAGATGACTTTATTTGTAAACCATTCAATCCCGCATTGCTAAAAGTAAGAATGCTAGCTGCTATGCGGATCATGCAGTTACAACAAAACTTAGCAAAAAAAAATCAACTGTTACATCAAGGGCTTGAAAAAGAAACCGCGTTACTGAACACAATACAAAAAGATTTAATATCCGCAGCAAAGGTTCAACGCGAGCTATTACCCCGAGTGCAAGAGCTCCCAAATAATTGGCAGTTACATCATCGATTTCAACCTGCTAATTACCTTGCTGGGGATACTTTTCAATGTTTTGACTTAGGTGAAAATCAACTAGGTTTTTATCTCATCGATGCAGCCGGACACGGTATTACAGCTGCACTGCAAAGCGTGAGTTTAGCGCAGCGTTTATCGATGGAAAGAACAAATTGGCACCAACAATCCCCAAATGAAATCGTAAATGCATTGAACCAAGAACTAAGCGATCCAGATAATACTGGGCGATTTGTCACTTTGCTTCTAGGCAAGATTAATACTTCAAACGGCGAAGTGCAGATTTGTAGTGCCGGACATCCTTCGCCTCTCCTGTTAACTAACTCCGATTGTGAATCTCTCGTTCTCGAAACTGAGTTGCCCATAGGAATACACAGTGCAATACAGTATAAAAATCAAAATTTTAAGATGAAACCAGGTACACGATTAATACTATTTTCCGATGGCGCCTACGAATGCAAACATGAAAAATTTGGCATATTTGGTCTAGACCGTTTACAACAATTATGTGAAAAAGCAAAAAATCTGAGCAGTGAGCAATTACTACACCATCTAAGTCATGCATTAAAACTGTGGCAATGCAACAACATACAAGACGATATATCAATGATGTTAATTACTTATCCATCACAACTTATGCCAAGACTACACTGGAGGTATTATGAATAGTTTACAGCTCAAACTTACCCAAGAACAATGGCGTATTCAGCAGTTTTGCCCTGAGTTAGAACAGTTTATGCTTTTGCAGAATGTACATGAACGCCAAAGATTTAAAGTAATTATTTGTGTACTTGAGGCTATTAATAACATACTCGACCATACTGAAGCGGGCTTAGAGCAAATAGTGCTAATTATGCATTGCAATGATGATCGCATTATTGTTGACCTGCTTGACCACTCGACCGTTTTGCCTAAGATTGAGCCTCATCATTGCCCAGAACAAATGAATGAACATGGCCGTGGTCTATGGATTATGTATAACTGGATGGATGAAGTTCGATTTCAGCCCACTGTGCTTGGTACTCATTTAAGGTTAATTTTACTCCGCCGACATTAGTTTTGTGGCGAAACTATTCAAAAAATCCTATTCACACTTACTACAGTGATGTGATGACCATTATTTAACAGGTTAATCAAACAAGAATAATCATAGTAGAATTGAGTACTACTTTTATATGGTTAGCAATTTGCAATGCAAATTGCTAACCGACCATAAACAGAGTTGATAATTTAGAAAATCAATTAAAAATCAATTAAAAATCAATAGTTAAAGTATTGGCCTAATAAATGCTTTCCCAATATGCATACTAAATTGTTAACAGCCTTAAAGAGGAAAGCATCATGAAATTCTCCCCGATAGAAAAACAGAATGCGAGCATAGTGACATTCCCAACTGAAATGATAATGGCCAATACTCCAACTCATAGAGCAGCTTTGTTGCGGCATATGGAAAATGGTACCAATCGGCTAATTATTAATCTTGAAGAGGTGAAGTATATTGATTCAAGTGGATTATCAGTGCTTATCTCAGCCCTTAAATATGCACAGTTACACGATGGTGAGATTTTACTCTTATCCCCATCTGATAATGTTAGATCATTAATTGAGCTCACTCGACTACATCAAATCTTCACTATTTATGAATGCCAAGATGCTGCTATCGCACATCTAAGCCATAGTTCGATGCAAGTTAATTAAGCATCAATATCAAGGGGAAGCTCATGAATAACCGTCAAGGTAACCAATCATTAGTACTGAACTGCAGCTCCGCACTGCTTTGCTTAGCCTTAAGTGCCTGCACCACCCCTATGCACTCACAACAAGATAAGCTGTGCCAGCAGCAGTCAGATCAATATTGTCATTACTTCGGTACACAAGTTCCTTATCAACGACAGGCAAATCTCGCACTACTCAATAGTCAAACAGAGGGCGTGGTACTTAATTCTGATGAAAATCAGGTGATTAGTGCGGACTTTTATCAAGAAACCGTCCTTAACTTACAGCTTTCTGTGGGGGATAAGCTACATATTAGTATTTTTAATGGGGATGATTTCAATGCCGACGTTGAGATTGATGCAAACGGACAAATTTACTTACCTTATTTACCGCCGATTTTAGCTAAAGGCAGTAATATTAATACGCTTAAAACAAAGATCGCTCAAACCTTGGTAAACGAGCAACTAATGCACCCTAATAAAATTAGGATCAGCATCAGTCCAATCGCTTGGGCTCCTATAGAGGTCACTGTACTTGGTGCCGTGTTTGAACCTGGCCAACATTTGATAAATAAAAAATCCGATACCGAAATCAAAGACGACGATAAAATTCATAGCGGAGATCAAGCACTAGACAGAACTATTAGTGCCGCACTGCGTTCATCTGGTGGTGTGCGCCCAGATGCAAAAATAAATCAAGTCTGGGTTATCCGAGGAGATAAACAGTATTCTTTTGACTTAACGGGCGTAATGAACGGTGAACCAGTTCCCGATTTTTTATTAAGTGCGGGAGATCAAATCCTCGTTCCCAGTTCCCACAATTTTCAAGACAAACTAGTACGGCCTTCACAAATTACTATACCAGGTATAAGAGTTTTTATTTCAAATTTAACACAGCCAGCCAGTAGCAATTCTCAATCTGGGCTCGACACTGAAGCAACGCGTTTCCCCTATGGCACACGCTTACTCACAGGAGCGATAGCGGCAAATTGTATAGGTGGAGCTCAAAGTACTAATGCTAGCCGTCATGTACTTTTAGTAACCCGAAATCCCTTATCCGATGAAACCGATATTGTTGAGCGATCAATGGATAGCTTGATCCGTCAGTCTTGGCAACCCCAAATGAATCCAGTGCTGCTGCCTGGTGACGGCATAGCCTGTTATGACTCAGGTATAACCAATATTCGAGAGATAGCTCGCAGCCTGACCGATGTGCTGATTCCCACCAGTATTTTGGGTTTACTCTAATACTGAGGACATTATGATGAAAGCACGTCATGAGACACATCAACTGTTGTGGATAAAACGCGCTCTCGTCAATGGCAGCAATTTATCTCCAATAGCGCGCCGTAAGTTATACATAAAAACCGTACTATTAACTTTAGCTTTGATCTGGCTACTTGTACTCGTGATACTGTTCATTACTCCAACGCGCTACACCAGTAAATGGGTATTAATTTTACCCGGCGCAGGTGCTGGCGCCATGGTAAGTTTAGATAGTATTGGTCAAGCAAGCAGTTCAAGCAGTTCACCTTATTTAAGTTCGGCAATTGATCCTCGCGAAAACTATAAGGCTATTGCTTTGAGCGATATTTTACTCAGTACAACGGCTAAAGAACTAAATATCACGGCTTCGGCATTAGGTATGCCTAAACTGAAGTTACCCAGTCAAACCGGCTTAATGGAATTCACTATAAATGCCGCGACTCCAGAGCTAGCCGAGAAAAAAGCATGGGCACTATATCAACATTTACAAATAATGTTGTCACAGCTCAGAACAGATGAAATCCTTATCCGGGAAAATGGGGTCAGAATTGGACTCGAAGGATTCGCCAGTAAAGTAAAACAGAGTCAGTCAAATATTTTAGCATTCCAATCAAAAACAGGGCTGGTTTCTCTCGATCAATTTAAAGAAGTGGCACTCACAATAGAGCGCCTTCGTCAAAGCCAAGTCAATCTCAGAGCCAAACTTGAAGGCGGGCTAGCCAGTCAACACCTATTGGAGTCTAGCCTGTCGCTTACTGCCAGCCAATCTGCGGATCTACTCAAACTTAAGAATGATCAATTATTCCAGCAGTTATTGCTCAAATATACTGAGTCCAGCTCACTCTTAGTCAGTTTAAGCGGTAATTTTGCTCAACAACATCCCCAAGTTTTAACTGCAAAAACTGAACAAAAAGTCATGCTAAATGCACTTAATAGTCGTTGCCAGAAACTCCTTTTACGTTGCGATCCACAATTAATGGTGATCCTATCTGTGGATGATATTGATGGCCGAGCCGAATTGATGCAAAAACTAATTAATTTCGCCACTGAAAATGCAGGGTTTAGCGATGAACTAGCATCATTAACTGAACAAATTGACCTATGGGAAACTCGCTTAAAACACAGTAACGATGATGCCGCTAAATTAGAAGATTTACATCGAGATCATCAACTGGCGACGGCAGTATTTACCTCTGCAATTGCTAAAATAGATGTAGGTAAAGCTGATATTTTCTCTGCATATCCTTTATTACAACTATTTTCACCGCCCAGCCGTCCAGAAAAAGCCGATAAGCTAGGGTTTATTTTGACTCTCATTGGTGGCATTGCCGCCTCTATCATGGTAATTGCAGGATTGAGTATATTATGGATACGCAAACCCTTACTCCAGAGAATCCTGACGAACGAGTAGTTTGGCTAGCAATTACTGGGACCTACATCTTTTGGATCCTTGGCGCTATGTATTTAATAGCACCAGTAATTGGTTGGATTTTAGTTCTTAAGATCATTGGACGAGTACTCTTCCATGCCGAAGGTATACGCATTTCTTTTCCCGTAATAAGTTGGATTGGCGCGATGCTACTCATGTTATTTGCCCTAGTCATTGGGCATTTAATAGAAGGGTTGGGTCTTGCTCAGCTGATAAAATCCTCTATCGGCTGGGCAAAGGGCTGGGCATTATTGGCTATTTTTCCACTCATAGGCGGAATGCAAATAAGACCAGAATTAATTTATCGGGCTAGCTGTGTGGTCGGTAAACATACATTAATACTATTTCCATTATTCATTTTAGCTTGGAGAGTAGGTTTACCAAGTACGCTCTATGTCTCACCGTTAAGTATTATTGGTGGTCCTGGTCCTGAGTTTTTCAGCGTAAGCCTATATGAAATCGACCCTGGTAGCGGAATTCCACGCTGGCGCCTATTTACTCCATGGGCTCCAGCTCTTGGTATGGTGGGTAATCTGTATTTTTTATTTGCTCTTCAGGAAACGGATAAACGCTATCGTTTGTACGGGATCATTGGGAGCATAATTATGGTACTCATTTCCCAGTCAAGACTTGCGATACTTTGCTGTTTTGCACTAATCGTTTATTTCAATTTTATTCGTTATGCTAAATATCCTTGGCTTTATCTGCTATTGAGCCCAGTCTTTTTATTGGCCGGGGTGATCGGGGAGACTGTGCTATCCACGATAGAATCAAGCATTCATAGCGTCAAAGCTGCCAGAGCAGATTCAACTCGTGTACGCGAAGCACTTGGGAATATTGCCGTCGAACGCTGGGCAAATGAGGCCGTAATATGGGGTCATGGCATAGTTGAACGTGGTCCCCATATGGTTGAATACATGCCAATAGGCTCACATCACACTTGGTATGGGTTATTATTCGTAAAAGGTATTGTCGGTGCTATAGCGCTTGCATTACCACTGCTAGTAAGCATTTGCTGCCTACTATCCTCCGTTATGCAATCACGGCTTTCTGCCGTTGGTATGGCAATTATACTCATACTACTGCTATACACATTTGGAGAAAATCTCGAGATCCTTGCTTACCTTTTCTGGCCTGGATTAGTTATTCTCGGCGCCGCTCATACTCAAACTAAATAACCCCCCAATTAAGCCCTATTCAACGATACCGGCCTCTCACGTGTTATTTGCATCTTGATTTGCATTTTGCAACCAACAAATGTTTATAACGAAAGCATCGACTATACTCATTATCACAAGCAAACATAAGATATTGTTATTTAATAAAATAAATAAAATAAATAAAATAAATAAAATTTTGAATTATGGCACGGAAACTGTATTACCTCATCAGGTCAAACTCAGTTGAATAGGTTGTTTGATGAAAACGTTAGCGCAGATAGGTGCAATATGGCACATACAAGGCACTAAACGCCTTGCAACTAATATGCTTTGGCTTGGTTCAGCACAGGTATTAGGGCGTGTCGTTCGTTTAGGCAGCAGTATTATTCTTGCGCGTTTACTCACGCCAGATATCTTTGGCCAAGTGGCAATTATTCTAACCTCGTTTGAAATTATAAGTATTTTTATTCGCAGAATAACCTCTGCACCATTAATAAAAATGCAAGACTCTGATTTCATATCCCATTTAGCCAGTGCCAACGGACTTAACTGGTTTGTGTGTTTATCGTCTTTTGTTGCCTTGAGCTTACTCAGTGGCCCCATCGCTATTTACTATCAAGATATGTCGATAGTTAAGCCTATGATACTCATGGCAACAAGCTTCTTATTACTCCCCTTTGGTATGATCTATGCCACAGCAAACTTAAGAAACAATAGAATGCGCGTTGTTGGTAGAGCAAGTCTTTGGCAAACCATTGCTGATAGTGTTCTTACTGCAATATTGGTACTTTGTGGTTTTGGAATATGGGGAATAGTTATTCCCAAAGTGTTGGTAGTATTAATTTGGATAGGGATCCATCGTTATCACAATCATCTCACCATCAGTTCGACATCAATTTTTGATAGACAAGGGAAATATTTTATTAAACATTCCTGTGCACAAAAATGCCGGAATTTATTGCACTTCGGACTTATGGTAGGTATTGGGGATTTTAGTTTAGCATTAAGACAGAATATCGATTATTTATTAGTAGGTTATTTTTTAGGCGTAGAAGCACTTGGTGTATATTTTTTTGCAGTAAATGCCAGTTTAGGTGTAAGCCTTGGTCTAGTACAAAGTTTTGGTACCGCGTTTTACTCCCACCTCTGTCATCCCGATAGTGAAAACGCATTACAGAAATACCGTCACGCCCTGCTCAGTATCATGTTAGTTACACTTCCCATTATTAGCTTGCAAAGCATACTCGCACCTTGGTATTTACCGATTGTTTATGGCGAACATTGGCTTGATGCTGGCGCTTTGCCTATATTTATTTTGCTGTGCTTAAGTGGTTTAACGCGCCCATTAGGTGAAGCTGCAAGCCAACTGCTCATCTCAAGCGGCCTAAATCAATTAAATCTCTTGTGCAATTTTGGATTTGTTGCGCTTCTCACTCTTGCTATAAGCCTAGGATCACTGTGGGGACTTACAACTGTCGCCATGAATATCTTCGTTTGCTACCTGATTTACATGCCACTATTTGCTTATTTTGTTATGAAACCCACGGCCAAAAAACTTGGCTTAATCACTCTATCTCCCTCATTAGGAGGTTCATTATGATCCCTTCAGTTTCAGTCATTATGCCTGTTTACAATGTTGAAGCCTTTGTGTCTAAGGCGATTCAGTCCGTGTTAGCTCAAAGTTATACTGATTTTGAACTCATCATAGTGAATGATTGCGCAACCGATAACAGTTTAGCTAAATGCCAGAACTTCTCCGATAGTCGCATAAGAATAGTGACCCATACTGCTAACAAAGGGCTGGCCGCGGCGCGTAATACTGGAATACGCCACGCAATTGGTCGCTATGTGGCTTTTATCGACTCGGATGACCTTTGGCATCCTGATAAATTAATGCTCCATGTTGAGCACCTGAAAAACTCTCCAAAGGTAGGGATCAGCTTTTCACGGTCTAGTTTTATTGATTACCATGGAAATCCTATTAACTTTTTCCAAATGCCACAATTAACCAACATAAATCCTGGTCATCTACTGTGCAGAAACCCAGTTGGTAATGGTTCCGCCCCTGTGATCCGCCGCGAAACATTGAATGAAATCCGTTTTCAAGCATTGAATCATACCGAAAGCTACAGTTGTTATTTTGATGAAAATTTTCGCCAGTCAGAGGATATTGAATGCTGGTTTCGTATTTTGGCCACCACACAGTGGAAAATGGAAGGTATTCCCGAACCCTTAACTTATTACCGATTAAATCATGGTGGTTTATCGTCAAACTTAACTAAGCAGCTCGCGTCTTGGGAGCAAATGATAACTAAAGCACGCCGTTTCGCGCCTAAAATCTTAAAGATTCACGAAAATGCAGCTAGAGCCTATCAACTTCGCTATTTAGCACGGCAAGCTATTCGCCTTGGGGATGGGAAAATGGCAAAAAATCTAGTTAATCAAGCTTTAATTACCTCGCCGACAATATTGATCACAGAGACGAGTCGCACACTAACAACGCTATTTGCAGCTTATTTGCAGTGGTTACTACCCAGCAGTATCTACAAAATCTGTGAAACTGCGGGGCAGTATTATATAGGATACCGCCAAAAAATGCGGATTAAACGTGATGGTGTAAAGCCTTCAGTATTGTCATCAAATCTTAAGTAATCTTTATCGACCTTATCCCGCATATGCACATGCGGGTTAATAACCCTAACGTTAAACTTTATCACTGTAGTTCGTTTGATTTATTCCGACTTTTATTTGCAGCTTGCATTGCAAACTGCAAATAAGAAATTTTCTTTGTTAAAAAATAAGTTAAATCAATGATTTTCAATGAGTTTAAAGTATGGCCTACATTGTGCATTGTTAGGTAAAGGCTCTGAGTTAAATAATAAGTAGCAGTAACTCTTGAGCAACCAATAAAGTCAGTTAGGAGTTAATGATGAACACATTGAACCTGAGTAAAACATGTATACCAACTCTTTGGTCAATACAATTCGCAGATCGCATTATCGCACTAGCTGCATTGCTGCTTTTCTTCCCTCTAATCTCATGTATTTATCTTTATCTCAAAGTCATGAATAAAACTAAGCTAGAGCGCGTTTATATTCATGGAACCGATAACCTGGTCGGTTTATATCAATTCCCCTATCAAGGGTGGACTCATCAACTACCTGTTATTATTAATATTATAAAAGGTGATATAGGTCTACTGGGTGATGAAGTTCATTTTTCGTTTGAACCAAAACCAGTGCTTTTTTGCCGTCCAGGCTTAGTGTCAATTTCATCGATGCAACGCAGGATAGGCATCGACTTTGAAGACAGTTTTCCCTCTTTACGGAAAGCATATTCAAGTCTGTGGAATTACCTTTTAGCTTTAGTCAGAGTCACAATTAATAGTGCATTAACTTCCAACAAGACATCACAAGCAGAGCGAATTTCACTATTTGGGTTGTCACTACACAATGCAACGATGAATGGCATGCTAAATCTTATTGTGTCGAAAGCAAAAACACCGGCGAAAAGCCTAACTCAATTTGCTTTTGTTAATGCTGACTGCCTCAATAAAGCTTACACAGACAGTCAGTACCATCGTGAGTTAAATAACTGTGAAGCGATTTTTGCCGACGGAATCGGCGCTAGAATAGCTTGCCGTTGGCTAGGTGTTGGATTAAAAGCTAATCTCAATGGCACCGATATGCTCCCACTACTTTGTGAGCAATTGATAAAAGAAGAACTGTCCCTGTTTTTATTAGGCGGCGCACCAGAAGTGGCACATCAAGCTGCGCAACAATTACAACTTTCACATCCTATGCTTAAGATTGCGGGAACTCATCATGGTTTTTTCCATGAAGCCGACACGAAATCGGTTCTTAAAATCATTAACTCATCAGGTGCAGCAGTTTTACTTGTTGCAATGGGTGCACCTAAACAAGAACTGTGGCTTGCAAAATATCATTCTAAGTTAAGCCCCGCCGTTGGTATTGGTGTAGGTGGTCTATTCGACTTTTATTCTAATCGCATCAACAGAGCACCACTCTGGTTAAGACAAATGGGTATGGAATGGATTTGGCGCCTAATACAAGAGCCTAGGCGCATGTGGCGTCGCTACATATTTGGTAATCCTTTGTTTTTATTAAGAGTAAGAAAAGAAGTACGCCAACTTAATAATCAGAAACCACATCAATCTGAAACAAAAACCAACGTAATCAACTATCCAAATTTGAGTAAATCCAGCACACAGCAACGCTGCGGCCGTATTCAACTGCGCTTATTACTTAATCGTATTGCCAAACGCAGTTTGGATGTGAGTGTTGCAACATTTGCATTGGTGTTACTGGCGCCCTTACTTCTGCTTGTGGCGTTATTCATTCGCCTCGAATCACCAGGAGCGGTCCTTTTTAGCCAACAAAGGGTTGGGAAGTTCAATCACACTTTTACTATGTGGAAATTCCGATCTATGTATCAGGATGCAGAGGCTCGCTTAGCAAGCCTACAAAAGACTAACGAAATGCAAGGTGGGGTTATTTTTAAAATGAAATGTGACCCCAGAATCACTCGCATCGGTAAATTTATTCGAAAAACCTCTATCGATGAGTTACCTCAACTTTGGAATGTCATACTCGGCGATATGTCCCTTGTTGGACCGCGCCCAGCATTACCTAGAGAAGTCGCTCAATATAGCCCCAGTGACCGCCGTAGATTACAAGTAAAGCCTGGAATTACTTGTATATGGCAAGTATCTGGACGCTCAAATATTCCTTTTGACAGGCAAGTCGAGCTGGATGTTGATTACATCTATCAACAGTCTCTAACTGAGGATATCTATTTGTTAATTAAAACAATCCCTGCAGTTATCTTCAGTCGCGGTGCCTATTAAGGAGAATGCTATGCAAGCCATTATTTTCGCGAATCGTCATGGAAATGAGTTATCGCCATTGGATGAGCAATATTGCCCTGCGCTACTACCAGTGGGAAATCGAGCCTTAATTGAGTATACGCTCGAAGATGTTGCAGATGCAGGAATCACTCAAGTTAAGCTGGTTATTTCAAGCCATGCTGAAAAGATAGAAGCTTATTTAGGTGATGGTAGCCGCTGGGGTGTAAAGATTGAATATTTCCTGACTAAAGTACAGGAATCGGTTACTCAAGTTATGTCACGAATGAAACTGGATTTAAATGAGGAAACCTTAGTTGCTCGAGGCGATATATTGCGCTCTCCTTGTATAAATTGCTTCGTTAATTATTGCAAAAACATAAAATTACGCTTAGTACGCCCGAAGCTAGCTGATTTAAATCCAGGATTATTAATGCTGCCTGCGGCGCAAAATCACTTACATTTACTCGATTGGCCATTAGACAACACCACATTATGTGCGGAAGCTATAACTGAAATTTTACATGGTCAATGCGCCATGCTCGATAGCTTTGAATCCTATCTTTACGCCAACTTGACAATCGCAGATGCAAGCTTTTACGGGCTGACAGCCTCGGGACGTCCGAGTGCCAGTATCAAACCGACTAAATATTTTTACTTAGGAGCCAAAACAAGAACAGGGTTACTTTCGCGACTACATGCTTGGGGAGCCATAGGTGAACAAACATGGATTGCACCTAACGTAAACATGCAAAATAAAATTGTTATTGGCAATAAGTGTCTGATTGAAAAAGATTGTAATTTAAATGATTGCTTAATTTTAGATAATAGCTTTGTTGGCGAAGGTCTCAATATCGATAACTGCATTATTAGTCAGAATGTACTTATTAATGTAGGGCTAAAATCCGCGATAAAAATCAATGATCCTAGATTAATTTCCACAAGTCATAAACAGATACCTCATACTGAGTCTTTTTTAATTCGGCTAATTTCCCTATTAATATTATGTTTAAGCCTGCCACTCTGGCCCATACTGTTTACTTGGGGGGTCATACATTCATGGCATGGCTTTATCAAAATGCACTTAATAAGTAATCAAAATAAATTGCTTAACAGTTGGCGCTTTAATATACCATATCAATGTCTTGCATTATTACCTCAGCTTTACCATGTGTGCCTCGGAAAATTGCATCTAATGGGATTGAGTGCAAAAACAGAGCAATCACCATATACAGCACAAGAACCAAGTAAGCATGGCGTTTATGGCCCAGTTCAATTACTCGCACCATATGCTATACCAGAAGAAGAAAAAATCATTATAGAGCAAGACTTCAAGACAAAGAATAAACGTGATCAAGTTCGTCAACTATTAAAACAAAATTCTAGGGCTGTACATTCAGCCTTGGGTACACAATCAATACAAGCCCATATTGACTCTCACTCAAGCAAGAGGAATTAATCATGAAATCAATCATCACTTATGGTACCTATGATCTGTTCCACTATGGTCATGTGAGATTATTTCAAAGACTCAAAGCGATGGGAGATAAACTTATTGTTGGTGTATCAACAGATGAGTTTAATTCTCTCAAAGGAAAAGTGGCTTTTTTTAATTACCAGCAACGTATAGAGATGATAAGTGCCTGTAAATATGTAGATTTAGTGATACCTGAAACTCACTGGCAGCAAAAAGCTAAAGATATTGTAGAACTCAATGTGAATATCTTTGGTATGGGTTCTGATTGGCAGGGGAAATTTGATTATTTAAAAGAGTTTTGCCAAGTGATTTATTTGGAAAGAACAGATGCTATTTCAACCACTGAAATCAAAACCAACTTGGCAGTCCCTCGCTCAAACAGCATCAGATTGCCATCCTCCGCCTTGATTAAGTGAGGTTCATCATGAAAACAAACTTATTTACTTCATTATTAAAGAAATGTATTTATGGTCTTTCATGGTTTTTTCCGCGACAAGGAAATAAAGCTGTATTTGGTTGCTATAAAAACCTTTTTGCGGATAACAGTAAATATTTATATCTGCACTGGCACAAAAATAAATTTATGCATGTAATTTGGATTAGTGGTGATGCATCACTAGTTAACGCGCTGAGGAAGAAAGGATTTATCGCCTATGAACGATGGAGTTTAGAAGGTGTTTATCATGTACTAACGGCAAGATTTTACATATATAATAGTTATATTGGTGACGTCAATCAGTGGTTTGCTAGTGGTTCAATTAAAATCAATCTCTGGCATGGTTCCCCGTTGAAAAGGATTGAGTTTGATATAGACCACGGACCTCTAGCGCATAAGTATCAATCCAATTCATATTGGCAAAAAACTTGGCATTCACTACTATATCACCAAGAATATGTTCGACCTCAGTTGATGCTCAGTCCAAGTCCATTAGTTGACCGTTTATTTTGCAGCGCCTTCAGATTACAAAAAAAACAATTGCTCAGTTGCGGTAATCCAAGAACTGATTTTTATCGCCGCTATCCGGATAAATGTCAAAGTATCAATTCAAAACCTGATGGTACAAGCTATAAAAAGGTCATACTGTATGCCCCATCTTGGCGAGATGCCAACTTAAGTAATACTGAAACAGTACAATCCCCCTACGAAAAAGCCTTCAACTGGGGTGTGTTATCCCAGTTTTTAGTCAATTCAGACTGCTTGTTTTTGTTAAGATTACACCCGAATGAAAGACATTATGCTAAACACTTTAGTGCATACCCTAATGTAAGAGATATCAGCAGTTGGGAGGATGTCTACGGTATCTTACATCAAGTAGATCTGTTACTTACGGATTATTCATCTTTATTTATTGATGTATTACCGTTAAATATCGCTATAGTTTTCTACCTTTTCGACCATGAAAGCTATATTAAAAATAGCCGTAATTGTTACGAATATAGTCAATGTCTACCACAAGCTGGGCTAATTGCATATGGGTTCGAAGAATTAATAAACATATTAAAAAATAATACATCAAAAAAACAGACAGAAACGTTACATCTTGCCTATACACAATTACAAAAACTCTATTGGCAAGAAATGAATGAACATTCAGATTGCTTTGAGCTGCTTGAACGTTATATCTGTCGCCGCAATTTACTAAAGTCTCCATTAAATACACAAATTAGCTAAATAGGTCTTTAAACCAATCCCAAATTCCTAATGATATCTCGGGGAAAATATTAATACCTAGGGACGATTTCAGTAGATATAAGAGCAGCAGTCCAAACAGTACGCTCAGTAGCATAAAACCGAGCACTAATGCAGAGAAGGCCAGCAATGAAAACCGCTTTTCACGGCGAGTATAAGCGCGTTTATTTTTACCTAAGAGAAACACATAGTAAAAACGCCACTTAATAAATGGAAGCGAAAAAGTACCACGACTATCAACAAAATGCTTACCCCAAGTACGGTCACCTAAGGCAATTCTAATACCCATTAGTTGCTCATTCGTATAGCTATCACTTATCTCCGGCGGCAACTTTGAAAGTAACTTGGAAATAATGGGATCTTGTCGAATATTCGCTAGTTCGGCTATGTAAAACTCTTCTAATTTTTCCATTTTTTTTTAAGAAACTAGTAACTCACATTATAGACCGAAAGCGATAAAGCCACAAAATACATAATGTTCTGGTCTAACACCATCGGACATATATGGGGTTCAGTCTGTGGTGGCTTAACAATATTAAGCCATTGCCAAGATTTGTTGAGGACGTGAAAGTAGAAAAAACTTCAAGCCGTTGCGGTCGAGTTCGACAGTGATCCATGAATGGGAGGCAATCAAATCGACAAAATAGCGCTTCAAATCATCGGTAGTCAGGGTGTAGGGGCATCAGTCAAAATAAGTCGCAATGCGGCGTATCGCTCGGCTATAGGCATCAATGGTTGCAGGCCGCTTGCCTTGCAAGGTTAAGTTGGTAAGATGTTGTTCATAAAGTAAATCAAAGCGTTGTTGTTCGTGAATGTCCATGATGATACTCCTAGATTTGCGACCGAAGCTGGGCGCGCCTAGCAAGTATTTAGGACGAGGGTGAAAAGGATGGCTTTATCATGTTCCTACCGCAAAGCGGCTTCGTTCAACAAAGCGTTTAAGAGGGATTCATGCCGCGTGGCATTTTTTGTAAGCGATGAGTTTTTATGGTGAAGGTCGTCTGCGGAAAGTTGATTTAGGCGGCATTCACCCCTTAACGCGGCGTTACCCCATAGAAATATTAATCCGAAACCAACTGATTAGAGTAAAAAACCTAACGCGTTTTTGTCCGTGCGACCTGAGGTCGTATGAAGCGCTGTTCACCGCGATAAGAGTGAACCATCTGTATCACCAGATGACCCTAAGGCTCTGAATAAAGCAGCGAGTCTGACAATGTAACGATATTTGGCTTTATGCCGAATGGGAACTGAATCGTGAGAGGACGTTCTTCCTGATAACCACAATCGGGTAAGTGCTAGGGTGTCAGTATGATGAACGTAAGTGAATCCATATAAGGTGCGTTATACGTGAAACAGCGGAAGTGGTTAATACGCTGTGGCCAAAAGGCACGAGAGTTGGAAAGAGATTGGACAGTGCTCTTTCGTGATCAAATAACTCTCCGCACTATAGTGGGCATCTAACCTGACGTTGCGCGACATACGGAGCAGGGTAAGCCTGTATTGCTCCCCTTGGGAAAGCAGTCTGCGAAGACTGCCGATAGTCATGCAGGTAAAGGAGGCTAGAAAAAGCGAATGTCGCATTGTAATGATGCGGATACTGATTTTATCAGGCGCGAAAGCGAGCTGACTTCTAGCTGGTCTCCCGTTGCAAGATGATTTGAAGAACTTTATTCAAGGAGAAACGCAAATGATGGCTTCAAACGAAGTTAGTGCACCTCCTGACAATGCTCAATGGCAATCCATTAACTGGAAGGCGGTTAAGCAACATGTATTAAAGCTTCAAATGCGCATTGCAAAAGCAACCCGAGAAGGTAAACACGGCAAGGCGAAAGCATTGCAGTGGATATTAACCCACTCTACATCAGCAAAATTGCTTGCTGTTAAAAGAGTTTCTCAAAATAAAGGCAGCAAAACACCAGGGATCGACGGCATTATTTGGAATAGTGATGCTCGTTGTATGACTGCGGTGAATCAACTGAGCCGGAAAGGCTATCATGCCAAACCGCTCAGGCGTATCTACATCCCCAAGAAAAACGGCAAGCTCAGACCTTTAGGCATACCCTGCATGATAGACAGAGCGCAGCAAGCGCTTCATCTTCTCGCCTTGGAGCCTATTTCGGAAACGGTGGCCGACCTCAATAGCTATGGCTTTCGACCTAACCGAAGCGCAGCAGATGCAATTGCACAGTGCTTCAAATGTTTATGTATGAAACGCTCTAGCCAATGGGTTCTTGAGGGTGACATCAAAGCTTGTTTCGATAAGATAGGTCATCAATGGCTCATCGACAACATTCAATTAGATAAACGAATGCTGAAACAATGGCTTGGGTGCGGTTATGTTGACAAAGGATTGTTCTATAAAACAGCAGAAGGAACACCGCAAGGAGGGATAATTTCCCCTACGCTGATGTTGCTCACGCTGGCTGGGTTAGAACAATTGGTTAAGTCTATTGCCTGTAAAACAGGTAATAGTGTCAACTTTATCGGATATGCAGACGATTTTATTATCACAGGTTCTTCGAAGGAAGTGCTCGTTAATGAAATTAAGCCGCAACTAATTGGTTTTCTACAGGAAAGGGGCTTAACACTCTCTGATGATAAAACTCACATAACTCATATCGATGATGGTTTTGACTTTCTGGGATTCAATATCAGGAAGTACAACGGCAAACTGCTCATTAAACCGAGCAAGAGCAACGTTCTATCATTTTTGAGTAATCTACGTGAATTCATCAGAAAACATCCAACAATCCCCGTTAACGATTTAATCAAAATATTGAATCCGAAACTGAGAGGATGGGCGAACTATTATCGCCACAGTGTTGCAAAGCAAGTTTTTGGTTATGTAGGGCATCAACTTTTCTGGTTGTTATGGCGTTGGGCCGTTAGGCGTCATCCAACTAAAAGTAAGGACTGGGTGAGGCGTAAATACTATATGAATCGCATAGGAGGATGGCAATTTCACGGTTGGCAGAAAATCGCCAACATGGACTGCCATTTTAATCTGGTTCAGATAGCTCAAACGCTGATAAAGAGACATGTGAAAATCAGGAGCGCAGCCATACCTTACGACCCCGAATATGAAGCTTACTTAAGTAAGCGGAAACGGGCAAAGGAAGGTAGAAACTCTTGGTTCGAACCCGTCTTGGCTGCGATGTAGGGTGCTGGGTAACAGAATACGCCTTAGTGGAGGGGAGGCTTGAGCCGTATGCAGTGAAAGTTGCACGTACGGTTCTTAGGAGGGCGGCACTTGGTAACAGGTGCCGTCTATCCGACAAAAGCGTGCTGGGTATCTCCTTCATACAGACTGGTTACACTAGTGCCCATTAGCTATCCGCAATAGACTGCGGATAGCTGAGTAAGATAGACAAAGTTGAAAGCCGGCAAATTACATAATACTCATTTCAAAATCTTATTGTTAATTATTGGGCTTATCGAGCTCAAACAGATCACCCACCTGTATGTCTAAATACTTACAAAGTACCTCAATTACATCAAGTTCCACTCTTGTCGCTGTTTCATTGTAGAGACGGTGGAGGGTATTTCTGTTTATACCTGTATCTCGTGATACTTCAGCTATTTTTTGTTTTCTCTCGCCCAAGATCCGAGACAAGTGACACTTTACCATAAAATCCTCCTTGAGAAGAAAAAATACCTGCAAAAGAGAAAAATGACTTGCAATGATTTATTTTAGTGCTAAATTCTCTTCTGCGGGTCATTTTTGTTTTTAGAAGAGAAAAAAGCGAGGTTTGATTATGCCATATACCTATCTTACAACTGAAGAACTATCTGCGCGTATCCGCTATGACGCTCGTACTATCCGCCAATGCTTAAAGGATGCGGTGCTCTTTGAAGGTGTGCATTACATTCGGCCTTTTGGCGGACGAAAAATTCTCTACATATGGGAACGAGTTGAGGAGTCTATGTTGCTTGGAGCCTCTGCCCATGATCTGATAAATCAGCTGAACTAGGGGGTTGCCATGGGAACTGTAAATAGCCGAGATGGCAAACTTTATCTAGATTTTCGCTATAAGGGTGTACGTTGCCGTGAGCAGACCAGTCTTGCCGATACTCCGGCGAATCGACAAAAATTAAATAAACTGTTGTTAATGCTGGAACAGCAAATGAAAGCTGGTTCATTTGATTATCGGCATCATTTTCCTAATAGCTCTAAAGTCGAACACTTCACTCAGTTAGCTAAACTCAGTCAATTCCATGCTGCTGGTGGGCGCATGTTGTTTAGTGCCTTTGCTAATCTTTGGCTGGACGAGAAGCGGGTAGAATGGCGCGCGAGTCAAATTGAGACGGTAGAGGGGATCTTAAGGTGTCACCTCATACCCGCGATGGGGACTAAGATGATAGCCACTATCTGTAAGCAGGATATTCTGGGTTTGCGTCTAAGTCTTTGTGAGGTCGATGCACTCACAAATCGTTCGCTGTCAGCTTCAAGAATCAATCACATCATGACTTATTTACGATTAATCCTAAATGAGGCTGCTGAGCGCTTTGGTTTTCAGACTCCTTGGCGAAATATCAAAGCGTTACCTATGCCGCGAACGGATATTCAACCATTTTCGTTGGTAGAGGTATATCGGATTATCGAGAGTGTAAGGGATGATTTTCGCCCTTACTACACCGTTCGATTTTTTACAGGTATGCGCACAGGGGAAATCGATGGTCTGACGTGGGAAAATATTGATTTTACGAACAGATTGATCCACATCCGCCAGTCATTAGTTCGTGGCAGCCTTGGTCTAACTAAAACGTCAAGTTCAGACCGCGCGATTGCAATGAATCAGCCTGTATATGAAGCACTTCAGGCCCAAAGTGAGCTAACCAAAATTCGGAGTAAATTCGTTTTTTGTAACCGCCGTGGTGACGCACTGAGCCATCAGAATGTGACCAAACGTGTTTGGTATCCACTGCTGGAAAGTTTGGCACTCGAAAAGCGAAATCCTTACCAGACCAGACACACTGCAGCAACCCTGTGGCTTGCAGCTGGAGAGAGCCCAGAATGGATTGCTCGGCAGTTAGGTCATGCCAATACGGGTATGTTATTTAGGGTGTATTCTCGCTATGTACCTAATTTATTAGGGCAAGATGGCGCAGCGTTTGAACGGTTGATTGGTAATGGTCCAAAAGGGGGGGCGTCAAAATGAATATCAGATCCCGAACAAATAATGCTGATGACTTGGCCTGGGTACATCTGATAGAGCGGAGAAAACAGGTGGAGTTGTGGCAATTTAGCTGCTTAAGACAGTCTTATACACTAGAGCTATCCCCCAATGTCATGGAAGGTGTAAAACCTGAGGGGCAGCTAGTGATGGTTCAGTGGAGCCCTAGTAATGATTTGCAGCGGGTAAAAGTAACCTTGAATATCCATGAGGTTACCGATCAAGCTGCTGTGAATCACCATTTTAAACTTGTCCCCGCAGGTTGTGAGTCAATCATTATCGATATTTGGGGGATTTTGGGACTTATCCATGATGAGGCATTAAGACGCTTTTACTTAGCAGTATTGCTCAATAATGAGCTGATGGGGCAGTTTTTTAACGCTAGAGCGAGCCGAAGTCATCATCATAATCATGCTTGTGGATTACTGGAACATAGCCATGAGGTGGCAGTTACGGCGGCAATGCTGTGCTGGCGATACAATGTTGGGCCTTTAAGTGTCGGCGTAGCTTTTATCGGTGGTCTTTTACACGACATAGGTAAAATTCACCTTTTTTATAATGCAGATACTCGGGATGGCATTGCGGGGTCACACGAGTCATACAATTTTATGGTGTTGGCTGAGCCATTAGAGTTGTTGTATCGAAGCTCCCCCAAGGTATTTGAGGCGTTGAGTAGTTGCTTGTCGGTCAAGATCGGGCGCCGCTCTGAGGCTTATATTCCGGCCTCTATGGTGAGATTATGTGACAATCTCTCCATGGAAGTATGCCATTGGCGCACCGCTTTTGCAGATGTGCCTCCACATCATTGGTACGCTCATTCTGCTATGAACGATCAATGGTATAAGCGGCTTGGATGAAGCATGATGACATTAACGCTGTTCCCATTGCTTTATTTGCTCCGCTTTGAACAGGATAATCGCCAGCTGGTGGAATAAGGTTTTCAGTGCCGAGGAGGAATATTGGCTTATTGTTTCGTCGCCGCGTTTTTTGATGTGCTTTTGTTCATTGGCATGACGTAAAAATAATGCCCCAGATCCTTCTGGATATTCATTTTTTTTCTGTAACGTGTAGCAAGTTATCTGAATGTTGTGGTGGCATTTCCACTGATTATAGGGTTTTCCATATTGGTAATGCAGTTTTAGGTGCCAGCGCTTCCAAGTAAAAAGTTTGCTTACCACTGCCATGAATCGCTGAAACTCTGTTTCTTTGTCAAAGAAAATCGACGTGTGGCTGCTGGTTGTATGCGTTAAGCAATACTGAATAGCCCATTGTAATTCGACTTTTCCCTCTGGAGTCGAATTGAGTTCGCGACATGCTTGTAGAGCCGAAGAGATATCTTTTCGATCAGCAATGTCAGTGGGTTCTGCGGGTAGCAGCGCATTACAACGTCTTTTTGAAAACAATCGGTCAATACCTCGTGGTGTTTTTAACATCCGAAGTGCAGTTGCAGCATCTATCCAGCGTTTGACGAGTTCAGGAGTGAGGCGATACTGAAGGGCAACTTCTTGATATTCATGGCCACGCTCAATCCCCCTGAGCACAGCCAAGGCTTGAATATAGTGGCTGCTTTTTTCAACTTCATTTTTCTCAAGGATTATACCTTGACGAATACTGCTCACCGGGCCCATAAAAGGGACTAGCCGCTTTCTAAAAAATGGCAGCAAACGTACAGGGGTGATGTTTCCTGATTTTTGCATCACTTTATAACGGTGTGGGCGTACTCCAAGTGCAATGTTCGCTGTTTCTTCAGGTATTTCTTGAGCGTTTACCGCCAAATGGCAGCCCAGCAGTAAATCGGTAAAATGTAAGTAGCTTCTAAATGTTATGTCTGGACTACTATGGCCAGCAAACACAGCCAACGCAGAATATCTATCTCGCAACCGGCCTTCACCAAATATCAGTTTAGATATTGTCCACTTTTGTGAAGGTGGGTATGGCAACATCGCCTTGATAACTTCAGGTAATGTGATTAAGTCATCATGGGCAAGGAGTTGAAGTCTGGACAATGCTGTATGGCGAAGATGATATAGACGATAATAAATTCCGCCAGTTAACTGAGACAATATCTCTTTCACCATTAAGGATATTTGACCAGTATTGACAACTTCAAAGGGATTACCCTCTGCGTGAAAGAGCAATTCGTTATAACGCTTACGGCAAGCCATAAGGCGATCCCTAAGATAGCTTTCCATTAAACTTTTTTCGTTGTCGGTCAACAAAGGGAATAAAGGCACTTTTCGAAGCGCAGAGTCGGTTTTGTTATGCCCGTGGCGGCTTTCACGAACAAATAGCCAGCCGACAGAGGAAGGCTCAATGTCTTTTAGACGCAGTTTGGCGACTTCACCGGGTCTGAGACCTGTACGATAGGCAATGAGCAAATAGCACTTTAACATCCGTTTGGCAGCATGGTCTAAATCGTCTATGTAATCGATTTGGCGAAGCAGGGCTGAAAACAGTGCCTCATCAACAATGGCTGCACTTACATGGGGAGTAATATCGCTACCTTCGCTTAGTGGTTGATTAAGAGGAGGGAGATCAAATTCTTGTTGTGCGAATAAGTGTAGGTTCTCAAACCGACGAGCTTTATAGTGTAGTTCGTGCTGGGTATCAGTACGATTCATAATCTCTTGATAAAGCTCGATAAAATCGTCACTACTCAAGCTGTATAAGTCAACGCCTGCGGTCGCAGCCAACCAGTGGCCTCCAATTGCTCCAAAGTATCTATTCGCTGTTGATACTTCATTTTTCTCAGTAGTCAGGTGGTGAATTAGCCATTTAAGAAGGAGCTCTTCGTTTGGGCTGAGGCTTGCTTGTGTTAGTTCTTGTAAATGAAGAACAACTTGGCGCTTTCCTTGGGGATTGGCGTTATTCTGCTTAAATATTTCTCTTATTTGGTTAAGCAGGTATCGGTTACCTAGCTTAAAACGGTGTGATGGCGATGTTACTGAAGAGTCTGTTTGTATTGGATTATACCATTTCTTGAATTGAGCAAAGTTTCTTACGTTGCAGGATCCCGTTGCACCTTTAAATAATCTGAACCAGTAGGCATTGGGTAGGGATGCGCTTTTTTGACGTCCCAACGAATACTCTACCAACACTTGTGGTAACTCGACATCAGGTTGAGCCTCTGCAAAACAAATCCCACCTTGTTGAAACTGTTTTATTGGAAGAATGAGTTTAAGTTCTGACTTAATTATCTCTAAACATTGTTTGATTGATTTTGGGGGGCGCCAACTTCTTGTTCGGCTGTTTAGAAATGGCTTTATTAGCCCGAGACTTATTGGATCGGGGAAAAAATGAACCTCGACCTGAGCTTTATTGGGTCCCAAATCGTCTTGAACGGTGTAGACGTTACTGGCAAACTTCTTCCCTGGGGTTGGCCTCAACGTTAGCCAGCAAAGGTCCTTATTGCCATTTAACGGTCTATAGTCGGTTAATGCTTTCGCCAGCGCGGGCCAAAGTGCAGGTCGATTCAGGCCTCCATAGCAAATGCAGCTCATCAGCAATCTGGCAAAGCATTGTTGGGGATCGGATGTTTTATCAAGCTTGTCTAGCGAACCGTCAATTTTTGATGCGAAATCAGAAGTATTGTGTTGCCAAGTCAAATTTCTAAGCGGTCGAACTCTACGAAGAGTGAGATAGTCTGAGGGAAGATTGATCTGCCAAAGTCCTTGTCGGTTACCCGTTTCTAGTTGTCTGCAGATAAAAGCATATCCTCGGCGGTAAGCTGTTTCCGATTTGAGGGCCTTTCGCAGTTCTGAGTCAACCTGTGGCCAAACTGCCGAAAATCGGTCGTATTTCGGTGGTGTTTCAAACAGTTCAGGTAGATGATGTTCAAGTACGGCCAGAGCTTGTTTTATTATCGTTATATGACTTTTTTGCCGAGCAGCAGTTCTGGACTGATGCCCCAATAACCGTACTAGGGATTTCTGTTCATGTGGAAGGATCAGCGGGTTTTCCATGCGTCAACCACCGTAATTTCATGAGTGTTCAGTAGCGTTTCGATACGCTGAGCAATACGGTTGAGGTATTGAGTTGATAGCATGCTATGACGACCCATTGATTCTTCTCCAATATCTTCGTGTCCCATCCAACCATCTATTTCTGCCGGAACAACACCGAGACGCTTTAATTCGCTGCGCATGTGATGCCTCCCCCAGTTGCCAGGCCAGGGTAACTGGTCTCCAAGAAATGCTTTTACTCTGGCAGGCGTGAGTTCTTGCATAATTTGGGGGATGTTGTCCTGTTCTTGATGTTTTATAAAAAATAGAAGATTTCCGCTGCCTGTCATTGCCTCGTCTGCACGATTGAAAATATCTTTTGCGATGAGTTGACTGCGTTTTTTCAACTCTTGAAGATGTTGTAGATAATGTTCAAGTTGCTTCACTGCAGTCTGTGGAAGTATAAGTGTTCTAGCAGATATCCCATGTCGGTTTTCTTTATCGCTAATCCACCAGGTACTGTTATGGCTGTTGAAATCGGTACGTTGTCCCATTGGTGCATTAACATCGCGGTGACCGGTTGCAAACGTCAAAAGCGCCCATACGTAGCAGACATAGTGATTATGTAGTGTCGTGAGTTCTTCCAAAGATTGCTTTCGCGGGCGAGGAATTTGACTCCTCAAAACGCGAAAAAAATTGTGTAAAGTCCGTGGAGGGAGATGTAATGCACTTCCCAGTTGCTTTTTGATGGGCTTTACTTCGGGGAGTTGCGAAGCGATCTCAGCCATCTCGAAGATTGAACTCACGTATCTGTGGTGGTTTTCAATCAGTTTATCTGCATCGAAATTTGAATAGCTTAGTGCAGGCTGATTTCGGGGGGCTCGCACCTTTATGAGTCCGACTTCGGCACGATCTAGTCCATTATTGATATACCAGTGTTCAAGAAAACGGGTGATTCTTCCGAGACTTAAACGACATCGGTGTTGCTTGTTGATGTCATTAATGACTGACTTCAAGTCTGCAGTGCCCACGTTTTGAGTTAGCTTATCTTGTAAAAATTGAGGGAGCGGCAGCACCAAATGGTTTGTTATATTGTTCAAACATTTTTCTAGTCTTACATCTTGTTTGCTTGCTGGTACTGTGTGGGTTAGAGATATGCAAGGGCGATTTTTGTAATGTGTGAGACAAAATGTATTTGAAGATTGTCCTAGTGAAATAGGATCTCGACCGCATAGCAAGCACAGAAGTAGGGTTGAGCAGCTATCTGGGTTTACTCCAGTTTTAATTCCATTAGTCGTAAAACGAATGAGTTGACATATATCCCATTCGGTCAGCTGATTGTAACTGCAATTTAAGGACAACTGCATAATGCGGAGTTTTTCGGTCAGACACTTATGCTGTATAGCCCGTACCGCTCTTGAGGATGGGGGAGGGGATGTTTTTAGTCTATTCGTTAAGGGTTTATCTTCAATACGAAATGTTCGACCGGCTGTTACCGATATTGCCTCATCTCGTTCTTGAGCTGTCGTCGGTTTTGTGGATGCGACACATAGTTCTTTAACCTCAAGGCCTGCGTCTTCAAATGCATCAACGGGATTAAGTTCGATGAAGGTGTCAGGGCCTGAAATAGGAGGTATTCTAATTCTTCGTCGTCGTCTTTTGCTCCCTGATACTGCTTCTCTAAGCACTAACTCCAAGTAGCCAAGGCCGTATTCTTGTGGGGCAGGATATTTTTCCTTTCGTAGTTCTTTTAGTTTTGACACCAGTAGTTCAACTGATGTTTCATCCAATTCTGGCAGTATATCTAATAGTTTTCGATGCTTGGGGTCCATCGCTACCAGACGTAGCTCGCGTAATGCATTTTCATTTCCAGAGATTGCGAGTTGCTGGTCATGGGTATAGCGTATGAAACAACAGATAAGAACAATCGATTGGTATGCTGTGTATTTCGTTCTCCATTGTGGTGTGGCATTGGGGGGTAACACTGCACAAATGGTGGCAGCAAATGGGTATGATGTAAGATGCTTATTTTTCTTTAAAATTCCAAATATTTCAGTGTTACTGACAGAGCCTGAAGACATTTTTGTTATCAGAATTTTTACTAGCCTATCTATTAGTTCGAATTGCTCCCAATAGCCTGCTGGAAATGCTTGAATACTATAGGCTAGTTGCATTAACAGCGTTTGCTTGAGCTCTGGATTTAAATGCTCTGGCGCAAAATATTTGCTTAAAAATTCCTTTAATTTTTTGCTGGTGTTGCGTGCAGGAGGAGTCATTATTTGGGCTCCCATGGCATTGCTAATTCGGCGAGAATATCGACAGAATCAGATTGTAGTGGTCAACTAAATTTGGCCACAGCTTTAGAATCTTCCCAAAATCTTCGCTCTGATTCATTTGGGCTCAATCCTGCATTGTAATGATGTGGCCTGACTTCACAGTAATAACCAATGATGTAATCGGTCACATCTTGTTTAGCTTCGCTAAAACTCTTGTAGCCTTGTATCGGGAGCCATTCCGTTTTTAAACTTCTGAAAAACCTTTCCATTGGCGCATTATCCCAGCAGTTACCGCGACGGCTCATGCTCTGGCTGATTTGATATTTCCACAGCCGCTGACGGTATTTCAGGCTGGTATAATGACAGCCTTGATCTGAATGAAATATCAAGTTTTTAGGCTTCCCACGTGATTCAAAGGCCATACCTAAGGCCTTCACCGTTAACTCAGTATCCGGTGAAAATGACATCGCCCAACCGATGGCTTTTCTCGAAAATAAATCCAGCACAACCGCTAAATAACACCAACGATTACCCGCCCAAATATACGTCACATCGCCACACCAAACGGTGTTTGGTTCGACAACTGCAAATTGTCGTTTGAGTACATTTGGGATGGTCACATGCTCATTTTCAGCCTTCTTATAGCGATGCTTGGATTGTTGGCAACTCACTAAGCCAAGCTTTTTCATTAACCGAGTCGCCCGATAACGGCTTAACGTAAAGCCACGTTCAGAAGCGATGGTGGCTATACTTCGCGCACCCGCAGACTCCTTACTTTCAGCATGTATCGCTTTGATTTCACATTCTAAATGCCGCTGCTCAGGCGTCACCACAAGCTCACAGCTTGCCCAATAACGGTAGCTACTTCGGTTCACGTTGAATACGTGACATAACACTGAAATAGGGTATTTATTGCTCTGATTGAGTTTCTCGATTATCGAGAAATGTTCAGCGAGTCCGACATCAATAGAGCCGTAGCCTTTTTTAAGATTTCTTTCTCGAGATTTATCCGCTCAATTTCACGTTTAAGTGCCCTGATTTCAATCTGCTCAGGTGTCATGGGTGAGGCTTTAGGAGCAAGCCCTTGGCGCTCAACCTGAAGCTGTGTTACCCACTTACTGACTGTCGATTTACCCACGTTCATGGCTTTCGCGGCCGCTTCTTGTGTGTAACCTTGATCTATGACTAATTGAGCTGTTTCAAGCTTAATGGCGGCGCTATATCGTGCACGTTTACTTTTATTCATGTTGTCACCTAAATGGGTTATGAGGGGATCATAACATTTCTTATTAGGTGGC
>NZ_JAUOEU010000037.1:0-40930 GCF_031932105.1 Shewanella sp. SP1S1-7
CATTGCAGACCTTTTTTGTATCTTATGGATGGTGTTTAACGCGCGCCAGGTTCGGCAAAGTGGGTCATCCACTTCTTCACTTCGTTATACCAGTAGACTGAGTTATTGGGCTTCATAATCCAGTGATTTTCATCGGGGAAATAAATCATCCGCGATTCAACATGTCGACTTTGCAGGGTGTGAAACAGCTCGAAACCTTGGGTCGCCGGCACTAAGTAATCGAGTTGACCATGACTGACTAAGGTTGGAGTGTTGAAGTTAGCCGCAAAGTAATGGGGCGAAATGGCTTTATACAGTTCTGGATTATCCCAATAGTTGCCAAATCGGGTGCTGTGTACGGCAAAGTCCGATGCCATTTGTGCATACATGTCGTAAACCGCTGCATGGATCAGCAGCGCTTTAAAGGGATGCGGCTGACCTAAAATAATCGAGGTCAGGTAACCACCATAACTTGCACCACCCGCCACCATGCGATCACTGTCTATCCAGCTTTGTTGTTTAAACCAGTCTGCCGCCTTGAGCACATCCTCAAGGGGTTTTGTCTTCCAATCGGGATTGATGGAATCGGCAAATTCCTGACCAAAGCCGCTCGAACCGTGGAAGTTTGGCCACGCTGTGACATAACCCCAAGAGGCAAAGGTTTGCGCGTTCCAACGGTAATGGCATTGTGTGGCCCGCCGTGGGCGAGCATAAACAGTGGGTATTTTTTGCTGCGATCAAACCCTGCGGGATAGTGAACCCACATTTGAATATCTTTACCTTGATAGCCTTTGTAGGTCACTGATTCATAAGTGCCTAGGTCGACATCTTTAAGAATATCGTCGTTAAAGTTTTCTAGGCGTTCAATCTTACCATTACGAGGATTGATGCTGACCAAGCGAGCGGGATACAAAAAGCTCTGATTGGTGGTAATCAGTTCGCCGTCTTTGCCTATGGCGGGTTGGCTAAAATCGGTTGCCTCTGTGATGGCTTTTACTTTGCCGTTCTTGGCATCGATAGAGTAAATGCGGTTTGTGGCTGCGTCCTCCACAGTGGCATAAAAGCCCTTATTGTCGGGTGTCCAACTGAATTGAGAGACAGAACGGTCCCAGTCAGATGTGAGTGTTGTGAGTTTACGGCTGTCGATATCCAGCAGCATCAGCCTTGAGGTATCGGCGTAGAAACCGGGAATTTTCTGGCGGGTAAAGGCGAGCGTTTTACCGTTAGGGCTAAAGCTAGGATTCAGATCTGGCGCTTGATTATCTGCGGTGAGATTTTCGGCCTTGTTGCCTCCAATCGCAGCGAGAAATATATCAATTTTAGGATCGACTTTATTCTCTGAGCCATAGGCATTGAAGGCGATCCAGCGTTCATTGGGGGAAACATCATAGCTTGCACTGCTTTGATCTGATCGTGGTAATTCATGGCCCGCAGGCTGGGTGATGTTTTCGACATTACCGCCTTTGGCCGGAATTCTAAATACGTGGGCTTGACGACGTTCATCTAACCAGTGATCAAATTGGGAATAGGGCAAGGCGTTCCATTGATGGGCGGAAACCTTATTGTCTGTATCTGTGGTGAGCTGGGTTTTCATTTCCTCCCAGCTTTGATTAGGAAAGATATTGCTGATGAAATACAGATGCTTGCCAACCCACTTAATACTGTTAACGCCTGTGGGAATATCGGTTAAGCGCTGCGCTTCACCCGGACCGTCCATCGGCAGCAGGTAAATTTGGCTCGCCTCGTCTTCATTGCGCTTACTTACAAATGCCAAGGTTTTGCCGTCGGGGGAAAACACGGGCTCGCTCACCCTTAAACCATTGGCTGTGATGGCTCGGTTTTGCTTGCCATCGAAACGCCACAGCTGGGTTGAGCCTTTATCCGTTTTGAGATCGTACTCTGTGACTGGCGCGATAATGTGCTCGCCCGTGGGGGAGACAATCGGGCTACCGATACGTTTGAGTTGCCAAAGCAATTCTGCTGAGAGTGGTTTGCCCTGTTCTGCAAATGCCTGTCTTCTTCACTATGAGTCTCCTTGTGATACAAACAGTTACTAGAATTATGATGTTGCGTATTTTTGCTAAGTGGCAAGTTAGCATGAAAACCCGCCATGCCTGAATAAGCTGTTATGTAAGCAACTGTGAATCTTTGTTGGGCATCTCAGCTCAAAAGCGGCGGATGTAGGCGGTAAACTGTCAGGCTAACTGCAATACCAAAGCGCTCATTCCGTCGTTAAAGGAATCGTTTGTGATGGGGAATTTGTCGATTGATACTTTTAACGCTAATGTATTGATCTGTTTCGGGTAGGTGCTAGAGATATGCCGCTTAAAATCGACCGTTTAAACCTTATGCTGGGTCTTGCCATTGTGCTGAGCGTGTTTTCGTCCTCCTCAGTCATGGCCGCTAAGGTCAGTTTCAAGGAATTTTGTCCACAATTGGTGGGGCAATGGGCGGGTGATGCTGCCAAGGCGGGGGAGATTCCGAAAAAAGTGGCTGTAACGGGCTTTTGCTCCCACGATCAGCGCCAGTTGATCTTATCTGTGAGTATCGGCACGCGGGCGCCTTTTAGTGAAACCTGGTGGTTTAGGGAGCAGGGCGATCAAGTATTACTGACCTATTACGACGGTGTGGCGGAAGATAAACAACAAGTCTTTAGTTTATATCGACAAAATGGAGATTATTCCCTACTAGGGGAAGGCGTTGTTAATGCGAGACCTGCGTTGATCCAGTTACTCTTTGATGCTCAAACTCAGACTCAGACTCAGGCTCGGGCTCAAAATCAAGCGGGGGGATGGCAATGGACGCAGAATATTCAATATTTAGACGATGATGTTGATCGCTATCAGCTGTTTCGTGGGATAGAGATGACGCCTGTCGCGCCATCTCCTTAGCCGCCCCTTAGCCACAAATCAGCGATTTAGCTTCGACAGCGTTTAAAGTGCGCCAGCAAAATCCAGTTGGCGCCACGCTTCATAGCTGATAATCGCCACCGCATTTGACAGATTCAAACTACGACTGGTGGCCGCCATTGGAATACGTAATCGCTGCTCAGTCGGGATAGATTCGATAATCGACATCGGCAGACCACGGGTTTCAGGGCCAAATAACAGCACATCATCTTTCGCAAAAGTCAGCTCAGTATGCGGGCGACTGCCTTTAGTGGTACAAGCCATAATGCGCTTGCCTGCCATGGCTTCGAGGAAGGCATCGAAGTCTTTGTGGCGAGTCACATTGGTTAAATCAGCATAGTCTAAGCCCGCGCGGCGCAGTTTTTTCTCTTCAAAATCAAACCCGAGTGGCTCAATTAGATGAAGTTGGCTGCCGTTGTTGGCGCATAAGCGAATGATATTACCTGTGTTGGGTGCGATTTCTGGCTCATAGAGTGCGATATGGAACATGCTGGCCCGCCTATAGAAAAATGACGGCTGATTATACGGCAAACAAGGCTTAAGCGCAGTGACTGAGTGATGCTTTATCACGTTCTCATTTGGATGCGAGGAATGAACGCCACAATCGTTGTCCTCTGCTAAGCTTGAGAAAGCCACCGAGGGACCACCCATGTTCAGTCACTTTATTACCTTGTGTATTTTTTCTGTGCTTTTCCTTCAGAGCATTTTCACCCCAGCCTATGCCGCGGATGATGCTGTCACTAATGCTGGCGGCAAGCGGCAGATGACGGCTTATTTAGGGGAGATCCCTGGATTAATTAATGCCGATGGCACAGGGCCATTTGTGGAACTGGTTAAAGCAATTGATAGGGCAGATCCTGAGGTTGAAATTGAGATTAAGGTTTTTCCGCTTTCACGGGCTATGCTAGGCGTGACGCTTGGTCGTGCTGATTTTGGTTTGCCCGCCATCCGTAATAATGCCGCGTTAGATGCCTTATCTTACCGTTTTAGCACTGTTTCATTTGGGCAAGTCACCCATGTGCTTTATACCAATGTGGATAAGCCGATTACGAAGGCCATGTTATTTGATCAACAGCAAACGGGGCGCGTATTTACCGTGGAGGCGATTCCAGATTACATGCCTATCCCTGCGGAACCTTCGATAACCATTAAACGTTCTTTGCTAAAACTTTCCCATGGCCGTATCGATGCCTTCGTTTGGGCGCAGGAAGAGGCCGATATGATGCTGAAACAGTTGAAATTGCATAATATCCACCGTGAAGACTTTGGCGATTTTGAAGATGTGTTTGTGATTGCCAAGGGCCCCGAAGGGGATGCCGTGGATGCATATTTGACTCGCATGATTGAATTACTGCGGCAGACTGGAGAATTAAGCCAGATTTATCAAACTATCCATCTGTCCTACAATGACTGGCAACCTTAGTTTTTAAATCAAATAGTTAACCTAACTAACTCCCGCCGATAACGAGATATTCATAAACTTCACTTGCTAGGAGTGAAGACTGAGAATAATATATCTTCACATCAAGATACTTTTTAAAGAGTTATTATGCCTTTTGTCATCGCCTTACTCGCCCCTGTATTTTGGGGGACGACCTATGCGTTAGTGAGTCTCTACTTACATGATATGTCGCCCTACTGGGTGGCGGTGTGGCGCGCGCTGCCTGCGGGAATACTGATGTTGATGCTGCGTCCACGTTTACCAACGCTGGCTTGGTCTAAATTAAGCTTGCTGGCGTTTTGTAATATTGGCGCCTTCTTTGCGCTGCTGTTTATCGGTGCGTATCGTTTGCCGGGCGCTGTGGCGGGTACCTTAGGGGCGACGCTGCCGTTAATTTTCTTAATCTTAGCTTGGGTGATAGATAAAAAACGCCCTGGGATGAAGTGGTTGCTATTAGGTTTGATGGGATTAGGAGGAGTGATTTTACTGCTAAACCCGTCGGCGGATCTCGATCCTATCGGCGTGTTGTGCATGTTGAGTGCCACGACGTTAATTGCTTTCTCTTCTCGCTGGATGCAAAAGTGGGATGTGGGTGACTTTTTAGTGCTCACAGCATGGCAACTGTTTTTGGGCGGCTTGATGTTAATTCCGCTGGCATGGTTTATGGCGGGCCCGCCGCAGTTACCTAGCCTGACAGTGGTGCCGTCGTTACTATGGTTAGTGATTGCCAACACCGCCATCGCTTATTGGGCTTGGCTGTGGTCGATGCGAAATTTAGGACCAGAAATCATGGGCATGGTCGCTTTAGTCAATCCCGTGGTTGCCGTATCATTAGGCGTATTGATTGTGGGTGAGACCTTAGACATGCGTCAGTGGGCGGGGATAGGTGTGATATTACTGTCGCTGTTATTGATGAAATTGCCACAGAATTTAAGGTTAAACCCATTTAAAAAAGTGCAGCCCTAGTCAGTATTTTGGGGTAAATGAGGGATAGATGCTAAAACGTTTGGATCTGAATTTACTACCCGTACTGGAAATCCTGCTTGAGGAGCAAAGTGTGACCGCCGCTGCGGCGCGTTTGCATTTGAGCCAGTCGGCGGTGAGTAAACAACTGACGCGCTTGAGGGAAGTATTTGATGATCCTCTGTTTGAGCGCACCGCCTACGGCCTAAAACCGACGCCTAAAGCCTTGTCGCTCGCGCCTGAGTTGCGCCAATGTTTACAGCAATTGGCGCAATTTACCCGGCCCGATACCTTTGAGCCCGCCTTAAGTCAGCGGCAGTTTAGAATGCATTTGGTTGAGACCACATACTCGCTCACTTTTCCGCATTTTATGCCCTCGCTGCTCGCCCAAGCGCCCGGTGTGAGTCTCAATTGCCAAACTTGGCGGCTCGATACTATGGACAGATTACTGCGCTGCGACATCGACTTAGCCATAGGTTGCCGCGAGTGGGACGAGCGTTCGCCCATGCATGTGAATCATATTCCCGACGACTTGTGCCATGTCGAGCTAGTGCAGGATTATACTGTGTGCTTGATGCGCCGCGATCATCCGGCGTTAGCACAAGAGTGGAATTTAGACACCTTCTTGAGCTATCGCCATCTGCAAGTGGCTTTTGGTGGCATAGAGCATTGGTTGCTGGATGATGTGCTGCAACTTGAGGGCCGTCAGCGCGATATCGCCGTGAACATGACCGACTTTCAGAGCGCTCTTGCTCTGTGTGAACAAAGCGATTTAATTCTTTGCGCGCCGTCCCGTTATGCATTTGCTGTGATGAAATCCTTCGAGCTTCAGTCTTTACCATCGCCTATCAAGCTGATCCCCGGCGCGTATTTATTGATGTGGCATAAACACTTCGAGCATGACTTGAGCCATAAATGGCTACGTGAGTTGATCATTAGCCAAGTGCTGCCGTCGATTACGCCTCGGGTTTAGGCTCTTTTGGCGCCGCTAACCAAGCGGTTAATGTGGGTAAGACTGCTTTTCCATCCGCTAGCCCTTGTTGATAGACGGCGGTCACTTTATCGATATTGCGATCGAGCCTGGATAAATTAAGCGGCAGTGCTGGGCGGATCACAAAGGCGTTATTCGCTGCAACGGCTTGGTCTAACTCGGTTAATGCGTGATTATAAACTCGGTGGCGCTCACTTAACGCATGGGCAACTGCGGGGTAGCGTTTGTAGGCTTTGTGGGCTAACCAATTCATTTTCATTGCGGACTTTTGGTAATGCTGATCTTGAGTCAAGATCACCACTTGGCGTGCATAACCATCTTTGCGTGATTGCGCTAACGGTATCGGTTCGCCGATGCCGCCATCGAGGTAATGGTGTTGGTTAATCACGCTGGGTTTAGACATAAAAGGCAGGCTAGAGGAGGCGATGAGCACGTCGAGTAATTTATCGTGGTCATTAAAATCGGCCATACCGAAGTAATCGGTTTTCCCTGTATTGCAGTTAAAGGCGCCGACCTTAAATTCGGTATGACTATTTAAAAATGTATCAAAATCAAATGGCAGTAACTCATAGGCCATGCGGCGATAGGTAAAGTCTGTGTTGACATAGTTGCCTGTCGCCAACCAATGGCGCAGGCCCATATAGCGTTTATCGTTGAGATATTGCTGCTGAATTTGAAGATTACGCCCAAATTGGCGTGACACATAGGAAGCTGGATAAATGGCGCCCGCAGACACCCCAATCACATAGCTGAAGTTGAGCGACTGCTGCAAAAACGCGTCTAACACACCTGCGGTATAAATGGCTCGAAGGCCGCCACCTTCCAACACTAAGGCCACATCTTTCATTGAGTTACATCTTTTTTATTGGTTTATCCCAGCAGAATACCTCAGCTTAGCGCAGAAATGAATGCGCAAAAGGCACACTTAAGATGCGTGATCGACGTTGGTGTGATGGGACGCTTGCTTGGGCTTTATGGGTAAAATATTGGTCACGCAATCCTTTGTGCCACCATTTTGAACAGGCTGTTTAGATTGAACGGCAGGGGTAAAATCCGCCTGACTGAAGTATTGGCTAAGTGTATTGAGCGCTTCTTTCACTTTCGCGGGCTGCTTATCCCGCGCCGAAGTGACGCTATAAACGCTGTAGGTATTGAGTGACCACTCGGGTAAGAGGGTGACAAGCTGGCCGCTTTCGAGATATTTGTGCACTTCAGGTTCGGGCAGGGCGGCAAATCCGAGACCATCGAGAGTGAGTTGGATTAATGCCTGCATATTGTTGACCGTAATGCGCTGGCTTGTCAGCTCGAAGCATTCTTTGTTGCGGACGTGAGTTAAGGTTTCACTGTTAGCGCAGGGGTGATTAATGCGATTAAAGGCCGCCAATTCAGCGGGATGCTTAAAAATTTTATGCATTGGCAGATAATCGGGTGAGGCGCACAGCAACATGCGCCAATCGGCTAAGTGGCGGGCAATTAAGTTGGAATCTGATAAAGGACCGATACAAATCGCCAGATCTATGCCCTCGTTGACTATATCTATTGGGCCATCCTGTAGCAGTAAATTCAAACTTATCTGCGGATGCGCCGCTAATAGGTAGTTAAAGGGCTCGCTCAACAAGCCGCCGCCAAAACCTATGGGCGCGGCAATCTTTAATTCCCCCGAAGGAATTCCTTTCAAGTTATTGAGTTTCTGCTCAGTGCTTTCGACTATCGCGATGACTTTTCGGCAATTCTCATAGAACAAGCTGCCCGCCTCTGTGAGGGTAAGATTGCGAGTATTGCGGTGGAATAGACTGATCCCCATATCCATTTCGAGCTTAGTCACTTGTTGACTTACCGCTGAGGAGCTGAGGTTTAACTGCTGCGCTGCGGCACTCATTGAGCCCTTTTCTGCGATTGCCGCAAAAACGATCATGCCTTTGATCATGTTTTTATTCATTTTTAAGTAACTCTTACAAGTGAATACCTAAAGTCTAACTTGAGCTGATTGTAACATAGGGATACATTGCCGTATTGAAAATTGTTCTCATTTACAATCTGTGCCCAATGGAGACTTGTCGGTTATGTTGTTAAGTCGTAAGAAGTACCTCGCTCAAGTGATCACCGCTTTATGTTTGTTGCCCGCAGTACCTGTGACAAATGTCCTTGCGGATACCGCGCCTGATAAAGAAAAGATGATGGAAAGAATCGTAGTGACCGCATCGGGATTTGAACAACAAATTCGCGACGCGCCCGCATCTATCAGTGTGATTACCCGTGAGGATCTGGATAACCGCTTCTATCGCGACTTAACCGATGCCATGTTAGAAGTTCCCGGTGTGGTGATTACCGGCGGCGCTGACCGTCAGGACATCAGCCTGCGGGGCATGGGCAGCCAATACACGTTAATTTTAGTGGATGGTAAACGCCAATCTTCGCGCGAGACACGTACTAACAGCGACGGTCCAGGTGTTGAAGGCGCTTGGACGCCACCATTGGCGGCCATCGATAGAATTGAAATCGTTCGCGGACCTATGTCATCACTTTATGGTTCGGATGCCATTGGCGGCGTGATCAACATTATCACCCGTAAAGTGCCGAACGAGTGGCAGGGTGAAGTGCGACTCGACACGACATTGCAGGAAAAGTCGACCTCGGGAAATGTGTATCAAGGCAACTTTTTCGTCAACGGTGGTTTGATTAAAGATCTGCTGGGGATGCAACTCTACGGTCAATACACTCAGCGTGAAGAAGATAATATCTATGGCGGTTACCGTGGCCGCGATGCGACAAATCTGACCGCGCGTTTTGCGCTCACCCCCAATGATAACCATGACATCATGCTCGAAGTTGGCACTTCTAACCAAGAACTCGACAGCAGCTTAGGCAAAACCGTTACACCGCTGGCGCCGGGCGAAGCCTGCGGTCGTCGCGGTTGTCCTCAATCTTCAACGACAGAATACGAAAACAGCACCATTTCGCTGTCACACACAGGGCGTTGGGACTTTGGTACCTCGGATTCTTATATCAAGCATGAGGTTTTCGATAACAAAACCCGCAAGATGAAGATCACTAACACGGATGTACAATCTAGCCTGATCACCACCTTAGGCCAAAGCCATACGGCGACTTTTGGTGCGGCTTTTAACCATCAAGATTTAACCGACGAAACCGGCAATCAGGTCAGCGACTTAACCGATATCAGCCGCAGACAATGGTCGGTATTTTCTGAGGATGAATGGCGCATAGTCGATAACTTTGCCCTGACCATGGGGCTGCGTTTGGATGATGATGAAAACTTTGGTCACCATGTCAGCCCGCGTGTTTACGGCGTTTGGGGATTAACCGACAGCACCACCTTAAAGGGCGGCGTGTCGACGGGCTTTAGGGCGCCGAGTTTGCGCCAGACAGTGCCCGATTGGGGACAAGTGAGCCGTGGCGGCAACATGTACGGTAATCCAGATTTACAACCCGAAACCTCAGTGAACTATGAGTTAGGTGTGTATTCGGATCTGACCGAGAGCATTACCGCCAGTGCGGGCGTGTTCTATAACGAGTTTAAAGATAAGATCACCCGCGTGGCCTGTCCTGCGACTCAATGTACCGATGGCCCCAATCAATTTGGTTCCGACCCAACCACTTACGTGAATATCGACGATGCTGTGACTCAAGGGATTGAGCTGAGTATCGACTATCGGATTCGCTCAAACCTGAGCTTTACGGGTAACTACACTTACACGGATTCAGAGCAAAAGACGGGGGCTTACAAAGGCAGCCCATTGAATCAATTGCCTAAGCATTTGATCCAAGCGTCGTTCAACTACGAGCCTATTGATAACTTAAGCACTTGGTTGAGAGTCAACTACCGTGGCGAAGAGAGCCAACCGACGACGGGACCGTCATCGAGCAGTTTAATCGCCCCTTCTTACACTCTGCTAGATTTGGGCGCTAACTATCAGTTGAACGATAGCCTGAAATTTAGCGCGGGTATTTATAACGCCTTCGATAAGGACATTACCCAAGAGGAATACGGTTATATCGAAGACGGCCGCCGCTACTGGTTAGGTATGACCTATAGTTTTTAAATTAAAAACATATCTCGTCCTGAAAGAAGCCAGCACTTAGCTGGCTTCTTTTTTGATTATTCAATATTCGGTTTACGAATAAACAGTATGCTGAGATCTTGCTTTGGCGTGAACTGTTTTTGTTGGAATTCAAAGGTGAGTGGATCGGTTTTTTTAAGCTCGCCATCAAAACACAAGCTGATGAGATCTGTGGGTTGGGATTTTTTCAGGGTGAGTTTGAAGTCCTTAATCGCCCCTTGCCAGTTATTGGCCGTCACCAAAATATAGCTAAGGTGGCTCCATTCGACACCAATCTCCTGATCTTCACCGTCTTGTTTAACGATAAGGTTGCGCTTCCTAATGCCTTGTTTGGCGCTTTCATCTAAACAGGCCAGTTCAGTATGAGTATCGATAATTTCGCTGGCGGGATAGGGAACACCCGTTGAAATACTCGGGCTGTAGCTATGGCTGATTGCGACAGATTGGCCCGCGGGAAAGGTTTGTTGCCACACAAAGTAATCACTTAGGGTAAAGGCGATTTGCTGGTTCTCATCCAACCATTGCTGTGGGAGTGCAGACTTACCCTTGGGAATTTCGGCATATTCGGCAAAGTAAGCGACTTCATCTACCCCCCAACCAAGCTGTTTCAGCTCGGTTGAAATATCGGTTTTATCGGCAAGTTGGGCAACAAGCCTGTGCTGAGTTGGCTGGGTTTTGCCATTCACTTTAAGGGTGAAGTTATCAATGCTGCTGTGATCGGCGGAGCCAAAAAACATCGGTGGCATGGGGAAGGCGATGGGGACGATAAGATCCTGCGAACTGGTGTTGGTAAACACATAATCGACCCTGACTTCGGTCTCGCTGATAAAGAGCGACTCTTTATCCATACTGATATTAGGCTGATATTTCAGGGTAATAGAGCCATTAGCATCGCCAAAACTGCTGTCGTTGGCAAAAGCCGGAGTGCTAAATAACAGCGCGGTTATCGTGCAAGTTAAGATGCGAAAATAAGATGGCATAAACATCTCGAGGGGAAGAAAGATCAGACTAGCTGCGGCGAGCAAGCTCAATAGCCGCGGCGATGGCGTTTCGCGCTTGGGGACTGTTTTTCCAACACGTGGTGCGTAGCATGCTGGCTACTAAGTTCGCGATATCATCCACTTCGTGTTGGGCGAGTTGTTGCAGTGAACTGATACCTATTTCTTCGAAGCGCTTTATCACAGTGGGGCCAACGCCTTTGAGTGCCAATAAAGCATGTTTTTCTTGTTCATTAAAACCCATAACGAATACTCCTTTATTGTTGGGATTGTGCTCAATTAATAGCACTGGGCAAGACTACCTTTAAACCGAGTTAACAAAAAGGCCCTCGAAGGGCCTGTTTAGTCTTTATGAATCAATAATCATCAATAAGTGTTACATATCACAGGGTTTGAGCGGTTTACGCAATTGAGCGCGTACGTTATCCATACCGGCGTAAAACTCTTTCATCATCAATAGACCCATCATCTTGCCGTTATCGGTGACGATCAGCTTGTCGGGATCGGTTGGATCATTTTTAATCGCGCCAATCAGTTTCATCGACGTCATTTCTTTAAACAAGGCGGTATCTAAGTTGACGCCAAAGGTGTCGCGGAAATATTTACGTGATAAACGGCCTGAGAACATGCCCAGCAAGAAGCGGTATTGCATCACGTCTTTTTTGCTGTAGTTCTTTTGCTGCTCGACACCCATGTGGCCGGCGGCAATGCGTTCTTGGTACTTGCGCAACGAGAAAGTGTTTACATATAGGGTGTCATTCAAGAAGCTGAATGAGCCAGAACCTACGCCTAAATACTCGTCGTAATCGATAACGTATTCGTCAAACCCTTCGTCATCTGCTTTACCAAATGCCCATGCAGACAATTGATTATATTGGCCATTTAGGCTGTTTAAGATCTGGCGATATTGGTTAGCCATATCCGCCTGCGGCGCCGCTAACTTGCCTTTCACACTCTTGCGAGTCTGATGGGTGATCATCAGCGGATAGGTAGTAATTTGTCTTGGATCTAAGCGCGATGCCATGTCGAGATCGTGTTGGATCACTTCATCGGTTTGGCCGCGGAAACCAAAAATCAGATCGACATTGATAATTGGGAACAGCTCTTTGGCGCCCATGATCTTGTCGAAGGTTTGTTGACCCGTACCGAACTTATCGAGTCGGTCAGTCATTTTTAAAATATCGTCATTAAAACTTTGTACGCCGATGGACATGCGATCCACTAGGCCTTTGAGTTGCTTAAAGCCTGGGCTATCTAAATGCTGCGGATCGGACTCGCAGGAGACTTCTTTAATGCTCGGGAATAGGGTTTTAGCGTGTTCGATAGTACGGGCTAATTCATCTTCTAATACTGTGGTGGTGCCACCGCCAATGTACATAGATTCAAAGTCATAGCCGAGGGCTTTGACCATTTCCATCTCTTTACGCAATGAGATGAAATAGGCGCGCGCCTTGTCTTCCTTGAACATAAAACGGTGGAAGGTGCAGTAAGAACACAGGGTATGGCAGAAGGGGATATGCGCGTACAGCATATACTTTTTGCCTTCTACGGGCGCTGGCATCATTTCTGCGGAAAGGGTATCGAGGCGAAGATTCTTATCGACGTAGTACTGCATGACTCGTTCCATCGAGCCGAGCATCCAGTTAGGGACGGTAATATTCGCTTGATAAGGCGTTGCGGTCGCGCCGCTGAGCGTTTGGATAACTGAAGACATAACGATTCCTATCTGTGAGTGCTAACCGTAAACACCGAAATTGCTTTAGGTAATTCACGACCACCTAGCGCAATAAGACTACATCGTATGTAATTGTTAAAACGTGAACTGGTTATAAGTTACGGTTTCCTAACAAGGAAATCACGGGCTTTTTGTTAAGCAGATCATGTTTTAGCGATCAAGAATGCATTTTTATCCTGTGCTTTGGGGCGGAATCTACTGTGAATTTGGGGAGTTAACTTAAGGTGTCAGTCGAAATATGGAGATTAAAATATCACCATTAAAGGCTTTTATTGCTGACGGATTAGCGCTTGTCTATCCAATGCTCGACTGTCATCATCCGAGCGATGAAATAACCTCATGATCTAAAGGGCTAGCTATGTTGGTAAACGTAAACCGCTTCTTCCCGCTGTTAGCACTTATAGGCGCGGTGACCGCTTATTTAATGCCGAGTTGGTTTACTGAGCTTAAATCCGCCATAGTGCCGCTGTTAGTGATCATCATGCTCTCTATGGGACTCACCTTAGATCTGCAGGATTTTGCTAATGCATTCAAACAAAAACGCGCCGTGCTGACTGGGCTGATACTGCAATTTTCGGTCATGCCGCTCAGTGCATTATTGATCAGCTAGTTATTAGGATTAGATAGGGAACTCACCATAGGCATGGTGTTGGTGGGCAGCGTGGCAGGCGGCACCGCCTCAAACGTGGTCTGTTATTTGGCAAAAGGCGACGTGGCTTTATCGATAACCATGACGGCACTGTCGACCTTAGCGGGCGTAGTGTTAACACCACTGATTATTAAGCTGTTGATTGGCGAAATGATCGATATCCCCTTCGCCGATATGCTACTGAGCTTAGTGAAAATCGTGCTGTTCCCCGTCAGCGCAGGCGTGATCATCAATCATTTCTTTAAATCGCTGGTGGCCAAAGTCGCTCCCGCATTGCCGTTGATTTCAAGCTTGGCAATCGTGATGGCGATTACCATTATCGTGGCATTAAATGCCAATCAGTTTGATAAAGTTGGCCCCATTATTTTGCTGGCAGTGTTCTTACATAATGGTTTCGGCCTCGCTTTAGGCTACTTTTGCTGCCGTTTATTAGGCTTTAACCATACCGTCTGTAAAACCATTTCCATTGAAGTTGGCCTACAAAACTCTGGTCTCGCTACCGCTTTGTGTATCAAGTTTTTTAGCCCTATTTCTGCCATCCCCAGCGCGATATTCTCGATATGGCATAACCTATCAGGCGCCATGTTAGCGGGATATTGGGCGAGGGAATCGCAAGATTAATAAGATGTTGCTGGCGAAAATAAACAATCCCTGTGGCCTAGCAAGCGCGGCCACAGGCTTAAATTGCTGTGACTAATTAACCGGTAATGGGGTCTCGACGGGCATGAGTGTCAGCTGCAAGATATTTTCTTGCCGGCTTAATGCCAGTGGCAGGGTGTAGTTAGGAAAGCGCAATCCGAATACGGCACCTTGTTGTAACAAGCGATACAGCTGATCTGTCATGGCAATCGTTAAGCTGGCACAACCATGCTCGTCGACTCTGCCTTCAAGTGGTAAAGCGATTTTGTCGGCTAAGGTTAGATACGCCGCCATACGCCAGTGTGAGTTTTCTCCAATATTGTATGTGCTGCCATGCAATTGGTTGTAGCCTAAACCACAGGCCTGCAAGCTTAATTGGGTTTTGGCCGCTGTGGGTAGCAAAAGAGTCTGTTGCCGCTGCTGTGCCTGAAACGTGCCCCATGCCAGCCGATTTATAACTGAGTCCAGTGAGATGGGAACATACTGATCTTGCTGTTTTAGCGCATTAAAGCGGGCAATGCCTTGTTCCAACTTAGTGAGATCGTCTTCATATTCCAGTTGTGCCTTAAGCAGCTCATAAGCGGGAGCCTTCGCTTGTTCCATGCCTGCTAACGCTGCTTTCTCGTAGTATGCCAGTGCTTGCACTTTATTGGCCTCTGCGCCCAAACCGCGCTCTTCCATGCTGCCTAAATGATAGTTAGCGATGGCAACTTGACGCTTAGCACCTTGTAAAAATGCGGCTTTCGCACCGCTGTAGTCATTTTCATTCAACAGCAGGGCGCCGTAGTTTGTCCACGCCGTACCATCATCTGCTGCCATACCCAATTCTAGCCACTTTATGGCTTGCTGGCGTAACTGCGGGAGATCGAGGCTTTCTCTTTCGCTGCCGACACTTTGCATCGCTATTAAGTAAGCGCGCAGATACTCGCGTGAGGCACTATCCAAGTAAAGGTTATCTGGTTGAAGTTCAAAGGCTTGCCCAAAATAACTCCCTGCTTGCTGCGCCGCTGCGATTGCTTTCGTTAGATAGAACCTTGAAATGGGATCTGCCGGACTGTGTGCTCGGCCTAGGTTATATAAGGTCGGTAGTTTAAGACCCCGCGCCAGCGCTTCTTCTAACAAGGGGATGGCCAGCATTTTTCGATCATTATCCAGCGCCATACTGCCTAGGTTATGGCTGGCACGGGCCGAACCTAAGGCTCTGGCCTGTTCATAGTATTGGCTAGCGGTGGCATTGTCTTGGGTGACGCCGCAGCCGAGATGGTAGGCTTTACCCAGTAGAAATAACGCCTCAGCATTGTTTTCTGCGGCTTGCTGCTGCGCTTGTTGCAAGAAAACGTCGTATTGTTGTTGCTCAAATAACTGTTCCAGCGCGGATTTTTCCGCCGTTGCTGCAAAGCTTAGGGTCAACAGTAATAGGAGAGTCGCAATCGTGAATATCTTCATAACATCCTTGTCGTTAAGCGGGTACTTGCAAGCGGTAGTGCGAGTGAAGTTGGCTAACATAGAGGCTTGTTATGCTACAAGCAAGCCCTGCTGTTTATCACAGAGTTATGACTTGCGGATAAAATGCAGCGATAGCACTGCCGTGACTAATGTGTGGCATTGCCAGTTTGAAGGAGCTACCGACATTTTCCTTGATACCTAGTTTACCCGCCCCAATAGCCGTTTTACGGCTTTATGCCTCAATGTTAACGACGCTGATTTGTGTGTCGTTATTGACTGCAAAAATTGGGTGTTGCTGCATAGATAAAAGCAGTTTTAGTCAGTGAACTCGTTGAGTTCCACGCACTCATTTGCGCCATAGCGTCTAAAGCCAGCTTAGCTCTTTGCACGACTTTGGCGGTGTAATTGCCATTGGGATCTTTATATTTAAAGGACACTTCGGCAATAACGGGTTGCTGCGAGGCACTTGGGGAGCTGGTGTACCACAGCGTGAGTTCGAGTGAGGCGTCTATGCTACCTAAATCGATTTCACTGCCTTCAAACACATATTCATTAATCGTAAGGCCACCGACTTTGGTGAGTGTGAGATTGTTACTTAAACCGTAAGTGTCGGCAAAGCCTGAAAAATGACTATTTACATCGGCCATATCATTTAAGGTGCGGGTGTTTGGCGTGGTGGTTGAATGACTATACACGATGCGGATGCCATTATTGATATCGGTACTGATGTCGGCTTCGAGTTTTGTGTCGGCTTGATTATCGGGTGAGCTGAGATCTTCAAAGTCAGCAATAAATCGATCAGGGCTGCGAAATTTGAGCGTCACTTCACTTTGGCCATCGCTCGTTCGGTCACGAAAGATATAACCTAACTGCTTTAGCTGACAACTGGTTGGGGTGTCATAGAAGGCCACTTGACGAGCTTTGGTTAATGCCCAAGAGCCTGTGATATTGCGACTAATTGCGTTGCTAATAGCTTGTTTAGCATCAGTTAGATAGTTATTGGCGGTTGTACTTTGAGTGGCGTAATTAAAGTGGCTTGGGTCTAGCAGCAGCTTATATTCCCTTGATGTTTCAACAGGATTTGCTTGTACCACACATGAAGCGAGCAGGACACTTGAGGCTAACGTAAATGATGTCATCGTCTGTGAAGCTGTTTTCATCGGTTAATCCTTAAGTGATGTGCTGATGTTATGTGGTTTATGCTTTCGTGATAACGACTTCTATTGCAATTTGAGTGTGTCATGAGCCACCACTAAAGAAAGTGATGACTCATGCGGCTGAATACTAAATGGTTATTTATCAGCTGATAAGGGTAAGTCGTCAACGATATACAAAGTGTTGCCGTCGATGTCACTTTGCGCACTATCGAGATATTTCTGTTCTAAGGTGTTGTTATTACTCCAAGTGGCGAAGTCGTCGTCATTTAGCACACCTAAACGCTTATTATCAATTAGCCACAAACCCTCCATTTTGTCATGGGGATATTGTGTTTTGGCAGCCATATCTAGCACCAGTGATTTTGTCGCGGGTATGATGCCATTGGCTGCAAGTGCCTCCCAGCCATCGCTTAGCGCTACCTGCTCTAAGGTTTTACCTTTAATGGTTAAACCTAACGCCGCATCTTGGGCTATATCAGCTTGTGCAGTGACGGTCTCGAGATCTGTCGCGCCGCTGATATCTATCTTGTACACATGCTTCATCACATCAGTGTCGATATTAAAAAACTTGCCATCACGTTCTAACACTAAAAATTGGCTGTTACTTAAGGCAACGATTGCTGAGTTAGAGTTTTGGGCAATTTCTTGCTGATATAAATATTGGCTAATAGCGCCTGTCGCTAAGTTGATGGTCACGATTCGAGTCAGGGTATTGTTGTTAACACTCTTATCGGGATTGGAGATGGTCGATTGCATTATGCCCACAAGTGTCGACTGATCGGGCGTGATGGTCAGCCCTTCCATCCCGCGGTTGGCACGGCGATGAGCAAATTCTGCCGGTAGGCTATATAAGTTGCGTGCATCGTCTGCGAAAGGATTAATCCGCGCTATTTCTACCCCTTCAGCCGAGTAATGCACTATGTGTGGACCATACTCATCGCTGACCCAAAAACTTCCATCATCCATGGCGGCGAGACCTTCAGAATCTAACCCATAATCATCGAGTTTGATGGGGTTGGTCTGGGCATTATAAGGCTGGCTCATGTCTTGACGAATGACTTCACCTGCTGCGTCATAGGGGATTTCTCCTGTGCCGCCAAGGCTACTGCTATTAGGCAGTCCAGTGATCAAGCTGCCATCAGGGCGTTTAAATAAGATGTCTTTGACCTTAGTGATAGTGCCATTGGTTTGCAGTTCAAACAAACCGATACGTGGCGTGTAGTCAGGCGTTGGAAACATTTTTCCTTTGCCTAAACTACCGCTGTAATCTGCATTCGGGCCGCGATCGGTGAGGGCATAAAATTGAATAGGGATATTGGGGTTGGGCGCTGCATCAGAGCCATAGCCGCCGTTACGAATTTCAAATTTAGTACCAGGCATAGCGCCATTGTCTAAATCATCGCGCAGCACAGTGAAAGGTAAATGCACCGCTTTGTCCGTAAACAGGTCGGCGTTACATGCATAGCTGCTATCAACCACTTCATTACTGTCGAGCTTGCCGTTATCGTTGTTATCAAGACCCGAATCTGTGCGAGTGCCGCCCATCCAGCAGTGGTTATCACCGCCAATTAAGGTGGTTTGTGTGGTCAGGCTATTGATGTCTTTATCATCCGAATTACAAGCACTCAGTAGCAAAACTGACAGGCACAAGCCTGAGGTGACGAGCACATTTTTCATCTTAATATATCCCGATTCTTAAAGTGATTAGCTATGTTGTTGGCAGGTAATATAAAGTTAGGCTGTGAACTAAATGTGACAAGTGTGCCGCTTAACGTATCGAGCACGAATACTGTGTTCACGAGTAATACGGTATGTTGGTTGTGTATGAAAGCCCATGATGGCGTCGTTGATTGGCTGAGCCCGCAGTTTGTTTTTAGTTGTGTTCAATATTTAAGGATGAATAGATATGAAATATTTACCTGGTGAATGGATGATAATAAAGCGGGTAATTATATATGTTGTTATTGCATTTTCATTTACTGCGAGTGGCAATGAACTGCCTTTAAAAAGAGAAAGCATACTGCGCGTAGAGCATCCCAGCGCCATTCAATATGCAAGTGCTCTAATCCAATCTGGAACATCCAATACTTTAGTGTATGAATCTTGGAGTGGATATAAGATGGAAAAAGCTTGGTTGAGGTATACTTCTTTAAATTTTGATCATGGCGTGTTAGATAAAGGTTCATTAGTCAATATTTTACCTGAAAGTCCTTCTAATATAGTCTCGTCCGTGAGTTTAGTTAACTTTAATGGCGAAGATTGGTTGTATTATCTTGAGGCCCGCAGCTTTAAGTCTGAGGCTGATGTATTTCGAGCCAAATTGCGTAATGGGGTTTTAGTCGAAATAGAACCGGTATTATTAAAGGATGCGATTGCGCCATCAAGTAATATTAAATTTCATCGAGTTAGTCGCAACAGTGTTGCTATTGTGTATACCGCCAAAAAATGTTGCAGTCTTTATTTTGCACTAAGTAATGATGGCGTCAAATTTGATAGCCCCTTGGATATAGATAGTTCAGGTTTTATGCCTTATCTTTCATTTTTCTCCGGTGGTGATATAGTCTATTTTTTTCAAAAATCCTTCCGCACAAGTCAAACTCAGCCCAGCGGTAAATCTGTCTATATCATTAAGACCCATTTTAGATTATCCCATAATTTAGGGAAAACTTGGACAGAGGCTATACCTATTAACTTGACTGATGTGACAGTGCACGATGCTAAGGCTATTACCAGACCAGATGGTAATATTGATATTTATTATGTTTACCCAATTCAAGGCAGTAGTGGATTATCCCTGTGGCGTCGATGTTTGAACCCTAATGGTCAATTAGGTGTTGAGGAATTAGTGGTTGAGCCTAGTTTCGGCAATATTGCTAAGCCGACTCCCCATCGTCTTAATACTGGAGAAGTACTCATTACCTTTGTCGAGCAAGGAAAAGTCGTATTAGAGGGTGATCATAATCTTCATGCTGCAATTATCTCCCGTGATGCTAGCTGTGATATTGGGCCAGCTGTAATTCAGTAGCCGTGACTTGATACGTTCTTTGCAGTTAAATAGTGACTCAATAAAAATTAAGCGAAATCCCTTGCGAGTTATGACACGCAAGGGATTTGTGTCGAGAGTGGACGAGTAAATATAAACTTAAAGCTTAAAATGCGAGACCACGCCGACGAGTTGTTCTTTCGTCGCGGCCAAAGAGGTTGCGCTATTGAGGGTGGCTTTACCGCTTTGATTCAGTTCATCGACCATTTCACGAATGGTGGTCAGATTACGATTTATCTCTTCGGTGACAGCGCTTTGCTCTTCGGCGGCGGTGGCGATTTGAGTGCTGAGCCCATTAATATCGAACACATAAGCGGTCAGGGTATCGAGGTTTTCCGTTACCAGAGTGGTTGTGTCGGCGGCTTGTTGGCAACTGTGTTTGGTTTGCTCCATTGCGGTCACGGCTGCATCGGCACCGCGGCGTAAACGTTCAAGCATCTGATTAATCTCGGATGTACTGGCTTGAGTACGAGCGGCCAGTGTACGCACTTCATCGGCGACAACAGCAAAGCCTCGACCTTGTTCACCTGCACGGGCGGCTTCGATGGCCGCATTAAGCGCGAGCAGATTGGTCTGATCGGCAATCTCGCCTATTACATTTAAAATAGCGGCTATATGACGAGTGTTTTCGTTCATATCATTAATCGCATCAGCAGCGACATCGACTTTAGTCACCAAGGCAATCACAGTGTTGGCGGCCTGTTCAACGGCTTTCTTCGATTTATCAGCTTGTTCATTGGCTTGCTGAGTAAACTGGGCTGCAGACGCGGCATCACCAGCAACATTATGGGCAGTCGCGCTCATTTCTGTCATGGCCGTTACGACTTGGTCGGTTTCAACTGCGTGAGTTTGTAGCGCACCACTATTAGTATTGGATTGCACATTCAGTTGGCCAATTTGGTCAGACATGTGATCTGAGGCTTGGGTAATATCCGAGATGATATGGCGTAGATTATCGATAACGCGATCGAGATCGGTGGCGAGTGAGCAGAGTTCGTTGTCACCCTTTATGTTTGTCTTATGTGTCAGGTCGCCATTGGCTAGGCGTTCCATTACCAGCTTAATGTCATTGACTATCCTGACTAAGCGTTTGCTCATAAAGAGCGCACTAAGGAGTGAGGCGACGATGGCAATTAGGATTAGGCCAAGGAGCAATGCCTCGGTGGCGTTCACTTTGTCTTCGGCTTGTTTGCCAAGATCATGGTTTCGCTGAGAGATCAACTTAACTAATTGATTAATCTCATTGCTTACTTTGGGTCCAAGGGCCTTGCGCTCGAGTGTTAGTTCAGGCTCTGCGCCAGTTTGTTTGGCGTAGTTGATTTCTTGCTGATACAGACGCACATATTGCTCAATTTGCGGCAACAGCGTACGGATCGTTCTGGCATCTGGCCCCATAAAATCGGTGTTAAAGTTTGCGAGTTTCTCTATGAGCAGCTGCACATTTCGTTGTTGTGAGCTGATGGCGTCAGTGTTATGGACTAATGTTGCTAAACGCAGTTCAAAGAAGGATTCACGTACACTAGTGAAGGTTTCGGCGAGCTGGGTATTGTTGACCAGTTTGCTGCTGGTGTCATTGAGTTCGGCAAAGCCTCGATAGGAGAAAATACCGATAATGATCAATAGAATACTAGAAAATACTGAAGGCAGCGCCGTCAATGTGCTGGTTTTTGCATTGTTAAACATGGTGGCCTACTGAGGTATAAATCAAGAGATGTGTAATTAAATTACATATGGCAGCCATTTTAACGCTTGGAATTACACAGTCGCAAGGTGATATTCTGAGACTTTTTGACGTAAATTTATGTTTTTAAAAGGTTTGTTATTATTTTGTTGGTTTGAAATAACCTCCTGGTTGTTATATGTTGTGTAATTAAAATTCAATAATATCTCAGTTAATTGATTTTTAAGGGTAAAAATAAAGCAGGGTTAGCCGCCATTCTACAGCTTATTAACAGTGCAAAAGGCGATTGTGACGCAGATCGCAAAACACGCAAACGCTGCCCAAAGGGTTTGTCTGGCAAGCTCCTGCTCGTACTATCAATTACACGATCTGCTCCTCATTTGGGAGGAATAACGGCACTTCACTCTTTGTTTCGCGATCACGAGCTTGTCAGGGCGAACAAAATTTAATCTCAAAACGTCAACAAGCTCTAGTCCCTGTCAACGTAAGTCGCACTTATTCCCGGTTCACTCTTTTACTTATCATCACACGCAAATTTGCGGTCAGTCACAAAGTCATAAACTTAATGTAAATGATATTGGTTATCATTTGGATTTAAGGTTGTTTTAATGTAGATTGTCGGCATTTCAAGCTAACACCGTTTAATCAATGATCGCTGTCGAGGTTTTTATGGAATGCAGGGCGTTTAAAAAAAGTGCAATTGCCGCAATAGTTTCGAGTTTGTTGATATCTTCAGCTTATGCAGGCGTAGATGCTGAATCTTCTGAACCTATTGAGAAGATTACTGTTTATGGTGAAAAGATTGAACGTAGTCTTAAGGATACAACCTCTTCTATTTCGGTGATCGACAAGGAAGCGCTCGACAGCGGTCAATATCAATCCACCTCGAGTGCTTTATCTGAAGTACCTAACGTGGTGGTGCTATCGGGTTCTGTGCCGGATATCCGTGGGGTTTCAGGTAACGGCTCTGCCTCTGGATTTAACTCTTTTACCGGTGGCGCTCGGGCGCGGGTATCCACCTTAGTCGATGGGGTTGCTGAGCCTTTTGTTGCCGATCTTACTGGTGACACTGGCCTATGGGATATCCAACAAATTGAGGTGTATCGCGGCCCACAATCGACTATTAACGGCCGTAACAGCATTGGCGGCACAGTGTTTATTAAAACCGAAGATCCGACCTTCGATTGGCAAGGCGCGGCTCGTGTCGGTTATCGTAATCAAGATAACTTTATCGACAGTGCTGTGATGCTCTCAGGCCCGATCCTCGATGATGAGTTGGCATTTAGGGTGAGCGGACAAAATGTGACAGGGGATACCTACAATAAAGGCTTGGAATACGAGACGAATCCCGCCACTTTTGATCAAAATGAACTGATCACCAATCGCTGGCGCGGTAAATTCCTGTGGCAGCCGAGTGCGATTGAAGATCTCAAAGTGCTCTACAGCTTTTCATACAATGATGAGAAAGGTGACTCTGGACGTAACTATTTTACCGGTGATGATCCTTGGACGTTTAAGCCTATTTTCCAGCGATATATCGAGACTAAATCCACGACTCACTCAGTGAAAGTTGATTATGACCTCGGTGAAGGGCGCGCCTTAGATCTCATCGTGGCTTATATGGATTATGACTGGGGCTTTGAATCCTATGAACCCCTTGTCACGGCGCAGCAATATGTCGATATGAGCGACCAGAGTTACACTGTCGATGGTAAATACAGTTTTGGCCTTAAAGATAAAGACTTCAACGGCTTTGTGGGTTTAGCGTATTTTAAACGCAGCCAAGATTTTGGCAGTACTGGCAGTTCCGTTTACAGTGGTGATGACAGCACTAAGTCCACCTCCATTTACGGTGAAATAACCTATGGGCTTGCCGAGTCACTCTGGGTTACTGTCGGCGGCCGCGTGATGCGTGACGAGCAATTACGTAACTTCAATATGCTCTATCAGGGCAGCCAATTGCAGGAAAAACTCGACGATGCCAATACCGTCACCCTGCCGAAGCTGGTGTTGCAATATGCGCTGAATGACAGCACGACCTTGGCGGCCAGTGTTCGCCGGGGTTATAACTCGGGCGGCGGTGCGCTGTCGCTAGCCGAAAGTGAGTATTACTATTACGACGAAGAGTACGTCAATACCTATGAACTCAGCAGTCGCAGCTCATTTGCCAATGGCGATGTTAACTTGAGTGCCAACCTCTTCTACAACGATTTTGATGGTTATCAGGCGTCTAATAGCGCCCGCAAAATTACCAATATCGATAAAGCGGTCAGCTACGGTATTGAGGCTGAATTTAGTGCCATGTTAACCGAAAACCTGCAATTTATTTCGGGCGTAGGGTTACTCGATAGTGAGATCAAACAAGCGGATCCTAGCTATGGTGACATTATCGGCAATCAGCTGAACTCGGCGCCGCACATGACCGCCAATGCGGGCTTAAAATATTGGTTGGGCGATGCGTTTTCTTTCGGTTTTTCAGGCAACTATGTGGGTGAGTATTTTGCGGATATCAATAATACCGAATCACGGGTGGCTGGTGACTATGTGGTGGCTCGCTTAAGCCTCGATTATCAAACCGATAGCTGGAGAGTCAGCGGTTTTATAAACAACCTGTTTGATGAGCATGCATTGACGGTAAATGAACCCGCCAGCCGCAGTTACCCCGATGGTTATGCGGCGATTATCGACCCCAGAAATCTCGGTGTTTCTGTGATGTACCGCTTTTAAGCGCTCGATTTAACGAACTTATTTTACCCATAAAAAAACCTCCACAGCATGCTGTGGAGGTTTTTTATTTTCAGCGACTTTTACTCTTTATATGTCAAAGTGCCGTTGGCTTTGATTTCGTCGTACCACAGGTTGTGGTGTTGAGTTGCCCAGTTTTCATCACAATAACCAGACACCATACACTCCATACCGCCTTCAGACATTACCGTTGCCATGAAGATGTGCACGATAGAGAAAGCACAGATCACGATAGCGCTCACTGAGTGCAGGACGAGTGCGATCAAGCTTAATGTACGGCTAGGTTCGAATAGGTTAGGGAAGAGTAACAACATGCCCGAGGCCGAAATCACTAATCCAAACAGGGCAAAGGCCCAGAACCACATTTTCTCACCGGCGTTGGCAAAACCTGCGTCTGGGTGCTTACCTTTAAACGGGCCAAAGTTAATGTAACCACCGACCACTAAGAACCACTTCACGTCGTACATTTTTGGTAGCTGGTTTTTCGCCCATAGGGTGGTCATTAATGCCCAACCTATCATGAAGGGAATCGCCATCACGTCATGGATTTGCTTAGCACCATAGACGATAGCTTCCCAGATGCCTTCGCTGAGCCAAGGTTGGAAGAAGAAGCGACCCGCTAGCAAGGTTAAGCCTGTTAAAATCAACAGCAAGCACGGGATTGCGCCTAACCAGTGGATTGAAACGTCAAACTTAGACCAGCGATGCACTAACTTGCCTGAAAAACCATGGTGTAGCTTGGAGATGCCGTTCACCTTGATAAATAAGACAAAGATAATGATCATGCCGAATAGCGCTGCCATTAAGGCCGGTGCTAACCAGTCGCTACGTAGTTCGAGCACCCGCAGATCATAGGTATTGATCGGTTGAGCGTGGAACTCGCTTTGGGAGGTAGTGTATCCCGTGGCGCCATCCTTTAGCTGTGCCCAAATTTGGGCATCAGAGGCTTGAGGTTGGAGCGCTTGGTCATCACTACCATTGGCTAGACACACGGCACTAAATAACAGTGCTATGGCTAAGCCTATGTGTTTGAACCATTTGTTCATTATACATCCTCTCTCGCTTAGTGGCGCCTGCCTGCAGGCGCCAAGCTAAGTCTGTGGACAGATCCTGTTGACCTGAATTAATTCCAAGCCGCGTTTTTAGCGCCACGGTAAGCCACACGCTCACGGAAGATGCTAGAAACCACCTCTGCATCACCCGCTAACAGGGCTTTAGTTGCACACAGTTCTGCACACATTGGCAGTTTGCCTTCGGCAATACGGTTTGAACCGTATTTTTGGCGCTCTGCATCTGAGTGGTTTTCTTCTGGGCCGCCGGCACAGAAGGTACATTTATCCATCTTACCGCGGCTACCAAAGGCACCTTTTTTCGGAAACTGTGGTGCACCAAACGGACAGGCGTACAAGCAGTAACCGCAACCAATACAGGCATCTTTGTTGTGTAGCACTATGCCGTCGTCGGTTCTGTAGAAGCAATTTGCTGGGCAAACTGCCATACAAGGTGCATCTGAGCAATGCATACAGGCGACAGAGATAGAGGCTTCTCCACGTTGACCATCGTTAATGGTCACTACGCGGCGGCGTTGGATCCCCCACTCGAGAGCGGAGTCGTTTTCGTTTTTACAGGCAGTGACACAACCGTTACATTCGATGCAGCGCTTGGTATCACACAAAAATTTCATTGTAGCCATAATGGCAATTCTCCTAGCTTAAGCTGCACTTACGCTTTAACAATCTGACACAGTGATGCCTTGGTTTCCTGCATTTGCGTCACAGGATCATAACCATAGGTCAGCGCAGTGTTAGCGGATTCACCGATAACGTAAGGTACTGTGCCCTCTGGATAATTAGGCGCTAAACTTTCACCGTGCATCACACCCGCAAAGTGATATGGCATAAAGGTCACGCCAGGTTTAACGCGTGGCGTCACCATAGCTTGTACCTTAATGCGGCCACCTTCGGCGCCTTCTAACCAGACGTCTTCACCGTTACGAATGCCGCGATCAGCAGCATCGGCAGGGCTTATCTCAACAAACATTTCCTGTTGAAGTTCAGCTAGCCAAGGGTTACAACGAGATTCTTCACCACCACCCTCGTATTCAACCAGACGCCCTGAGGTCAGTACCAGTGGGTACTTGCCGCTCATGTCTTTGTCTTGGATTGACTTATACAGAGTTGGCAGACGGTGCACTTGCATGTCGGCATAGGTAGGGTATTTTGCCACTAAGTCACGGCGTGGCGTGTATAACGGCTCACGGTGCACAGGTACTTGGTCTGGGAAAGTCCAAACAATACAACGTGCTTTGGCGTTACCAAAGGGAATGCAACCGTGCTTGATCGCCACGCGTACTATGCCGCCTGACAAGTCTGTCTTCCAGTTGCGGCCTTCTGCTTCGGCTTTTTCTGCCGCAGTCAGATCATCCCACCAACCGAGTTGTTTGAGCAGCTTATCGGAGAACTCTGGGTAACCGTCTTGGATTTCAGCACCTTTAGAGAAAGATCCTTCGGCCAATAGGTTTTTACCATTGTATTCAACACCATAACGGGCGCGGAAGTTACCACCACCGTCTTTAACGTGTTTCGATTGGTTATACAGAATTTGGGTGCCAGGGTGTTTCGCTTCTGGTGTGCCCCAACATGGCCAAGGTAAACCGTAGGTTTCGCCTTTCGCTGGGCCGCCTGCAGCTTCGAGCGTCTTATTGCTGAAGGTGCCCCAGTTTTGGGTGTGCAGTTTCAGGCGTTCAGGGCTTTGGCCCGTCATACCGATAGTCCACATACCGCGGTTGATTTCGCGGGTGATGTCTTCAATCACAGGCAAATCATTTTCTTTGGCGATGCGTTTCGTGTACTGCTCAGCAAACCCTAGTTTTTGCGCTAAGCGATACATAATTTCGATATCGGTTTTAGATTCAAACAGTGGCTCTATGACTTTCTCGCGCCATTGTTGACTACGGCCAGAGTTAGACACTGAGCCTTCAGTTTCAAACTGTGTCGCTGCTGGTAGCAAGTAAACACCATTCTTACGGCGATGCATTACACCTGCCATAGTTGGGAATGGATCGACCACCACCACAGTGTCCATCTTGTCTAAAGCATCACGTACATCTCGTTGACGGGTTTCGGTGTTGACCGATTGTCCCCAGAAAAACGCCATACGGATGTTATCTTGCTGCGCGAGTTTGCCTTTTTCTTCTAACACACCATCGTGCCAGCGAGAGCAAGGGATACCGGGCGTAGTCATAGGTTCACGGCCAAGATAAGTGCCTTGATCGAAACGGCTCTTCATCCATTCCATGTCCAGATCCCACACGTGGGTCCAGTGGGTCCAAGCACCCGTTGTTAAGCCGTAGTAACCCGGTAAGTTATCGAATAACAAACCTAAGTCAGTCGCGCCTTGCACGTTATCGTGACCACGGAAAATGTTAGTACCGCCGCCTGACACGCCCATGTTGCCTAGCGCTAATTGCAGAATACAGTAAGCGCGAGTGTTGGCGTTACCGACGTGGTGTTGAGTACCACCCATACACCAAATCACAGTACCGGGGCGGTTATCAGCCATGAGTTTCGCGGCTTGATAAACCTCGGCTTCGCTCACGCCTGTGATGTTTTCCACTTCTTTAGGTGGGAACTTTTTCGCCTCGGCGCGAATGGTGTCCATTTCGAAAACACGTTGTTGGATAAAAGTTTTATCTTCCCAACCGTTTTCAAAAATGTGCCATAACATACCGTAGATAAACGGAATATCAGTACCTGGACGCAATGCGCAGTGCAGATCTGAATGCGCCGCGGTGCGAGAGAAACGTGGATCAACTACGATCAACTTAGCGTTGTTTCTTTCTTTAGCGATCAGAATATGTTGCATCGCCACTGGGTGGGCTTCTGCTGGGTTAGCACCGATAAAGAAAATCGCATTCGCGTTTTGGATATCGTTAAAGGAGTTAGTTTGCGCACCGTAGCCCCAAGTGTTAGCAACACCGGCTACCGTGGTAGAGTGACAAATACGAGCTGAATGGTCGACGTTGTTTGTGCCCCACATGGCCGCCAGTTTGCGGTACATGTAGCAACCTTCGTTAGAGAACTTAGCGCTACCCATGAAGTACACTGAGTCTGGGCCGGATTCTTTACGAATGTTGAGCATTTGGTCGCCCACTTCGTTAATCGCATCTTCCCAAGAGATTTTTTTCCACTTGCCATCAACCAATTTCATTGGGTATTTCAGGCGTTTTTCACCGTGGCCATGCTCACGCAGTGCCGCACCTTTAGCGCAGTGACCACCGGCGTTGAAGGGGTGATCGAATGCAGGTTCTTGACCCGTCCACACGCCATTTTGTACTTCAGCATACAGACCACAACCGACGGCGCAGGCACTACAAATAGTACGTTTGACTTCGATGGGGGCATCATGTGGCACTTCTTTGGCTTCGACGCGACGCATCATGCCTGTGCCCATTAGTGATGCCGCCGCAATACCACCGGTGGCAATACCTGCGTGCTTCATAAATTGACGACGGCTAATGCCTAACGCCGGTTTGTCTGCCACTGGGGCGACACTAGACTTGCGAGTTAACTTCATCGCTGACTTCTCCTAGATTAGCTGCGCAAGCTATTGTAATAGCTGCTGATGTGCGCAGTTTCGTGGTAACCCTTTGACGCTTTGGTGGTTACCTTGCTGCTCTCGCTGGCTTGTGCCACGCTCATGCCGGTTGCGGCAATCGCGGCGCCCGCTACGCTACCGACGGTGAGCGCTTTGAGCAAAGATCGGCGAGATAAATCGCTGGGTTGCTGCTTCATGCTGACTCCTGAAATTAGGGTTTATTTTTTTGAGTTCGCACGGCTTTTTGTGGGATTCATCTTGTTATCAAAAAGTGAAGATTAGCGGTGGAAAAGATAATGAAATCATCTTGTTTGCCATCAATCATCGCGCGTGACGGCAATATAGTAGGAAAGGGTTGAGTAGGAATTGATCTAGGACAGTTTGCAGTGTTGAAATCGGCTGCCGTTCTCTTAAAGCGTTAACTCGCTCATAGTTTCGTAAATCCCTTGGGAGCAGGGCGTTGGCGGCTTTTTGTATCACGGTGTTTCAGGTGTTAAGTTTTTGTATTGTCTAATGAAGTGCAGATAAAAGAACACCCCGCATGGCGGGGTGTTTTAAGGACCTAAAAGCTGCGGTTTAACTTAGTCTTTATACTTTAAGTTGCCGTTGGCTTTGATTTCGTCATACCAGAGATTGTGGTGCTGGATTGCCCAGTTTTCATCACAATAGCCTGACTTCATACACTCCATACCGCCTTCGCTGAGTACGGTCGCCATCCAGATATGCACTATGGTAAAGGCAATCAGGATAATGGCGCTGATAGAGTGGATCAGTAACGCGCCCATGGAGGCTTCGCGCGGCAAGTCTAAGCCTGGTAACACCAACATGATGCCTGAAACACTGATGAATAAACCAAATAACATCAGGGTCCAGAACCACATTTTTTCACCAGCGTTAGCAAAACCACTGTCGGGGTGTTTACCTTTGAATGGACCAAAGTTGATATAACCACCGACCACTAAAAACCATTTCAAATCATACATCTTGAAGGTTTGTAGTGGCATCCATTTGACGACACAGACAGCCCAAGCCGCGATAAAGATGGGACCTGCCCAATCGTGGATGGTTTTGCTGCCGTAGATCAATGGTGCCCACAGATCAGGCCCTAACATTGGCTGAACAATATGCTTACCTAACATTATGGTTAAACCGGTAAACATCAATGTCAGGCAGCTGCTCGCCATGATCCAGTGGATCCACAGATCCGCCTTAGACCAACGCGCCACTAACTTACCTGAAAAGCCTTTGCTGAGTTTTGATGGACCATTCACCAGATAGAACAATAAGAAAGCCCCAAACACACCGACAACGGCTAAAGCCATAATTGGGGTTAGATATTGGTTTCTCAGTTCTTTACCTTGGTTACCGGCAACGTTAATCAACACCCCAGTTTCGACCCCTTTAGCCGTGGTATAGCCGGCATCGCCTGCTTTTACCGCGCGCCAAAGATCGGCCTCGCTGGTTTGCGCTTTCGCCTGTTGTTGACTCGATTGCTGATCACTTGCGTGTACTGGGCTTGCGCTCATTACTGAACCTAATCCCAATCCCATGACGAGCACCAACAGAGCAAACAGACTGCGCAGTGATTTGTTTAACTGTTTGTTTAACATTTTCACTCCTTGCCAGAGGTTAGGGATTTCTCCCTAACCCTCGCTCTGCTTAGTTAATCTCACCTGTCTTGGGGTTGTAACCCCAAATCACGTTAGGATTGCCACGAGAGGCCATACGTTGACGGTAAATGTTTGATACCACTTCCGCATCACCTGCGAGCAGCGCTTTAGTAGAACAAAGCTCAGCACACATAGGTAACTTGCCCTCAGCAATACGGTTAGCACCGTATTTTTTACGCTCGGCTTCGGAGAAGGTTTCTTCTGGGCCACCGGCACAGAAAGTACACTTGTCCATCTTGCCACGACTACCAAAGGCAGTCTTTTTCGGGAATTGCGGTGCACCAAATGGACAAGCATAGAAGCAATAACCACAACCGATACAGGTATCTTTGTTGTGCAGCACTATGCCGTCTTCGGTACGGTAGAAACAATCTGCCGGACATACGGCCATGCAGGGAGCGTCAGTACAGTGCATACAAGCCACTGAAATTGAGGCTTCGCCAGGTAGACCATCGTTGATCGTCACCACGCGGCGACGTTGAATTCCCCACTCGAGAGCGGAGTCGTTTTCGTTCTTACATGCAGTGACGCAACCGTTACACTCGATGCAGCGCTTGGTGTCACACAGAAATTTCATGACTGCCATAATGGCTTATCTCCTCATCAAGTAGGTTAGGCTTTGCTGATTTGGCATAGGCTGGACTTAGTTTCTTGCATCTGAGTCACAACGTCGTAGCCATAAGTTAAAATGGTGTTTGCCGATTCGCCTATCACGTAAGGCACTGTGCCTTCAGGATAGTTTTTCGCTAGGCTTTCGCCCTCAAACACACCAGCAAAGTGGTATGGCATAAAACATTCACCCGGAACAACCCGTGGTGTCACCATAGCCTTAACCGTGATCTTGGCGCCTTCTGGGCCATGTACAAAGACATTGTCACCGTCACGCACGCCGCGATCCGCAGCATCCGCAGGGTTCATCTCGATGAACATTTCTTGTTGCAGCTCAGCAAGCCAAGGGTTAGAACGGGATTCTTCACCACCGCCTTCGTATTCCACTAGACGACCAGAGGTCAGTGTCAGAGGGAAGCCTTGGGTAAAGTCCTTATCTTGAATTGACTTATACAAGGTCGGCAGACGCGCAACCATACGGTCTTCGTAGGTTGGGTACTTAGCGACTAAGTCACGACGAGGAGTGTAAAGTGGTTCACGATGTTTCGGGATATCATCTGGGAAAGTCCAAACGATACAACGGGCTTTCGCATTACCAAATGGAATACAACCATGCTTGATCGCAACACGTTGGATGCCACCAGAGATATCTGTCTTCCAGTTTTTGCCTTCGGCGCGTTTTTTCTCCGCATCAGTAAGTTCATCCCACCAACCCAATTGCTTGAGCATGTCGGCGGTAAATTCAGGATAACCATCTTGAATTTCACTGCCTTTAGAGAATGAACCTTCGGCGAGAATGTTGACGCCATCGTGCTCAACACCGTAACGGGCACGGAAGTTACCGCCACCGTCTTTTACGTGTTTTGATTGGTCATACAGGATCTGGGTACCAGGATGTTTCATCTCTGGAGTGCCCCAACATGGCCAAGGTAAGCCATAGGTTTCACCCTTAGCTGGGCCGCCGGGAGCTTGTAAGCTGTTGACGTCGAAAGTACCCCAGTTTTCTTGGTGCATCTTTAAACGCTCAGGACTTTGCCCCGTGTAACCTACAGTCCACATACCGGTATTGAATTCGCGGGTCACATCTTCAATTAAAGGCTCGTCGCCATTCACTTGAATGTGCTTACAGAATTCTTTTTCAACGCCCCATTTTTTGGCGAACTTATACATGATCACATGATCTGGTAGAGATTCGAACAGCGGCTCGATGACCTTAGTGCGCCATTGGATTGAGCGGTTGGTCGCTGAAACTGAACCATAGGTTTCGAACTGGGTCGCCGCAGGCAACAGATATACACCGTCTTTACGTTGGTGCATCACCCCTGCCATGGTTGGGAACGGATCGACCACCACCACAGTATCCATCTTGTTCAATGCTTCACGCACTTCGCGACCACGGGTTTCAGTGTTCACCGATTGTCCCCAGAAGAACGCCAGACGGATATTGTCTTTCTGCGCAATTTTGGTTTTATCTTCTAACACCCCATCGTGCCAGCGAGAGCAAGGAATACCGGTTGAGGTTTGTGGTGTTTGACCTAAGTATTCACCTTGGTCGAAACGACTGGCTACCCATTTTGGATCTAAGTCCCATACATTCGACCAGTGAGCCCAAGCGCCAGAGGTTAAACCGTAGTAACCGGGTAAGTTGTCGAATAACAGACCGAAGTCCGTTGCACCTTGTACGTTATCGTGACCACGGAAGATGTTAGTCCCACCACCAGAAACACCCATGTTGCCAAGGGCTAACTGTAAAATACAGTATGAACGGGTATTGGCATTACCAACGTGATGCTGTGTACCGCCCATACACCAAACGATAGTGCCGGGTTTGGTTTCGGCCATCATCTTGGCAACGCGGTACATTTGCGCCTTAGGCACGCCTGCAACCAACTCAACTTCTTCTGGAGTGTATTTTTTGGCTTCTTCGCGGATACGTTCCATACCGTATACACGTTGTTTTAAGAAGTCTTTATCTTCCCAGCCGTTTTCAAAAATGTGCCATAACAGGCCATAAATGAAGGGGATATCTGTACCAGGGCGGATATGTACGTACTCGTCAGATTTCGCTGCAGTACGGGTGAAACGAGGATCTACGACGATAATTTTGGCGCCGCGTTCTTTAGCCACCAAAATGTGTTGCATTGCGACTGGGTGGGCTTCACTTGGGTTTGAACCCACAAACATGACGCACTTAGAGTTGCGGATATCGTTTAACGAGTTGGTTTGCGCACCGTAGCCCCAAGTGTTAGCAACACCGGCTACCGTGGTAGAGTGACAAATACGGGCTGAGTGGTCGACGTTGTTCGTGCCCCACAGTGCCGCTAATTTGCGATATAAATAAGCTTGTTCGTTAGAAAACTTGGCGCTACCCATAAAGTAAACGGAATCTGGACCCGACTCTTGACGAATCGCTGCCATCTTGTCGCCGACTTCATTAATCGCTTGATCCCAAGAGATCTTTTTCCACTTGCCGCCTTCTAACTTCATTGGGTATTTCAGGCGTTTTTCACCGTGGCCGTGCTCACGCAGTGCCGCACCTTTCGCGCAGTGTCCGCCTTGGTTAAAGGGATGGTCAAATGCCGGTTCTTGACCTGTCCACACGCCATTTTGTACTTCTGCATATACACCACAACCGACGGCGCAGTGAGAACAGATGGTACGTTTAACTTCGGTGGGAACATTGTGGCCTATGTCTTCTTGGGCTTGAGCTTTACGCATCATGCCTGTACCTAGCATGGACGCCGCAGCGATGCCACCTGTGGCAAGACCTGCCGATTTCAAGAACTGACGACGATTGAGACCCAGTGCTGGCGCTTTAGATTCGACAACCTGGTCTGTTTTGCGGGTTAATCGCATCACACACTCTCCTCTGGTTAGTTGTTCAACGACGCATAATAGTTACGGATATGGTCGGTTTCGCGGTAGTTCTCACTCTTAGGCTCTGTGGTTGCAGCCGTTTTTGTCGAAGCTAACGCCTGACTGCTCACGGTTACCACTGCGCCTGCCGCACTGCCGAGTGCCAATGCTTTGAGCAATTGACGACGGCCCATGTCGGAAGCTGGCTTCTTCATAGTGTCTCCTTGTGTTGCGGGATTAAGGTGGCACAAACGGCGACCACCTCGGTTATTGTGAAAGCTTAAGCTTTCGTTATTATTGCGAAGGTGCGTGTGACTTCACCTTCGCGGTTTGAGCTCATCTAGTATTGACATCTAGCGCGCACATGTCGCGCTATTATTAAGCTTAGTCTTAGTTCATTAATTCCACTGGTTTTGCTAAATCGCTGGTGGCCGGTTGTAGGTCGGCGCTGCCTGGGCAGTTGACGGGAATATCTAAGCTCAATTGTTCAAAGGCACTGGCTTCCATTTCAAAGAAGGCTTTTGCCAGCTGGGCGACGGTCGCGTAAAACGCAGCGCTGGGCGCTTTAGCTAAGTTGTCGCAGAAGCGGCCAATCCAACTGCCGATATGGCGTTGGTAAAAAGCCAGTTGGCGATAGCTCGGCGCTTCTAAAATCAGGGTTCCCATCACTTCACACAGGGCGGCTACGTGATCTTCGGGTTCTTTAACGTTGTCTTCGCGCTCAAATCCGAGTTGCATTAGGTCTTGGCGCAGTAATGCCAGCGGTTTATCCATTAAAGAGCCGGTCATAAACCAGCTGCCGTAGGGCAAGATCTCGCCAGAACCTACACCGAGGAATAGCGCAAAATACTCGTCTTCAAGCTGTTCATCGCTGAACTGCTGGGCGGCAAGTTGGAGTGATAACCAGGCTTTGGTCATCTCGTTGTCTTCATTGGCATCGATTTCAAGATTGGCCAAAAATTGCAGCAGTTCAGGACTCGGCTGACGGCGCAATAGGGCGGCTAACAGTTGATAGATATCGGCTCTCAACTGATCGTTTTCTGAAACTTGTCTTACTGATTCGGTCATAGCGGATCTCTTATCGCAGTTGCTTTTCAGGATCTTGAAGAATGTCTTCAAACATGTCTTTTACCCGGCAGTCGCCACACATTTTCAAGCGCTCAATATTGGCAGAAAATGCGCTGTGCGCGCCGACCATATCCAGCATTCGATGCACCATAGATTGGGTCGCAAAAGGAGAGCCGCAGCGAATACATTCGAAGGGGGCTTCTTCTTTCAGGGTGTGTTGTTGCTGACGAGCAGCTTTATCAAAATTAATTTGCGGCGTTAGGCTGATAACCTTTTCAGGACAGGCCGCTTCACATAAACCGCATTGCACGCAGTTTTGCTCAATAAAGTGTAGTGCAGGTTTGTCGCCGCCATCTTGCAATGCCACGGTTGGGCAAATTGCCACGCAGGACATACACATAGTGCACTTTTCGACATTCACGCTGACTTTGCCAAAGGGAATGTTGTTGAGGCTAAGGCAAGTATCGATTTCACCCGCTTGGCTATTGAGGTGATCTATCGCTTCAAATAGCGTGTTGCGTTTAGTGGTCGAGGCAAATGCAGCGGGCACGATCACGGGCCAATCTAAGCTGATATCGAGCATCGCATCTAAATCGGCAAGCATGCTTGGGTCGATGAGGCTGATACGTTGCGGCTGACCCATCTCATCTAAAATACTATTGGCTAACGAAAGTTCACCTTTAAGCATTTGCGTAAGAGTTGGCGCCGTGGCGTCGGTATTGAGGATCAGCACTTGGCGTGCGCCCCATGCGAGTACCGACAGCCAATGATCTAAACTGGCAACCGTAATTTCTTCTAAGGCGACGGGGATAATGTCACCCGCTAGATCGTCGGTGATAAAGTCGGCGCCGACGGCATTGTCGTGGAACAAAATTACCGGTGCGGTTTGGGCGTGCTCGCGGAAACGACTAACGACTTTGTTCAGATATGAATGTAAGGCCTGCGGCGTCGGTAAATCGTAACTGATAGCACCCGTTGGGCAAGCGCTGGTACAACTGCCCGCGCCGTGGCAAAGGTATGGGTCGATTTCAATTTTCTTCGCCACGCTACTAATCGCATCGGCTGGGCAAAAGTTAAGGCAACGATTACAACCATTGATGCCATTGCGGTCATGGGCACAAATATCTGGGTTGATTTTGACGTAGCGAGGCTTATCGAATTGGCCGACGAGATCGGGAATTTGCGCGAGGGCATCTTCGAGTTTTTCAGCGTCTTGACCGACATAGAAATAACCGGGTGGCAGCATCTCTAAGTTCAAACAAGCTGTGCTGCTCAAATCGAGCACGATATCGAAATGGGGTTTACGAATCGACACTAAACTGAGTTCGGCCGCGCCATCTTGATGTTCAACACTGACTTGGAATTGGCCTAAAAAGCCTTTTACGGCAATGAGTTTGTTGTAGTAACTTTCGACATCGGTTGCCGCCGCCATCACACGCTCAAGGTGCGCTTCGTCTTGGCTGGTAATGGCTTCATTGGCTAAAATCACGCGATGGGCCATAGTGGACAATTTGTCCGCGGCAAGGCGAGCCAGATCTTCTGGGCCGATAATAAGGACATTGCCTTCGGTAGTGTAGCTGACGGTTGGCGGGATCAGATTCTGCAACATCTGAGTTTGCGCTAACACCTGTTGCCGCGCTTGTTTTAACGCTTCTTGGGTTTGATTGGTCATCAAATGAGTGCTCACATTGCGTTCCTGAACAGTACTTTGGCTGTTTCTTGTTTTACTGTATCTGGGCAGATTTAGGCGGCTGGTAATAAGTAAGTCATTGCCTTTTCTGCTTTTATCTAAGCTTTTTTATGTCTTAGTACAGCAATTCACATACCAAAGTTACGGACATTAAAATTAGCTAAACTGACGTTAAACAACTCGGGTTTGGGCCTGAGCCGAGGGCTCTGGTGCATTTTGGGGTAGGTCATCAGTCTCCCCATCCAAATTGTCCGCTATCGGCTCTGCTGCCAATTCGGTTTCGACTGCTTGAGTCGTGGCTTCGCTTACATCAAGACTAGCGGATGGATTGGTTTCTGCAGCTTGTTTGGCTAAGGCTGACTCTTCATCCGGCGTTTCGCTGTCTTTGGTGATGTAGCGGAAGACTTTTTGCGCTAATTCTGCTGAAACTTCGGCGCTGAGTTTGGGCTGATTACTGTAATCGAGCGCATATTCTAAAAGCCCATCTATCTCGTTGAAATGTGGTTGTTTCCACAGTGCTCGCAGCGCCGCAGATTTCGCCGCCGGATCGACATTCGCGCCCATAAAACTCGCAAAGCTGCCGCCAATTTCAATTTCGTCAGGATTGGGTAAATCCGCCGCCGTGAGCATGCGATTCGGATCGTCATGTTCGGCAGTATTGGACTCTACTGCGGGCTCTGTCGATTGAAGCGGCTCAACTGCAACAGTGGCTTCGGTCGCGATCGGCGCTTGAGTTTCTCGTGCTTGCTCAGCGGCAACTTGTTCGCGCCTTTGGTTCCAGCGACTCAGTAGCCCAGCCGTTTTTTGCGTGGATTCAGCCATTAGTCCCTCCGAAGTGGATCGTGACTCGGGCCTTGATTCTTACGGCCATCGACATGCTTACGGCGATGGGCGGCGATTTCGACTTCGCCATGCTGGGTAATAAAGGCTTCAATCCAGCAAGCTATTGCTTCTGGCATCAGTAGGTTGATAACAGGGGTATTACCCTCAAGACAACCTGCGGCGACGTTTTGGTCTGCCGACAACGCTGCGGGTATCCAAGTGCCATCGGCCGTTTCATCGCACACTAAATACAGCATAGCGTTATCGACATCGAGATTGAGGCGATAGCTGGCTCGTTCGTCTTTGTGCAGTTCGAGTAGCACTAATGTGGCGTTGTCTGGGGCTTGATGGGTGGCGGGAAGTAGATGTTCAATTTCCCATTGTACTGAGGTCCAGCGGCCAACTTGTTTCTCTACTTTTTTGAGTGAAACGTACATGGGCCAAACATTCGTTGTATGTTGCATTGTCTCTCCGTCTCAGCCGTGTTGATGGACGAACCGTCGATTGAACGGATCGGTTTTACCAACAAATTGCAATAAAAGGTCACTGCAATATTGGTGCCAGTAAACATGGGGTATTAGTTTGAAGTAGATCATCAAAAACCCTCTAAAAATTGGACATTTTGTCCCATGCTGGTTTTTGTTTGGGACATAAAAGGGCTAATGAAAAATCAGTATTGCGGCAGATCACGCATTTAACCCCGAGTTTTATGCCTAGGTACAAATATTGCTATGCTCAGGCCATGACTCGTTAAGCGGTAGCATTATGATTTCGGAAAATAGCATGGGCACAGATAAAGAAGTAGCGGTAGCTAACCCCACTCAGAAGCCTCATCATCAGTGTTCTTTTGTGAGAACCCAAGCGGAAGTACCGTTAACCATTGCCGTAAAAGCAGTGAATGAGGCGGGGGAAGTGCTGGATAAATTTGTCGCCTGCGAACGTCCACTTACCGTTTATTTAAACTGGCGTCCGATAGTGACGCTGATGACACTAGGGGCAAAACCTGAGTCTCTGGCGTTAGGTTATCTTAAGAACCAAGGCTTTATTTCGGATGTGAGCCTGCTGGACTCTGTTATCGTCGATTGGGATGTGAGTTCTGCGGCTGTGGTTACCCGTGAACAAACCGCCGATCTCGACGAGAAACTCTCCGAAAAAACCGTGACGTCAGGCTGTGGTCAAGGCACGGTTTATGGCAGTTTCATGCAGGATCTAGATAACATCAATTTACCTACACCGAGTTTGAGGCAAAGCACGCTGTATAGCTTATTGAAAAATATCAACGAATATAACGAAACCTATAAGAATGCTGGCGCTGTGCATGGTTGTGGTTTGTGCGAAGACGATAGGATTATGGCCTTCGTTGAAGATGTCGGCCGTCACAACGCCGTCGATACCTTGGCTGGAGACATGTGGTTGACGCAGGATCGTGGCGATAACAAGATTTTTTATACCACAGGCCGATTAACCTCTGAAATGGTGATTAAAGTCGCCAAGATGGGGATCCCCATTTTGTTATCACGTAGCGGCGTGACTCAGATGGGCTTAGCACTGGCGCAGCAGTTAGGCATTACTATTATCGCCCGCGCTAAAGGTCGACACTTTTTGGTGTATCACGGCAGTGAAAATCTGCAATTTGATGCCAATACCACTCCTTAGTCCCTAATTAGCTAAGACAGTAATGCTAAGACTTGCATGCAGTAATAAAGAATAAGACAAGGAAACAAGATGACGTCTGCCAGTGAATTGGTTTACATGAGCGCGAAGCAAGTGGCCGAGTATCTAGATCTGAACGAGAAAAAAGTCTACGCCATGGCCAATGACAGAATTCTCCCCGCCACTAAAATCACCGGTAAATGGCTATTCCCGAAAGTGTTAATCGACCGTTGGGTGATGGATTCATGCCACAGCGGCATGCTCACCGACCGTTTATTGATCACCGGCAGTGACGATCCACTCTTATCTATGCTGGTGGCGCGCTTGATGGCACAAGTCGGTAGTCGTGAGTTGATAAGCTACAGCGCGACAGGTTCACGCTTAGGATTAGAGTTACTCGCTAAAGGTTATGCCGATGTGTGTACCTTGCACTGGGGCAGTATGGAGGATCGCAATATCCGCCATCCCGCCTTACTTAAAGGGTATAACAATCACCAACAATGGATCATGGTGCACGGTTACTCCCGTCAGCAAGGATTGATCATGCGTGCCGATATGCACCACAGATGCCAAGAGGAAGATAAAGTCGTGAACTTACCTTGGCGTTGGGTGAGTCGTCAGGGCGGCGCGGGTAGCCAGCAACATTTAGAACATTGGTTGTTAAAGCAAGGCGCTCGCTTAGATCAGCTTAATGTCGTGCTGACGGCCTATAGTGAACGCGAGCTGGCAGGTTATATCGCCCGTGGTGATGCCGATATCGGGTTCGGTTGTCAATCGGTGGCATTGGAGAGTGGTTTGAGTTTCGTGCCACTGATTAAAGAGTCCTTCGATTTCGTTATGCCGCAAAGCATTTACTTCCGTCGTCAGCTTCAACAACTCTTTACTATGTTGGCGAGCGGCCACTCGAGGCAAATGGCGGCGCTACTGGGTGGCTATGATCTTACCGACTGCGGACAATTACTTTGGAGTGCGAGCTAATCCGCTCACTCGGAAATAGATGAAGGTGAATAGAGTCGAATGATCTCTGCACTACTTATGACAGTTACTTATGCTGCTACTTATATAGCGAGTTACCAAATAAGGATTAAAGAGATCTCTCCCTGTCCCTGATTGAGTCATTTCGGCTTTCTATGGCGATGGGATATTTCGGCTCGAGTAGCCGTTATCCTTATCTAAACTTTATAGAATCTATGCGCAAATCCCTTCGTCTTGATCCCGCAGAACCGCAGAATATGAGGAATAACAGCAGAGAAAATGCCATTTTGTGGATAACTTTGGGGGTAAGTGGTGGGTATGATGTGGTTAGCTTGGAAGATATGAATTAACTGCAAATTTCCTTAAAATAGGGGTTGCACAAAATCTCCTGCTCCCTATAATGCGCATCCACTGACACGGCAGACAGCGAAAGCCAGCTGACGAGTTAGGTTGAATTGAGTCACTTTTAAGCATTTAATTCAAGCGCAGCAAGAAGTTGAAAATACTCCTTGACGCGAAACGGGAAATGCGTA
>NZ_JAUOEU010000038.1:0-39267 GCF_031932105.1 Shewanella sp. SP1S1-7
AACTGATGCAAGCACTAGCAAAAATGCAGCAGAACCTGCGCGATACCTTATCCCACATCGCAAACTCCTCTAACCAGCTCGCCTCCGCCGCCGAGGAACTCAATTCTGTGACTGAAGATGCATCCCGCGGTATACAACAACAAAATGATGAAATACAACAGGCTGCAACCGCAATTACCGAGATGAGTTCGGCGGTGGATGAAGTCGCCAATACCGCAATCCTCGCTTCAGAAGCCTCAGAAGAAACCGCCCGCAATACTGAATTAGGTAAAAAACAAGTAGATCAAACCGTCGCCGCCATTATCGACATGAATCAGGATGTGACGCAAAGTTCGCAAATTGTCCAAACCTTAGCCATGCAAGCTGTCGATATTGGCAAAGTTATAGATGTGATCCGCGCGATTGCAGAACAAACGAATTTACTGGCCCTCAACGCAGCCATTGAAGCGGCACGAGCGGGCGATACTGGCCGTGGTTTTGCGGTCGTTGCCGATGAAGTGCGTGCACTAGCCCACCGCACTCAGTCGTCGACCCGCGAGATTGAAGACATGATCAACAAGATCCAGCACGGCACCGAAACCGCTGTACTATCGATGCAGCACAGTGGTCAAAAAGCGGAGCAAGCACTCGCTGTCGCCAGGCTCGCTGGGGATGCATTAAACACGATTAACACTCAAATCAGTACGATGAATAACAGCAATATGGTCATCGCAAGCGCCGCAGAAGAACAAGCGAAAGTCGCCCGAGAAGTCGATAAAAACATTGTGAACATTAGCGATCTCGCCAGCCAAAGCGCCGCGGGAGCCCAGCAAACCAGTGCATCGGCGCATGAACTATCAAGGTTAGCGGTTGAACTGAACAACCTACTGACGCGCTTTAAGGTGTAAAGTCGCCTGGTAAAGTCGTCTCGATTTAAGGCAAAAAGCCTCGCTTTTCGATTTGAAGCCAAATCTCGTTTTAGAATGGAACCAGAGGGTAACGCACAAGATGTGCTAAAAGACGTTACCCTCAATGTATAACCACATCTCTAACTTAATAAAATCATTCAGTATCAAAAACATGAACTCAGCTAAGTCCGAGTTTGCGGCGCATGATTAAAGTGCATAGCCAGTTCACTGATATCGGCGGCAACCCATTCTGGCTCGATACACTCGGCCAAATGCGCCGCCATAAAGTCCACCAGCTGCATGGCGGCATAGGGCAAGCGGCGATCTTTGCGGCCAACCAGATACCAGTTACTTTCGAGCGGAAAACCCGTTACCGGCAAAATAGCCGGTTTTTCGCGCCCTTCTTGCAGCGTGTGCGCCGAAATCACCGACAACCCCAAGCCCGACGCGACGCTTAAGCGTATCGCCTCATTGCTCTCAATTTGCATAGTGTCACCGAGCGTGATGCCTTGACCGCTGCACCAAGACTCGAACATCAAGCGGGTGGCAGAACCTGGCTCGCGCACGATAAAACGCTCATGTTTAAGATTGTTAAAACTCACTTGCTCACGGCCCACCGCCCAATGATCCTTTGGCGCAATCAATTGCAGCGGGTTTTTAATGATCCGCGCAGATAGCACGTTATCGCCACTAGGTGGATGACTAAACAAATATAAATCATCTTCTTGGCGCTCAAATCGGCCTAATACATGGGCACGGTTACCTATATTTAAGGTCACTTTAACCTGCGGAAACTGCCGATAAAAAGCCCCTAAAATCCGTGGTAACACGTATTTGGCGGTAGTGACGATACCAATATTGACATGCCCAACGCTGCCACCTTTAGCCTGCTGCATAAAGGCATCGAAATCCTCAAAACGACTCAAGGTATCGCAGGCTGCGCGGTAGAGTTCATTGCCAATCAAGGTCGGTAACATGCGGCCTTCACGACTCTCGAGTAACGGCTCACCCAATACATCGGCCAGCTTTTTAAGCTGTAATGACACTGTGGGTTGGGTTAAATGCAAGGCCCTCGCCGCTGCGGAAATATTGCCTAACCGCACCACTTGCACATACACCTGCAGCAAACGGAAACTCAAGTGCCGCAATTTAAGCTGAGTCGATGACGAACGCTTATCCATAGACAATTATCTATACCTACGTGGTAAACAATTTATTTTTCAATATAACCAATTAGGTCCAAAATCACCAGCCATCAGGACCACCCGACATTTAAGCCTGTTCTGCACGGCTTAAAAATCAAACTTAATGAGATACTTATGCCCGATATTGTCATTGCCTTTTTTGTCTTAGGCTTGTTAGCTGGCCTAGTGAAGTCAGATCTTAAAGTCCCCCCCGCGATCTACGAAACCCTATCCATACTGTTAATGCTCACTTTGGGCTTAAAGGGCGGAATGGCGCTCCACGGTCACACCCAAAACTTAGTGATCACTGAGCTGTTAGCGGTTATTGCTTTAGGCTTTATTATCCCCTTGGCCTTATACCCAGTATTAACTCGGCTGGTTCGCATTGGCCACACTGATGCTATTAGCATTGCCGCCCATTACGGCTCCGTTAGCGCGGGAACCTTTGCGGTAGTGATGGCTATGGTGGAAAAATCAGGGCTGATCTTAAGGCCCGAAACCACCCTGTATCTCGTGCTACTAGAACTGCCGGCGATCATCGTGATGCTCTGGCTACACAGGTACTTAAGCGCCAAAAAAGCAATTGAAACATCACCCAAGAATGAAACTCAATCGAGCGTATTGCACGAAGCGTTAACCAGCCGCGGCGTTGTCTTACTCGTGGGCGGCGTAGTGATAGGTTGGCTTTACGGCCCAACGGGGCTTGCGCCGCTCACACCTGTGCTACTAGGCGGATTCAAAACTTTACTGGCATTATTTTTACTTGAAATGGGCTTAGTGACGGCCAAAGTGTGTTTGCCGCTACCACTAAAACAATGGCGCTTATTGGTGTTCGCCGCCGTAACGCCCTTTATATTGGCTTGGTGCGGTATCGCCGTAGGATTATGGTTGGACTTACCTTCTGGCAGCATTTTAGTGCTAGCGGCATTAAGTGCCAGTGCATCTTATATCGCAGCGCCTGCGGCCATTCGAGCCGCAATACCCGAAGCCAATATTGGACTGGCTATGCTGGCCTCACTCGGCATTACGTTTCCAATTAACGTGTTAATTGGCTTACCTTTATATCAACACTGGGTCATGCTCATTACGGCTTAATGGTGCAGCTTAGTGCTTGTTCGCCGAATAAAAACCAATGAAAAGGGAGACATTATTGTCTCCCTTTTCCTCTTGCTTAAGCACATATTATTTAAGGCACATCATTTAGGGCACATAATTTAAGGCGCATCACTGTGGTGCGCGGCTTTATCCTGATACATGGCTTTATCGGCGGAATCTAACAGATCCTCTAAGCTCACATCAGAATCTGGCGTCCAATGGGCGATACCAATACTGGTCGCTAAGCTATGTTGCTTAGGATGCTGTTGATTATATTGCTCAAGTAATTGCTTAAAACGCTCAATCACTCGATCGACTGTATCTCTATGCACAAAACTTAATAGCACCACAAACTCATCACCGCCAAGCCTTGCAATCACATCCGACTCCCTAAAAGCGGTCATCAAGATATGGGCAAAATCGTATAACACTTGGTCGCCCTTGAGGTGACCAAAGTTGTCATTCACTTCCTTAAAGAAATCGAGATCGAAGAAGAGTAAGGCCGCCTCAGATTCGGTACGTCGACAACTCGCCAGCGCCTGATGGGCCAGTAACTCAAATCCACGCCGATTCGAAATCGTAGTCAAAGGATCTAAGGTGTTTTGCGCGATAGAGAGTAATTCCGCCTCCACCATTTCGCCTAAATCCGTCAAGGTTTCAATATCTTCAGCCGTAAACTCCCGCGGTTCAGTGCCGATTAAACACAAGGTCCCTACTCGATATTGCCTGTGAATGGTTAAGGGATAGCCAGCGTAGAAGCGAATATGCGGCTGCTCGGTCACCAGAGGATTGTCACTAAAGCGCGGATCTTTGAGGGCGTCGTTTACGATAAAAATATCGTCTTGATTGATCGCATGGCCACAAAATGAAATTTCCCTTGGTGTTTCAGTCACCTCCAATCCTTGGCGAGATTTAAACCACTGCCGCTCGGCATCCACTAAGGTCACAACACAAATCGGCAAAGAGAAAATTCTGCGCGTGAGCCGAGTAATACGATCGAAACGTTCCTCGGCATCGGTGTCGAGCACATTGAGTGCGCGTAACGTGGCCAAACGTTGCAGCTCGTTTTCAGGGATAGTAGGTAATTGCATGGTGCTCTCTGCTAACTGCTCTCATTAAACTCTAGCCTAAATTGTGCATTCTTGCGGTGTTAAGGCTGATATTCGTTTCAGCCTTACTCCCTTTAAATGACTGTATAGATGACTGTACTATTCAAGCACAGCACGGTAGATATTGAGCACTCGCTCGGCATGTTCCTCAACCTCTAACACAGGTAACTGCCCCGCCTTTTGTTGCAGAGTCAGTCGATGATTTTCATCCCTGAGTAAGCAATAGGTTTGGGTTAAATGCTGGGCACTCATCATAGGTAAGAGTTCAAGCTCAGCCAACACCCCAAAAATCCGCACATTGTCAGACCAAATCGTCAGCTCAGGATACTCATGGGCATTAGCCAGCACTAAGTACTGGGCGATAAACTCGATATCTGCAATACCGCCGGGACTCTGTTTTAGATCAAACATGCCATCGCTGGCTTTGAGCAAGTGATCACGCATCTTCTGACGCATCTCACGTACTGCTTTTTGCAGCTCAGTTTTATCCCGTGGTTTTTCCAATACCGAGGCGCGAATTCGGCTAAATTTGACCGCTAAGCTATTGTCGCCGAAAACAAAACGCGAGCGCACTAAGGCTTGATGTTCCCACGTCCACGCCTCGTTAGCTTGGTATTCGCCAAAGCGTTCTATCTCACTAACCATCAAACCCGAGGCGCCAGAAGGACGCAAACGCATATCCACTTCATACAACTCACCCGAAGTGGTACGAGTAGAGAACAAATGCAGAATACGCTGGGCAAGTTTGAGGTAGAAATGGCCAACTTCAATCGGCCGTTCACCATTGGTCTGGCTGTTATCTGCTTTGTTTTCACACAGGAAAACTAAATCGAGATCAGAGCCGTAACCTAATTCGATTCCACCGAGCTTGCCATAACCAACAACGGCAAAACCTGTGTCATTGCCCTCAAGGAGAGCGGGCACGCCGTGACGCACGGAAACCTGTTGCCACGCCTGCATCACCACTTGTTCTATAATGGCTTCGGCTAAAAAGGTTAAGTGATCGCTCACTTGCATCACAGGTAAAACCCCAGTGACATCGGCGGCGGCGATTTTAAGTTGTTGTGACAGCTTAAATTGTCGCAGCGCTTCCATCTGCTGCTCCATATCATCCTCGGGCACACGCAACATGTATTGGCGCAGCTCGCTAGGATAATCATCGATGGAGGTTGTGTCATAAAGCTGCGATGGATCGATAAGCTCATCGAGCAACATGGGAAACTTAGCCAACTGCGCGGCAATCCAAGGGCTGGCGCAGCACAGGCTCACTAACTGTTGCCGTGCGCCAGGGTTTTCACATAAAAGCTCAAGGTAAGTGGTGCGAGTTAAAATCTGCTCCAGCACCTTAGACACGGGCTCAAAGGCAGCCGATGGACTCTGTTGATTAATCAACTCTTCCAATAATCTTGGCATTAATTTATCTAAGGTTTCCCGCCCGCGTGGACCAATGGAACGCTTAGTGACAGTCTCACGCCAACTGCTGAGCATAGGGCACAGCTTGTCATCGTCGATTTGCTGTTCGGCCAATAACGCGACGGCATCATCAATATCTTGCACATGCCACAGCTGCGTTGTCCAATGCTCGGCCTTTTCTTCGCCTTCTTCACCGCCCACAGTGGCTTTAAAATGACGATGAATTTTGCTCATCGCCGCTTCAATATGGGTGCGTAAATCGACCTCGTTGGCCATATCGAGCACATGGCACAATCGCGCCCAATCCAGCGGATTATTCGGCAAGGTTTGGGTTTGTTTATCGTCTATGGCTTGCAGTAAATTCTCGACTCGGCGCAGCAGTAAATAGCTGTGTTTAAGCTCATCGACCGCCAAATATTCAAACTGCCCTAAGCTGTAGAGCGTATCGATAGCGCCGAATAAACTCTGCTGACGCAGCGCAGGCTCGCGGCCACCACGAATTAATTGGAAACTCTGCACCACGAACTCGACCTCACGAATACCGCCCGCGCCGAGTTTAATATTGTCGGTCAAATGACGGCGACGCACTTCTTGGGCGATGAGTTGCTTCATTTTTCGCAGGGATTCAATCGCTGAAAAGTCGATATAGCGACGATACACAAAAGGTCTGAGCAGGCTGTGTAATTCATCGGAGAAATGGCTCCAAGGTCCGAGCGCACGCGCCTTGACCATGGCATAACGTTCCCAATCACGGCCCTGTTCTTGGTAATAATCCTCAAGGCCACTAAAACTCACCACCAGCGGGCCACTTTCACCGTAGGGGCGCAAACGCATATCCACGCGGAACACGAAACCATCGACGGTAACTTGGTCGAGCAAGTTCACTAACCTTTGTCCCATGCGGATAAAAAATTGTTGATTGTCTAAACTGCGACGCCCACCGACGGTTTCACCATGTTCAGGGAAAGTGAAAATCAAGTCGATATCGGAGGAGAAATTGAGCTCGCGGCCGCCTAACTTGCCCATGCCTAAAATCAGCAATGGCTGTGCATTGCCTTCTTTGTCCATCGGCGTGCCGTATTGGGCGCACATATCTTTATAGAGCCAATCGCGGGCGCAAATCACTAACGCTTCGGCAAGCGCCGACAGATCGAGCAGGGATGCTTCTAAACTGGCGTAGTCTAAAAAGTCACGCCAAGCTAAGCGCACCATTTGGTAGTTACGAAACCGTCGCAGGCTGGCTTTTGCCATCTCTTCAGTTGTGGCGCTGCTCAGCACTTCGTGTAACTCAAGATCAAAGTTTTTACGCTCAATCAAGCTTAACTCGCCGGCAAACAGCCTGTTAATCCACTCGGGATGTCGGCATAACTGGGCCGCCACGTAATCACTGAGCCCTAGAACCGTTTTGAGTTCTTGCTGCTGGGCAGGTATTAATTGCGCGAGTCCTTCGGACCATACTTCCTCTAACCGCAGCCAGTTGTGCTCAGCGGTTTGATTAACGAGAATAGACAATGACTTATTACTGTCTTTTTGCATGGTCATAATAATCCCTAACAAATTTAGCTATCGACATATTATGTCGTAAATGATATAGATTGACGCCACATCATGTTATGTTCGACGAGACTTGCAGCTACCTGATGTAGCACACAAATAAAGGTATCCCCTTTTATCTGTGGCATTTAAGGGTACTATAACCTGCGCGGCAGGCATATTGGGCAAGCAGATTATTATTGCCTGCAAGTATTTGAGTTTTATTTCATTACCATTTGGAGAAAACATGGCAGGAATGCTAACCCGTGTTCTCACATCGATACTGTTTTTAACCGTTACGCTATCGCTGACGGGTTGTGGCGATGACAGACAGGATAAAATCGCGAAGTATCAACAACTCACGCAGCAACGCCTCGCTACGCTCACGACGATGATCGATGACGGCCAGTTGCGTAACGCTAACCTATTAAAACAATACACCACACTGTTAAAGCAGCAGAAACCCGATTTAGCGCCTCTGCTTGATGAATTAGCAAAGGATTCTGGCACCCAAGGTCCCATGTATACCTCGCTGAAACGTCGATTAGATGAGTCGAAAGTAGCGAGTAACTTTGCCGATCTCGATCAACAGCTGGCCGAAGCGGAAAATCTTTATCAAGCCGCAGATCCCAGCCTGTTTAACGATATGTTGTCCGACCCTGTCAACGTGGTCGCCGATATGTCCGACGGCAAACTGGCCCGCGTGAATGCGATTAGCCGTGAGGCCGCTACATTAGCCAATGGCGGTGAAGATTTTGGTCCTGGTAGTCAACTCGTTGGTAATCCATCTTATGGTAGCTGGCAAACCGATTCGAGCGGCACGTCGTTTTGGGCTTGGTATGGCATGTATTCGATGTTTTCGAATGTGTTCAATCGCCCAATTTCCTACGATCGTTGGTCGGGTAACCGAGGTTACAGCTATTACAATGACGTAGGCCGTTATCGCTATACCTCACCCAAACAAGCGGATGCGCAAAATAAGACCTTCGAACAAACAAAAAAACGTTTCGACTCCCAAGGCAAGCGCTTCGACAGCCCTTATGCCAAACCGCGTACCGGTGGCACGGCGTTATCCCGTGAAAGTACCAGCGCCCCTAAGGCTAGCAACACCACAAGCGCAAGCAAGAGTTCGAATAGTAAGTTCCGCTCTAACTATGCAAAAGACAGCAGTTTCCGTAATTCCAGTAATCGCACGACCCGCAGTGTGCGCCGGGGCAAGTAACTAAGGATTTCCAATGACACTATTTCAGGATTTCGGTATCACACCAGAGCTAGCCATCATTCTGGCTATCGATCTCACCATAGCCGTAATTTTGCTAACGCTGATGCGTTATTTGCAAGGTTGGAGCGTTAAAGTTAACAGCAGTAAAGAACTGGCGGAGCGTGATAACTTTGCCTTCGGTATCAGTACCGCGGGCGCCGTTGCCGCATTGGGTATAGTGCTCACGGGCGCTATCACTGGTGCTGCCGCACACTCTTATCTGAATGAAGCCATTGGCATGAGCGCCTACGGTTTATTCGGCTTAGTGCTGATTAAACTGGGTCGTTTCCTCCACGATAAGATTGCGTTAAACGAGTTCGATAAGAACGAGCAAATCATCAAAGGCAATGTGTCTGTCGCAATTGTCGATGCCAGTGCTGCCATCGCCACTGCGATTATCATCCGCGCCGTGTTGTTATGGGCAGAAGACTTAACCCTAGATACCTTTATCGCTATCTTCAGCGCCTTTGCGATTTCGCAGTTGATGTTAGTGCTACTGACACGCTGGCGCGAAAACCGTTTTGCAAGCCGCAATCAAGACTCGTCAATGCAGCAAGCCTTAGTACAAGGTCATACAGCATTAGCACTGCGTCATGCGGGTTATATGATAGCCATGGCGCTGAGCTTTAACGCTGCCAGCCACTTTATTATATTCAATCCAACGGCTTATGTGACTAACGTGATCGGCTGGTTAGTGTTCTCAGTCATCATGCTGATCGCGCTTTCCTTACTGCTGTTCGTCGTGAAGAAACTGGTATTAGCCCGTATCGATTTAGCCGATGAAGTAGAAAGACAACACAATATCGGCATCGCCGCCGTTGAAATGGCGATCAGTATCGCTATCGCACTTATCCTTACGGCACTGATGGCCTAATCGAATGCAAGAAACCAGCTTAACCCCCTCGGCGGCTAAACCTAGCCGCCTAGGTTGGTTCGACGATGTCCTATTATTGGGCATCATGGCCGTATTAGCAGGCTGCGGCCTGATTTACGAATATCTTTTATCCCACTATGCGGGGCGCATTTTAGGCGCATTAGAAGCCGCCATCTACACCATGATTGGCTTGATGATAGTCTCCATGGGGCTAGGTGCCTTCGCCGCCCGTAAGATCCGTGATGCCTTTACTGGTTTTGTGATCTTAGAACTCACAGTCGCACTCTGTGGCTCACTCGCCATTTTAATCACAGCGGCGGTGATTGGTTTCGGCCAACAACTGCCCTTAATGATTGCCAACACCTTAGGTTTACCGCCAGATCAACTGCCCGAAGGCGGCATGATAGGCTCGCTGCAAAAACTCAGCGAATACCTACCCTATGTGTGGGGCGTGTTACTGGGCCTGATGATAGGTATGGAAATCCCACTGATCGCCAGGGTGCGCCAATCACTCTCTGACGAGCATTTGCTGCACAATGCGGGAACAATTTACGGCGCCGATTACATAGGTGCAGGCATAGGTGCCGCCATTTGGGTGGGCTTTATGCTTGCCATTGATATCCAACTTGCCGCCGCCTTAACCGCCAGCTTCAACTTATTGGCGGGTTTTGTGTTTATCTGGCGCTTCTGGCCTAAAATCCGCCGCCCTAAACTGCTTTTAACTGGGCACTTTATCGTGACAGGCATTTTACTCGTGTTAGCCATCCACGGCCCACGCTGGGAGCAAGAATTCAATAATTTGCTCTATAAAGACAAAGTGGTTTACGCCAAGGCGACACGTTTCCAGCAGTTGACCTTCACCGAGCGACTGCGCGGTAACGGTCTGCCGCCCGTTTATGCGTTATACATCAATGGTCGCTTACAGTTTTCGAGCATAGACGAACACATCTACCATGCGTTTCTCGTGCACCCTACACTCGCCGCCAGTGCTCGCCATAACAAGGTGTTGATCATTGGCGGTGGCGATGGACTCGGTCTTAAGCAAGTGCTGCGCTGGGAGCCTGAGCAAGTGACGCTGCTCGATCTCGATGTTGGACTAGTGCAATTATTTAAGTCGCCCGATACGGATATGCCCGAGCGTTTGAGCCGCGCTATGTTGACGCTCAACGGCAATGCGCTGAACGATCCCCGTGTTACTGTGATCAACGACGATGCATTTAATGGCGTCGATAAGCTGATTGCCACAGGCGTGAAATACGATGCGATTATTGTGGACTTGCCCGATCCGAGCCATCCCGATCTTAATAAGCTATATTCGGATTATTTCTACCGTAAATTAAAGGAACTTATGAGCAGTGATGGCGCTCTGACAGTACAGTCAACATCGCCTTACCATGCCCCTAAGGCCTTTATTTCGGTAGCAAAAACCTTGTCATTGGCAGGATTTGACGTCAAACAGTACCACCATAATGTGCCCAGTTTTGGCGAATGGGGCTGGAGTATCGCCACCGCAGGCGGACTCGATGCACAACACAGATTAGCTAAGTTAACTGAGCTACCCATCAAAGATGACTGGCTCACCTTAGGTTTAGTGGATGGTGCCTTTGAGTTTCCAGCCAATTTTTATCAAGATGCCGCCAAAATAAAACCCAATGAATTGGGTTCGTTGCAGCTGTATCACTACCATTTGCAAGATTGGTCCGAGAATCAGGGACTGAATCTTTTTTAATAGGATGAGATAGTGCTTGACATATTATGTCTCAGTGCTATCTTTGAACACAGACATAATATGTCAATAAGGACAAATATGAATATCCATACCCTTGCCAATCACCTCAACAGTCTTGGCAATAATAGCCAAACCGGCTTTCAATTCGATTGTTATCCTATTGATGGCGAAGTCGAAGTACTGCAAGTGAATGTGGTTGGCCGTGAAGAAATCCCAGTATTCGTATCGGTGACGGATAACCAGATTCTTTGCATCAGTTACCTGTGGGGCGAGAACGAAGTAAACCAAGAACGTCGCAGCGAAATGTTTGAAACCATGCTAGAGCTCAACATTCCAATGCCTCTGTCATCCTTTGCCAAAATTGATGACAAATACGTAGTTTACGGTGCGCTATCACTACAATCTAGCATGCTCGAAATCGAGCAAGAATTATCAGTTTTATCCGATAACTGTTTAGAAGTTATCGATGAAATGGTCGATTATCTGAAATAAGGAGCCACAAAATGGGCATTCTGAATAAAATTTTAACAGCGTTTCGTAGTGGTGCTACCGAAGTGGGTCAAGGCATCGTTGACGCAAACTCAACCCGTATTTTCGAACAGGAAATCCGTGACGCAGAAAAGCATTTAACCAATGCTAAACGTGAACTGACCGATGTCATGGCGAAAGAAATGCAAGCCAGCCGTGAAATCGACCGCCTGAAACGTTCGATTGCCGAACACGAAGGTTATGCGACTCAAGCGTTGGACAAAGGTAATGAAGCCTTAGCAATTGAAATTGCAGAGAAGATTGCCGAGTTAGATCAAGAGCTGTCTGAGCAACAAAGCGCCAACGATAGCTTTAGCGCCCATGCTGCACGTTTGAAAGATTTAGTGAAGAAAACCGAGCGCCAACTGTCTGATTATCAACGTCAGCTGAGCATGGTTAAAACCACTGAAAGCGTGCAAAAAGCCACGGCAACCATTACTGACTCGTTCGCGTCTAGCAACTCTAAGCTGCTGAACGCTAAAGATTCACTCGAGCGCATCAAGGCACGTCAGCAGCAGTTTGACGATCGTCTGAAAGCGGCAGAAACCTTAGCCGATGAAAACAGTGACAAGTCACTGCAATCTAAGCTAGCCGAAGCAGGTATTGGTGAGCAAAAGTCGAATGCAAATGCTGTGCTAGACCGAATCAAAGCACGTAAAAGCTAAGCAATGATTGACCGAATGCCGAGTCTCAGTGGGATCATCACCCCCTACTGACCTCGGCATTTTTTTGTTTCATCCGCATAAAATAATTGACCACTATTGCCCGTTACGATCCGCAGCCAATCGATTTGAAGCCGCACGCGAGCATAGTCAGCAGGAGTCACTATGGGATTTTTCAATAGTATTTTTGGTAAGAAAGCAGCGCCACAGCGCGAGCTCAATCACCCATCCCAGCTCAATGTGGGCGACATGATCTCAATTGATGACAGTTTTGCCCTGCCACCACAACTTCGTGGTCAACAATTGAGGGTCGAAGCCGTACATACCTACGAGTCTGAACGAAAACAGCAAACCGAATGGTTACTCAAAGGTCATGGCAGCGACACACTCTTTTTAAGTATCGAAGAAGACGACGAAACCTATCTCGCCTTTTCGATTAAGATTTCCCGCGCCCAAGTGGAACAGTTATTCGATCTTGAGCAGTTCAGCGCCCTGTTCGATGAACCGGGTCATGCCGAGTTAACCACTCAAATATTACCGGCCGACTTAGCGGAACAACTGGAACAATGGCTTGGAAAGCAATATCACCAAGTGACGTTTGCCGCTTTTGGCTATTTCCATCGTCAAGATTACCGCGGTCAAAAACCACCACAAGACGCCAATGGCGCCACGGGTGAGCCCTTCGAGTACTATTTACTGCTCGATGACGACGAAAGCTGCGCCGTCGAAGTGGAAGTCTACGAAGGTGGCGACACAGATGTTGTCTTGACCCTATATCGTCCACTGACGGATATTCGAGATTACTGGCCAGCGAAATAACCCAAAAATAAGATAAAGTGCGTGCTCGCACTTTATCGATAATCCCAATACAATCTCACAGATAAGCGCTAGAAACGGTTGATAGCAATAGGTAATACGCCATGAGTAAAACCAAACACCCTCTCCCCGAGCAATGGTTGAAGAACCAACAAGCCGCAAAGGCAACGCAAGTGGCTTTCGATCTCGATGAAAAATTTCAATACTCAATTCGTAAAGCCGCGTTAGATGCAGGCGTGAGCCCTTCGGATCAAATTCGCACTATTTTGGGCTTGAGCGTATCGAAGCGGCCATCGCGTCCGCGCCTTACCGTGTCACTCAATGCCGATGATTATGTGCAACTGGCAGAAAAATATGGGTTAAGCGCCGATTCACAGCTAGAAATTAAACGCCGTGTACTCGACGATTTAGTTCACTTTGTGGATGAAACCTAACGCCGCAATCACTTCACGCGCCAGCCCTTTATATAAATGGCTGGCGTGATTAATCGACAAATAGCCCTTTTATTGACTAAGACAATTTACTCATAGCCTAAAGTCTTTTACTTTAGTTGAGATATTCGCCGCACTTAACAGGGATCATGTTTGGCATGACAGATAAAACCCCATGGTCACTTCGCACCCTTGGCACCCCTTCACCATTCGAAATGGCGATGATGCTGTTATCCTTGCTGTCGGTGATCATAGTGCTCGTCATGACCTTCGGCCGCCTCGATAGCGAAACCTACCGCTTACTCTTTTTCGTCGATACCAGCATTTGTATGATCTTCATGATCAACTTCTTTATTGGGTTGGTCCGTGCTCGCGATAAGCGTTTTTTCATTCGGCACCATTGGATTGATTTTATTGCCAGTATTCCGGCAATTGAAGCCCTGCGCATGGCGCGGCTGTTCCAAATCCTGCGGGTAATACGCCTGATCCGCATGAGTCGTTCACTGCTGCTGCCGCTGATCAAACAACGTAAACAAGCCACCTTAGCCAGTTTGCTCGTCGCCATGGTGACGATTCTGACCTTAGCCTCAGTGATCATTTTGATCGTCGAAAGCGGCACCGAAGGCGCTAATATCCAAACCGCAGAACAAGCGATTTGGTGGGCGTTAGTCACTATCTCGACTGTCGGTTACGGCGATTATTATCCGGTGACGACAGCAGGCCATATCATAGGCGGTATTGTGATTGTCAGCGGCGTGAGTTTTTTCGGGGTGATCTCAGGTTATATGGCGTCGGTATTTGTCGCACCCGATGAAACTGAGCGTCAGGAACGCCAAGAGGCCCATAAAGCCGAAATAAAGTCAGAGCTTGAATTAGCCTTAGCGAGAATGGAAGAAAACCAGCAGAAAATGGAACAGAACCAAGCGCAAATGCTCGCAAAAATTGCAGAGCTTAAACAGGTTATCGAAACCAGAAATAACTGATTTAGCGAAGAATGGGCTAACAATCTACAAAAGAAAGGGCTCGATCCATATTGGATTGAGCCCTTAGTATTTTTCAGTGCCGAGCTAGAATCAGTGCTGCGCCAGTCAATAGACTTAGGATCAGTTCAACGTTATAAACATAACCCTACCAATAGGCCTGTTGCTGCATCGCATTACGACGTGTCGACTCCATGGCAAATAACAAACTCTGCTGTTTGTCTTCCAGCCATTCATTTAAATCGATATCCAACTCTCGGCTCGCATCCTGCACCGCGCGGTAACAGGCTAAGGTTTTAATCCCAAGCACTAAATCTTGCCAAGGTGCGCGAAATGCATCCCGTGATTTCGCCTCATATAAACTGCCATAGGCGTGACCAACTAAGATGCTCTCATCAAGCACTGCAGCCACTTGTAGGTAATTTGCGCTAGTCATGACAGTATTGAGTGGCATTACCTCAACGATCGCCATCCAAGAAGCTTGCTGGGCGCGGTCAGCATGCTGGCGTAAGCTAGGCTGATTGCTGATATCCACTTCACCGGCACTGACCTTAAGTAAAATCTCGACAATCGCCAGCTGTAATTGACCATATTCAGTTTGCTGCCACAAGGAGAGTAAACGTTCCGTTAGATGTATTTCACTCAGCTGCGCCATGAGTCGCGCTTTAACTTGGGCATGTTGGCCAAGTTTTGCGAATAAGCCCCTTTGGCTCCCAAGCAAGGCGGTTAGCGCCTGTGCTTGCTCGATAAAATCGAGCTGTTTTTCAATCGACATGAATTGACTCGACAGTGTCACATTCAATAATTCGAACTGACTTAAGGTCATCCGCAGTAGACGAATACAGGCGCGCATCCGCCACCACAGTGCCACACAGGCTTCGGGTTTGCTTTCCTCTGCAATCATGCTTTCTAATAATTGCCAACGCTCAAGCGCGGTTTCAAGCAAGATTTGGCAGTTTGCGGTTAAATCCTGTGTAGAAGAATCGCGGGGTTCAGCAAGAGGCAGAAATTCTAAAGCGGTTAAATCGAGCGGCTTAGCTTTACCCGCCAATCGATAGCCGCGCTGCGCCTTACTGGCTTTGCCTAAACGCACGGGCACCACACTCGCCACTTGCGTTGCCAGTTTAAGTAGCGCTTCGGTATCGCCACTGAGGAGTTCAAACTCTAACTCGCAAAGGGCTTCTTGCTGGCCATTAGCGGTGATTTCACCTATGTCTAACGCCACTTCAACCACGCTATTATCAATCTGAACATGCCAAGCGCGGCGATAAAAATCGGTGTGAAATATACAGGTCAACTGGGCTTGAGTGGCCGCTAAATCGGCATCGGCTGGCCAAATACTGGCTGGGAATAGACTTAAATCTGGGCTATCAGCTTGGATAGTCACATTATATTCGGGCCGCGAATGAATCCCGCCCACGACTTGTCCTGCGGTTTTTATGGTCTGCTCCCTGTGCGCATCGTAACCGCGCACCCGCAAACCCATGTCCCACTGACGCAGTTGTAAGTCAGGGGTGTCGAAGTAACCATTCGCCAAACGACGTTTACCTTGAGGTACGGCATTGTCGAGACTATCTAACTTATTTATCAGGGATTCTTGATATATCGGCAGGAAAAACAGTTTTAATTCAATCTCAGCATTCATTGCGTTACCGCTCATTTTGTCATCAAACATTCATTGATGCGTCATCTTTAGTTCATAATGTCACAAATGTGTCATAAAAATCCCGTAGGATTTGGTTTTGCAGTTGGTATATAACCCGTTAGAATAAAGCTGTCGTTTTTTCTGAAAAAACACAGTTTCAATACGCGGACGCATAGGTTAACATGCGCCCGCTTTTTCCAATAATGGAACAATCTAAATAGGTAAACGGCAATGCCAGTAAACTCTATTTTGGGCGTGTTTGCAAAATCGCCAATTAAGCCTCTTCAAGAGCACATGGACAAAGTACACGATTGTGCATCGTTACTCGTCGCCTTTTTCGAAGCCACTATCACAGGTAACTGGGACAGTGCGGTTCAATTACGTAAGCAAATTAGTTTAGCCGAGAAGCAAGCAGATTCACTGAAGCGTGAAATTCGCCTTACTCTGCCAAGCGGTTTGTTTATGCCAGTAGAACGTACAGATTTATTGGAACTTTTAACTCAACAAGACAAGATTGCCAACAAAGCAAAAGATATTTCTGGTCGTGTTATCGGCCGTCAGCTGTTAATCCCTCAGGTCATGCAAGTCCCTTTTATTGCTTATCTACAACGCTGTATTGATGCGGTAGCACTAGCAAAACAAGTCATTAATGAACTCGAAGATCTGTTAGAAACAGGTTTCCGTGGTCGTGAAGTCGACTTAGTGGCAAAAATGATCAACGAACTCGATATCATCGAAGAAGATACTGACGATCTACAAATTCAGTTACGCCGTCAGTTATTCGCCATGGAATCTGAATTGAATCCTGTCGATGTGATGTTCCTATACAAAACGATTGAGTGGGTCGGTGGTCTTGCAGATCTCGCCGAACGCGTCGGTTCACGTCTTGAGCTTATGCTGGCTCGCGTTTAACAAATAAGGTTATCAAGGTATCAATATGGTTGATGCAGGTATTGAGGTGGCTAACGTCTTAGTCACCAATGGCCCGTGGCTTATTGCCGTTGCGGCTGCATTTGGTTTTCTCATGGCATGGGGTATTGGCGCGAATGACGTTGCCAATGCGATGGGAACCTCTGTAGGTTCAAACGCAATTACGATCAAACAAGCGATTATTATCGCGATGATCTTTGAGTTTGCGGGCGCGTTTTTAGCGGGTGGCGAAGTCACCAGTACAATCCGTAATGGGATTATTGACCCCAGTTACTTCACTAATACACCTGAATTGCTGGTTTACGGCATGATAGGTTCGCTATTAGCGGCAGGTATTTGGTTAGTCGTCGCGTCTGCTTTAGGTTGGCCAGTATCGACTACACACTCTATTGTCGGCGCCATTATTGGTTTCGCGGCTGTTGGTGTAGGCACTGATTCGGTTGAATGGGGTAAAGTGGGCGGTATCGTAGGTTCATGGGTGATTACCCCTGCAATCTCAGGCTTTATGGCATTTATCATATTCCAAAGCGTACAGAAACTTATCTTCAACACTGATGACCCATTGAGTAATGCTAAGCGTTATGTGCCTTTCTATATGGCATTTGCTGGCTTTATGATGTCTTTAGTGACCATCCTTAAGGGCTTATCCCACGTGGGTATTCACTTAAGCGGCGCTGAAGCTTATATGTTAGCGGGCGCAATCGCGGTTGTGGTTGGTCTAGTGGGTAAAGTGGCAATTTCACGTTTAAAAATGAGCGACAAAACTGACCGTCAAACTCAGTTCAAAAACGTTGAAAAAGTGTTTGCGATCCTGATGGTACTGACAGCCTGTTGTATGGCTTTCGCCCATGGCTCAAACGACGTTGCCAACGCGATTGGTCCTTTAGCGGCGGTTGTTTCTGTCGTTAACAGCGGCGGTGAAATTGCATCAAAATCGCCATTAGTCTGGTGGATTTTACCTTTAGGTGCCGTAGGTATTGTGATGGGTCTGGCGATTTTTGGTCAGCGCGTGATGCAAACCATCGGTAAAAACATCACTCACCTGACGCCAAGTCGTGGTTTTGCGGCTGAATTAGCAGCGGCTTCGACAGTGGTTATCGCATCAGGCACAGGCTTACCTATCTCTACCACACAAACCTTAGTCGGTGCGGTATTAGGTGTGGGTATGGCCCGTGGTATCGCAGCGATTAACATCGGTGTAGTGCGTAATATCGTTGTGTCTTGGGTTGTGACCCTACCTGCAGGCGCAGGCCTATCAATCATCTTCTTCTACATGATTAAAGGTATCTTTAATTAAGAAGTTTCGCTAAATAAGTTGCTGAAGTTAAGTAGCATTAGCGCCTAGGACTAGAAGGTCATAGGAAAGATTGAGTGAAAAGGGAATGGTCATAGCATGGATGCAGTAAAGTTGAGGGAAGTCTATGACTTCCCTCTTGCATTACAGGCCTCAAATCCCTAGCATGTGCAGACTATTTCGTTGATGAGAATACAAAAGTGTTAAGACTCCTGACTCTGGTAGGAATGATGTTGCTGTCTTCCAACCTGCTGGCCGAAGGCCAATCCCGTTACATTTCGGATAACGTGTTCCTTTATCTTTTAGGTGGTCCTGGTACTGAGTTCCGAATTCTTGGCTCAATTGAAGCCGGTCAACCTGTGACACTGCTCAACGAAACCCAAGGTGATTACTCTAAAATCATCGACCATAAAGGCCGTGAAGGTTGGGTACAAACTAACTTAATCAGCTCGACTCAGAGTTTCCGTGAACAAGTGCCAGCGTTAACCACTGAGCTTGCACAAGCTAAAGCTAAGCTAGCGGAAGTATCAAGTTCAACGGATAACCACGCCGACGAAGTGACCGAATTGAAGGCTAAGCTAAGCGAGTTAGAAACAAACCTAGCCAAAACCACTCAAGAGCGTGATCAACTGAAGAATGCTGTAGATCGCACCGCCCAAGACGAGCGTTTTGAACTTTGGCGTCAAGGTGGGTTAATCGCAGGTTTAGGTTTAATCCTAGGCATTATTTTAGTGTATTTACCCAGACCACAACGTCGTAGTAAAAAACGTTGGATGTGAGTCTGACACACAAAAAGTCTTAATTTACCTTCCAAAAGCCAGTGTTTTCAAACACTGGCTTTTTTGTCAATCAAGCGTTACATCGACTTATACCAATCACCTTAAATATCTAATCAGTTCAGAGCCTCACAGGCATCTCAATCCAAGGCGCATTGACGCAGAAATGGTCATTCCCTTTTAAGTCAATGCAACACGGGAGTGGGATGCCTGTGAGGCTCCCGAAGGGCGGGTTTCAACGCGCTTTATACTGCGTTTAAGGCTTTCGACAGAGCACCACTATGCCTTCAAGCCTTCGCCTTGTCTAAAGCGCGTTGAACTCCCGCTGAATGAACAGATATTTAATACGATTGGTATTATTAACAAGCCAATCAAACAAGCTTCACAATCTTTCACGCTATAGTGTTGTCCGTCACATTTTGGTTGTATAATCGGCGCGCGCAAACCTTCATATTGTATACAAAATATCAAATGCGTTTAGCGCCTCCCAATTTGTTTCAACAATAGCGCCCCAATAACGGCCAAGATGGAAGCGATAACTATGTTCAAAGCGAGTGAAGTGCTGGCAGGCCGCTACGATTCTGCCAATCTCGACGAACTGTTCAAAGCGATCAGCGACAACTACATTGTCGATGAAGAACAATACTTGTCAGAGTTGATCAAACTAGTTCCCTCAAGTGATGAAGCCATAGAGCGCGTCACTCGTCGTGCCCACGAACTGGTTAACAAGGTTCGTCAATTCGATAAAAAAGGTCTGATGGTTGGCATAGATGCCTTCCTGCAACAGTACAGCTTAGAAACACAGGAAGGCATTATCCTGATGTGTTTAGCCGAAGCGCTGCTGCGTATTCCCGATGCGGCCACAGCCGATGCACTGATTGAAGATAAGCTTTCAGGCGCTAAGTGGGATGAGCACATGAGTAAGAGTGACTCTGTACTCGTTAACGCATCGACCTGGGGCTTAATGCTGACAGGTAAAATCGTCAAACTCGATAAAAAAATCGATGGCACCCCAAGCAACTTACTGAGCCGATTAGTAAATCGTCTCGGCGAACCCGTGATCCGCCAAGCCATGATGGCCGCGATGAAGATCATGGGTAAGCAGTTCGTACTGGGCCGCAACATGAAAGAAGCCCTGAAGAACAGCGAAGACAAGCGTAAGTTAGGCTATACCCATTCCTACGACATGCTGGGTGAAGCGGCGTTAACGCGCAAAGATGCCGAAAAATACTATACCGATTACGCCAATGCGATCACTGAGCTCGGTGCTCAAAGCTATAACGAAAATGAATCACCGCGCCCAACGATCTCAATCAAGCTATCGGCATTGCACCCACGTTACGAAGTGGCCAATGAAGACCGCGTTTTAACTGAACTGTACGACACAGTTATCCGCCTGATAAAACTGGCTCGCGGCTTAAATATCGGTATTTCTATTGATGCTGAAGAAGTCGATCGCCTCGAGTTGTCACTTAAACTGTTCCAAAAACTGTTTAATTCAGAAGCGGCAAAAGGCTGGGGATTACTCGGTATAGTGGTGCAGGCTTACTCTAAGCGTGCCCTGCCCGTACTGGTTTGGTTAACGCGTCTTGCCAAAGAGCAAGGTGATGAAATCCCCTTGCGTCTGGTAAAAGGCGCCTATTGGGATAGCGAACTGAAATGGGCCCAACAAGCAGGCGAAGCCGCTTACCCACTCTATACTCGCAAAGCCGGTACCGATGTTTCTTACCTCGCCTGCGCCCGCTACTTGCTATCGGATGCGACTCGCGGTGCTATCTATCCACAATTTGCTAGCCATAATGCGCAAACTGTGGCGGCGATTTCCGATATGGCAGGCGATCGTCACCATGAATTCCAACGCTTACACGGCATGGGACAAGAGCTGTACGACACTATTCTGTCGGAAGCTGGCGCCAAATCGGTACGTATTTATGCGCCTATCGGTGCCCATAAGGATCTGCTGCCCTACTTAGTGCGCCGTCTGCTGGAAAACGGCGCTAACACTTCGTTCGTCCATAAACTGGTCGACCCTAAAACCCCAATCGAGTCTTTAGTGGTTCACCCACTCAAAACCCTGACGGGCTATAAAACCCTGGCTAACAACAAAATCGTTTTACCTACCGATATTTTCGGTAGCGATCGTAAAAATTCCAAGGGACTCAATATGAACATTATTTCCGAATCTGAGCCGTTTTTCGCAGCTTTAGAACAATTTAAAAATACCCAATGGCAAGCAGGTCCTCTGGTTAACGGTAAAACTTTAACTGGCGAACATAAAACGGTTGTTAGCCCATTCGATACCACTCAAACCGTGGGTCAAGTGGCCTTTGCCGATGATGCGGCCATAGAACAAGCACTGGCATCCGCCGAAACGGCATTTGCCTCTTGGGCACGTACGCCAGTTGAAACCCGTGCATCAGCACTGCAAAAGCTAGCGGATTTATTAGAAGAAAACCGTGAAGAATTGATCGCACTTTGTACCCGTGAAGCGGGCAAGAGCATTCAAGACGGTATCGACGAAGTCCGTGAAGCCGTTGATTTCTGTCGTTACTACGCAGTACAAGCCAAGAAGATGATGGCGAAGCCTGAACTGCTTCCTGGTCCAACGGGAGAGCTAAACGAACTGTTCCTCCAAGGCCGCGGCGTGTTCGTGTGTATCAGCCCATGGAACTTCCCACTGGCTATCTTCTTAGGTCAAGTGTCAGCGGCATTAGCGGCGGGTAACACAGTTATCGCAAAACCCGCGGAGCAAACCTCGATTATTGGTTACCGTGCAGTGCAACTCGCTCACCAAGCAGGTATTCCTGTCGAGGTGCTGCAATTCCTACCGGGTACAGGTGCGACTGTGGGTAGCGCAATTACGGCCGATGAACGTATCGGTGGTGTGTGCTTTACCGGTTCAACTGGCACGGCAAAACTGATTAACCGTACACTGGCTAACCGTGATGGCGCGATTATTCCTTTAATCGCCGAAACTGGCGGTCAAAATGCCATGGTAGTGGACTCAACGTCGCAACCTGAGCAAGTGGTTAACGATGTGGTTTCATCGTCATTCACTAGCGCAGGTCAACGCTGTTCAGCACTGCGCGTACTTTTCCTCCAAGAAGACATCGCCGATCGCGTGATCGAAGTGCTGCAAGGCGCAATGGATGAATTAGTGATTGGCAACCCAAGCTCAGTGAAAACTGACGTAGGCCCAGTGATTGACGCCACCGCCAAAGCCAACTTAGATGCGCACATCGACCACATCAAGCAAGTCGGTAAGCTTATTAAGCAAATGCCGCTTCCTACTGGCACTGAGAACGGTCACTTTGTGTCGCCAACGGCGGTTGAAATCGATTCGATTAAAGTGCTTGAGAAAGAACACTTTGGCCCAATCCTGCACATTATCCGCTACAAGGCATCTGAACTTGCCCACGTGATCAACGAGATCAACAGCACAGGCTTTGGTTTAACCTTAGGCATCCACAGCCGTAACGAAGGCCATGCCCTCGAAGTAGCTGACAAGGTTAACGTAGGTAACGTCTACATCAACCGTAACCAAATCGGCGCTGTGGTTGGCGTACAGCCTTTCGGCGGTCAAGGCCTGTCTGGTACTGGCCCTAAAGCCGGTGGCCCACACTACTTAACTCGCTTCGTGACTGAAAAGACTCGCACTAACAACATCACCGCTATCGGTGGTAATGCGACCCTGCTGTCACTGGGTGATAGCGAAGAATAAGCTCTCTCACCTGTGAGAGTTGAACAAAAGCCAGACTGAGTCTGGCTTTTTTATTACATTAATTAAAATCAAAGTCGTGGGGCTTCACCCCTTAATTTTTAATAAAAAGTCGACCAAGGAGGACTGCTCGTCCTATCTTCCTTGCTCTTGTTTTCACTAGCAGCCAAGACGCCCCTTGCGAAGTTACATGCATTTGAGACTGGTTTTGAAGGGTAAGGTGAACTTCTGTAGTCTCTGTGTCGGCAGTTAATCCTTAAAGAGTTATGCATGTTCCATATTTTTCTCTTTTCTGATTCGCAAAAAGATTAAGTACTTGCATTCCAGTGACACGCCATAAACTCATCCCTGAGGGCTCGACGACGGCATCCTTGCCGCCCAACGGTCACTTTCATGCAAGTACTTAATCTCGTTAATTCCCGAGTATACCTGTCACTAAATTTAACAATGGATGTCTCAATAAAGTTCTATGGATGTCTCAATAAAGTTCTCAATAAAGTTCTATGCACGCTGCCAATTTAACAATAGGTGTCTCGTTAAACCACACATTATTTTCTTCAACGCCCAGCTTTAACTTAGCAGGGGATCGATGAACTTCCGAGACGGCAGAGTTAACTTCTCACATTGAAAGAGTTATACATGCCCTATCTCTTGGCTATTCCTCAGTGGCAACAGCGAACTCAAGAATAAGGTATTATTCCTCTTCTGGTTATCCCAATTTCGAAACCCTCGATCGGGATGTTTATAAAGGATATTGATATGGCGATACTTACATTTCCGATATTTTTCAACCTTTGGGAAGCTACCTCATCAGTAGCAATCATGAAAATGCTTGCTGAGCAGGCTGAAAAAAATGTAGTACGAGCGATTAAGGAAGTTGATTTAACCGGTGCAGTAACGGAAGGAACATACTGGGATGAAGTAACGAATGAACGTGGTGAAGATTTCACATTTGAGCAGACTTATTACTCATGTGGCTCATGTATTGGTTATGACCATGATGAGGTAAAATCAGAATACATACATTTAATCGCCCAACTCACTCGACGCTCAGCGTTTCTTACTATATTTGGGCTTTTCGAACATCGCATGAGTGAATGCCTAAAGCTTATGACGCACTTATGTAAATACACATACGAAAGCAAAAAAAAATTAGGCGTAGTTGAGAAAACACATTATGTTTTAAAAAATATCATTGGTGGTAGTGATATTGCAGATCTTGATCATCTCATAGTTATCCGAAATATTATGACTCACAACGATGGCGTCGCTACCGACTACAAAGAAATCTTAGTTCGAAAAGAAAGTAAGTCTGATGGAGAGAAAAGGCGAGTGCGAGCCATACGCAGAGCTGAAGACGACAAATCAGGAATATCAGTAAATTACCGCAATAAAGTTCTTATGAATGACAGATTTTTGATGTACACCGTTGGTGAGATTCAACGATATGTTGATAGCTTGGAAGCAGCAGTTCAGACCTATTACAAGACTCATAGTTAAATGTTTAGATGTTCAGTTATTAATAACTCACTTTCGGGTTTATGAAGGGTTTAGGGGAATAGAATTTTGTCATAAAGTGGCCATTCGTGGCATGGTAACGCTAGTCATTTGAATCAGCAGATTACGCTGATGTTCAAAAGGCAAACCATGGTAATGGGCGAGACGACCGTCCGCCCCATGGACGGGGCGGTCGAGCATCCACGGACGAACTCGCTGCGTGTCGGTGAGCAAATGCCATGGCGAGCCGCTGTCGGATGATGTCATGTAGCCACAAAGCTTTACTCGCTCAGCACACTGCTCCAAGGCACTACCCCAACGCACTTTCTAACTAACTTACCTCACAAGAATTTTCCCCCAAACTGAGCCTCACTCAGCAAGAGGCTTCAAAGCCAATGTGAGCGACTTCAAATTGTGAATAGGATGGATTTCAAAGTGATACCAGGGGATTGCGCCTAGGAGATAAAAACCTTCATAATCGCCATTCAATCAACCGATTTTTTTACTTTCTCAAGGTCACTTTCTCAAGGTAGCTATGACATTTTCGTTGTTAGATATTTCTGCATTGGTGTGGTTTATCGTTTCTTGGGCTGGCTATACCGCCTTTGCCAGGCGTAAGGCGAAAGATACCGACTGTATTGCCCGTGGTCTGCATAAGCATAGAATTTACTGGATGCTTGAGGTGATGACCCGCGGCGTGCGCGTGGGTGATGCGGCGCTGCTGGCCAACTTAGAACGCAATATTGCCTTTTTTGCCTCGACAACCCTGTTTGTGCTCGCGGGTGTGCTGACCTTATTTGCACAAGTTGAGCGACTAGAAAGTGTGATTGCGACGATTCCCTTCGCAACGCCACCGAATCATGCGTTGGTGCAAGTCAAACTCGCACTGTTAGTCGGTATTTTTGTGATGGCCTTCTTCCAGTTTACTTGGTCGATGCGCCAATACGGTTTTGTGAACGTGATGATAGGCGCGGGTCCTTTAGACAGCGATGGCTCGAACGACAATCTAAAAGCCTACGCAAGGCAGATGGCGACGGTACAAGATCAAGCGGCGCACTCTTATAACTATGGCTTACGCGCCTATTACTTTTCGATGGCGGTATTGTGCTGGTTTGTGCACCCGATACTGTTTATTTCGGCGAGCTTATTTGTGGTCGCGACCTTATATCGCCGCGAATTTAAATCCCGCGCGGTTCAAGCTATTACAGCGGCAAAAGGCCATCTGCAAATAGAGAATCAAGTCCGGGAAGCGGCTCGTAACCACAAAATAGAGTCATAACCTTAGCGGTTTAGGTTGCAGGCGTCATCTGGGTTGAAATTATTGTTCTATACTCTTTGGGTTATGTTTCTATTGAAATACTGGGAGAGTGCTATGAGCGATAACTTATTAACCTTAGATGAAGTGTGCAAAATGTTAGATAAAACACCTGCAACCATCAAACGTTTCGCTCGGGAGAATTTACTCTCGAGTGTTCAAGAAGGTGACGAATTAAAATTCCCTGAAGCGGAAGTGAAACGCTATCTCGCCTTTTCACAACGCTTAGGCTAAAACCCATTAGGCAACTAACGGCAAATAAAGCGGGGTAACCGCTGCTTAAATCGTTTGATTTTGAGTTTAAGTTTGTGAAAGTGGCTTGAATTTTAAAGGTGATACTTAAGTTTAATGACAAGGCTTAAGTTTAAGCCGTCGATAACGAATGAAAACAACCTATGAACACAACATGGACAGTAAAACTCAAAGGGATTTGAACTAAGCCATTCCGGTTTGCTGCGAGGGAGTGATTAGCCGGATTTAGCGGTGCAAAGCATTAAACTGACGCCATTAAACGTTAAGCCATTAAACCTCAAGCTTTTAATCCAACAAAATTGAACCATCACTGGGCATTTAAAGCCTGTTGCAACTGTCGATAGGATAACCTCTCCCGCTGCGTTTCACTTAAGCCCAAATCGGCAGCGAGTTGCTGCAATTGAACTTCATACTTAGGCAACAAGGTTTCATCGTTAGTCATAATCGCAAGCTCGGCAAAATCCCCTAAGCCTTCGAGATGATCGATTGTTAGATGAAATTCACCGAGAAAATAGATACTGCGGCGCTTTTTAATTTCCAGTACGCACTCATAACCTAAGGTATGCAACATACTCTTTGCCTTGGTCGCTTCTGTGATATTAACGGCTTCACAGCGGTCTTTTTCCGGTCCTTTCACTATCCACAACATAATCCCCGATGGCTGCATCTCACGGATACACAAACTCTTGTGCTCGACTTTAAGTGATTGTGATGGCAGATCAAAGTAACAGTCATGCTCAAGATTATCTTCGAGCATGATCTCAGGATTTCTCATCTGCAAGGCAGCGAAAAAAGCGTGGCGATCCAATAAGCGATATTTAAGCTCGACCTCAAATTTACCATTAAAATGGGCATTGATTTGTGGGGCTAACGCTTCTGGCATCGCAGGGTTCATCGATTTATATCCGCTTTTAATGGGTAAAATATATCGCTATTCATCATATTGAACGTCAAAGGTTTGAGCGTTAAAGGCTTGAATACAGGAGGCTTAAGTGAGTCTTTGGTATAAGGCCTGATAATCTGCACTGTCTTCAATTAAGCTCTGGTGAGTGCCAGACGCAATAATCTTACCCTGACCGAGTAGATGAATGTGATCCATCTTCGCCATAGCAGTTAAACGATGGCTAATCATCAGCAAGGTTTTATCCTGAGCAAATTCAAACAGTAAACTTAAAATCTCTCGTTCGGTGCGCTTATCAAGCCCTTCGGTTGGCTCATCGAGCAATAGCAGCGGCGCATCACGCAGCAGCGCTCTTGCAACACCAATTCGGCGCTGCTCGCCACCCGAAAGCTGACGTCCACCTTCACCAATCCACATATCCAGCGGTTTATCTCCCGTGAGTAAAGCGCCAAGTCCAACCCGCTGTAACACATCAATCAAGCGCGCGTCGTGGGCCGTGCGTTTCTCGTCTTCGATAACAGGTAGCGCTAATACTAAATTTTCCCGCAAAGTGCCCGCAAACAGATAGATGCGTTGGCTAATCACAGTTATCGCATCCCTAAGGCCGCGCTCGCTGTAATCTGAAAGTGCATGACCATCGAGCTTGATGTGCCCTTGCTGCGCTTGCCATTCGCGGGTAATCAGCGCCAGTAAACTCGACTTACCGCAACCCGTTGGCCCAAGTAACGCGACTTTTTGCCCCGCTTTTATCTCAAGGGACAAACCTTGCAGCACGTATTGATCGTCTCGATAACCAAAGTGGATATCTTCAATCTGCAATGCGCCAGATTTTGCCCTCAGGCCAGTATCGGCAACAAATTGAATATCGGCCTCTTGTTCAGTGATTTCATTAATCCGTGTCGCCGCCAATACGCAGCCAGACAAATGCTGAAACGCGCCCGCAATCGGCATCATCATCTCAACGCAGGCCATAGTGGCAAACACCATAAGCGCAAACATGGGGCCCGGCGGCACCGCATCACCCACACCTTGAGCGGCTAAATACAGCATCATGATCAAGGCTGAGCCAGTGGAGAGGATCAACATGGCTTGGCTGAGCGCTGTGATATTGGCCATCGCACTTTGACTGCGAAACAGCTCTGTCTGCGCATCATTCAGTTTTTGCCTGAATCTGTCGTTGGCGCCAAATAGGCTGAGTTCGGCTTGGCCTTGCAACATATCCAATAATTGCACCCGATAATGGCGCTTGGTTTCGAGCATAGTTCGGCTCGGCACGTGTCCAAGGCGATAAAATAGCAGTGGCATCACCAGCCAAACGGCGACTAAGAATAGGCAAAGACTGAGGGCAAGTTTGGCATCGAACCAAGCGAGAAATAGATACAAGAACCCAGTCATCAGCAGTGATGCCGCCATAGGCGTAAGCAGTCGCAGATATAGATGATCTAGGGTATCGATATCGGCAACTAAGCGATTAAGCATGTCACCACGGCGTAGCCCCTGCAGATTTTTAGCACTGAGCGGCAAGAGTTTACGCCACGCCCAAACACGAAGCTCAGTCAGCAACTTAAAGGTCGCCTCATGGGTCGCTAAACGCTCGCCATAACGACTGGCAGTACGGGCAATGGATAAGAAACGCACACCGCCAGCAGGAGTGAAAAAGTTAAAGGACTGGGCCGTAACTATCGTCAAACCCGCGACCGCAGTAGCAGAAAGAAACCAGCCCGACAGTGACAGTAAACCTATGCCAGCCATTAAGGTAATAATGGTCAGCAGCAAGCCCACGGACATCATCAGCCATTGGCGTGAGAATAATCGAATAAAAGGGATTAGCACTTTCATTGGGCCTCTCCTTTAGTGGGCTCAGCGGCACTGTCGAGTAGAGCGTCACTATCAATCTGCGTCTCACTTGCGCTTGCCGATAACGGTACAAGTTCAATATCCGCCACGGACTCAACATTTTCACGCAGTAAGGTTTGGAATAAGCCGTGCGTGTTAGACAAAGTGGTAAAGTCGCCCCACTGCACTATCAAGCCTTTATCGAGCACAAGAATAGTATCCATTTGATCTAACTGATCTAATCTGTGGGTCACCATAATGCACATCTTACCCGCCATGGCGCGATTCAGCGCAGAACTCACCGCCTGCTCACTCTGGCTATCTAAACTGGCTGTAGGTTCATCAAGGACAAACAAACTCGCCTGCTGCCCAAGCGCCCTTGCTAAGGCAATACGCTGGGCTTGGCCGACGGATAAACCGGAAGATTGCTCACCGACCGGCGCATCTAATCCCAGTGGCTGCGCCTTAACGAAGTCGCTAATATTGGCCTCTGCCAGCAAGTGCCACAGCCTATCGTCAGGCAAAGTTGGGTCGGCTAAAGCTACGTTATCCCGCACAGTACCGTAGAATAACTGCGGTTCTTGGCCCAGCCAAGCTAAATGCTGTCGCCAATGGGCTAAATCTAATGCGGATAACTCATGGCCATTGATCAGCAAATGGCCCTTATAGGGTAAAAATCCCAATAAGGCATTGAGTAAACTGGTTTTCCCCGCGCCGCTTGGGCCAACTAAGGCTAAACGTTGATTGTCTTTTAATTCAAAACTCAGCGGGCCGAGTAAACGCGTGCCATCAACACTAAACACTTCAAGATTGTCGGCACTCAGGGTTTCTATGCTATTGATGCGCACGTGGCCGACAAACTCAGGTTCGGGATGTTCGAGCAAGGTAATCAAGGCTTCCGCCGCACCGACGGCCTGCGCCTTAGCGTGGTAATGAGTGCCCATATCCCGCAGCGGTTGATAAAACTCAGGGGCTAAAATCAGAATAAACAGCCCAGTAAACAGGCTAAATGGAATACCGACTATTTGAGGATCTGTACTCGAGCTGATATTGGCATGGGCGCCATAGTAGCCAAAATCTAAGTGACCTAAGTAACTGAAACCAAAATAAACCGCCAGCACAGCAATCGAAACCGCCGCAAAAAACTCTAATACCGCCGAGCTTAAAAAAGCCATCCGCAGTACCGACATAGTGCGACTACGGAACTCTTCCGAAGCAGTGGCGATTACCTTTAGCTCAGCATCACCACGGTGGAAGAGTTTCAACGTGCTTAAGCCTTTTAATCTATCCATAAAGTGACCGCTTAATCTTGCAAGCGCACTGAAATTCTTGCGATTGGCATCGGCAGCGCCCATGCCAACTAAGATCATAAACATAGGGATTAACGGCGCTGTGAGTAACAGAATTAATCCTGCCGCCCAGTTAATAGGGAAAACCGCCGCTAAAATGAGGATGGGAATAAAACCAGCAAGGCTGATTTGCGGAAGATATCTGGCATAAAAGTCTTGTAAATCTTCGACTTGCTCTAACACTATGCTGGCCCAACTGCCTGCGGGTTTACCTTTAATAAACGCCGGACCTAGCTTAGTCAACTTGTCCATTACTGCCGCGCGGATATGACCACGTAGACGCTTACCCGCCTCAAAACTGGCGCGTTCACGACCATAAGCAAGTAAGGCGCGCAGTAACATCAAGGCGATTAACGCAATCAAATGAGGAGTATAAGTATCAATACTCACGCTGGAACTGACCATCTGGGCATTGTCAGTTAGCGGTACGACTTGCTGCCCCATGATCACGCCATCGAGAATCGTCGCGATAATATAAGCCTGCGCCACCATAGCGACGGCGCTTATCATCCCAAGCCATAACGACAATTTAAGGAACAGGCCACAGGCTTTTTTCTGGGCTTTAAGCCAAACAAGCAGGGATTTTTCTAACGACTTATCCATGGTGCTCCAACAAGAAAACAATTAAGCGACTCGTAGCGAGGATCGGCTATCGATAACGACTCAGTTTACGGGGCTTGCAACGGCTAAAAAGTTCCGATAGGGGCGCAGTATCGCAGGCATCTAAAGCAGATGAAACCCTATCACAGACTTTTGCTAGCGGACTCACAAAAACGAGCTAAAGATAAACAAATCCCTGAGTTAACGGAACTTTCCCTAGCACTAGCCTGTTTGGGAAAACTTAGGTAGCATGAACCTCTTTGTATTAATTATCTTCTACCTATGCCAAATAAACATGCCGGTTTTACCCTGATTGAACTCGTTGTGGTCATAATTATTCTAGGTGTATTGGCCGTAGTTGCTGCGCCTAAATTCATTAATATACAATCAGATGCCTATAAGAGTCAGCTATCTGGTGCACTGGCTTCGATGAAATCCGCCGTCACCTTGTTTAAAGCTAAGTCGGAAATTGCTAACAGCGGCACCACCAATCGAGTCGTTTACGATGGGATCCGTGGCGAAAACTACCAACCTTGGGCAGCCAGTGCCAGCGGTACAGCCCCAAGCGCCACTTATACTACGCCGCCAGAGATCTTTAAGGCTGCTGGGCTCAATGTCGATGAATGGTCCTATCGAATCCATACTACTGGCGGTACCTACCAAGTCATTGCCACACCGAAGCAAAAACTGAATCTTGACACGCCGACTCAAGCGCAAGTCGAAGCGACAAATTGCTATATCGACTACAAGTGGGAGACGACGGGAATCCCCACCTATAACAAGGTCGACACAGGTTGCTAGAACGACCTTAAAGCTGAAATATAATAGAAAAACAGCGAGCTAAGGTTATCTCGCTGTTTTTGTTAGCGCCACATTTTACAATCAAACGTTTTTTAAAAGCGTAACCCTTACTGCACTGAGCCGTATTTCACTAACACATGCCAGAGCAACTTAAGTTCATGGGCGACTTGGGCACGGTTACCGCGTTCGCGCCAATGCTGGGGTGAATGATATAAATCCCGCGCGGCCACACCTATCGCATACGCATCGACTCTGTCTTCTATGGCGATACGATTAGCGAGCGATGGCATAGTCGGCCCGCGAAAATCGCTTGGGATCTGCGCCGTATGTAGGCTAAAACCATCATGATATTGCAGCTCGATATCATATCTGTCGCAAATCTTGCTTAAGCTGGCGCCAATATCAGTGCCTTTAAAACTTGGATCGGCCACCAGCATGGCGATATCTTCATCGAGGGAAACATCGCCATGGATCTGCGCCTCGATATAATGGTCAAGATTATTCGATAACGGCCGCTCAAAACGTGACAGCAAGGAAGCATTGAGCTGATGCCCCAAATAATGAATCACATTCAGTGGCTTAAAGTCGGATTTGCCTAAGGCATAGTGACGCTCAAAACTCTCGGTCAGCAGCGCCGCTAACACATCATCAAAGCATGATAGCGTGCCCTTCTCTTTCGGATTGCGGTACGAGTCGAGATAACAAAAGGTTGAACGTGCCATCACACTGGCGTGGGTCAGCAAATAGCAGCTACCAAAACGCGGCGCGGGACCGTCCTGCCACATGCCCAGATCGAGTGCGCCATATTTAGGCCGAGATTTAGTGCCCTTGTATACATCACCAAACAGCTGATTTTCCCAGTGATCCCTTGGGCCACCTAATTCAGGGGATAACTGACCGTTGGAAATATGCGTCTCAAACTGACTGCGGTATTGACCATCGCGCAGCAAACCTTCGGCCACTGTCATACCACGGCTGTCGATTCTATCGGGGTGAAAATGCAGCGCAATTCGGCCGCAGTTGAGCAATTGTTTGAGGGCGAGTTGCATCTCATGCATGGGAATGTTCGACATCTGCTGCACATTTTTAATCACAGCGACGGCCTGTTCACTGCGACCTCGAGCAAGGCGTTCAATATGCTGTATCGCTGTCATAATCCACCTATAGATGAGAGGCGTTTAACCGTTTCCCGCGTTAGCTCATCCTAAAATAAACACGAGAGTCATCGCAAGCATGCAGAGAATAGATATTGATGAATTCTACTCCTATCGCCTTGAGTTTATACCACTCAAATTTATCTAGCGTGATCTACCGCTAACTCACTCTAACTTTTAGATAAAAAGTGCCGACAAGTTAACTTTAAACCGGCTTGTTTCGCTGATTGAATCAGCCTGATAGCCATACTGTACATTTGGAGAATCCATTAGGCTCAACCGCACCCAAAAATAACAGTAAAAGTCCAACTCCAAAGCCTCTGCCAGTACAATACTGCACTTAACCGAATGCAGATTCGCCCTCAATAAGCTCAAACTCGACTGAGGAAACTTGCGCCTAAAAGATAAGCGAGACCGAGTGAAAGCCGCTGACAAGCGATTTATGTGCCAATATGAATGAAACCCGATGTAAAAGTCTTTATTAGATGGCACTTAAAGCCCTGATCCTGTAAGCTGCACGCCCGCCAGCAGACCTGGCTATTGACCATAAATGCAGCAAAGCGTTGCCACAAGAGACCAATCTATGAGTTTTACCTCCCTGGGCTTATCGGCCCCGATACTTAAAGCCGTTGCCGAACAAGGCTACGACACACCTTCGCCAATCCAAGCTCAAGCAATTCCCGCTGTGCTTCAAGGCAAAGATGTGATGGCGGCCGCCCAAACAGGAACAGGTAAAACAGCAGGTTTCACCCTACCTATGCTCGAACTCCTGAGTAAAGGTAACCGTGTCCAAGCAGGCCAAGTGCGCGCATTAGTGTTAACTCCGACACGCGAATTGGCGGCTCAGGTTGCAGAAAGTGTTGAAACCTATGGTAAGAATTTACCACTGCGCTCAGCGGTGATATTTGGTGGCGTGCCTATCAATCCACAAATCGCGAAATTGCGCCACGGTGTCGACGTATTAGTCGCCACACCAGGTCGATTGATGGATTTGTACAATCAAAAAGCGGTGAAATTCAGCCAGCTTGAAATCTTAGTATTAGATGAAGCCGATCGCATGCTCGACATGGGCTTTATCCGCGATATCCGTAAGATCCTGGCCATTTTACCTAAGCAACGCCAAAACCTGATGTTCTCAGCCACCTTCTCCGATGAAATTCGTGAGCTGGCAAAAGGCTTAGTGAATAATCCGGTCGAAATTTCGGTCACGCCACGTAACGCGGCGGCGACCACAGTAAAACAATGGGTTTGCCCAGTCGATAAGAGCCAGAAATCGGCACTGTTGATCCAACTCATCAAGCAAAACGATTGGCAACAAGTGCTGGTATTCTCGCGCACTAAACATGGTGCTAACCGTCTGGCGAAAAGCCTTGAAGATGCGGGCATTAAAGCCGCCGCTATCCACGGTAACAAGAGCCAAACAGCACGAACTAAAGCCTTGGCCGACTTTAAAAATGGCCAAGCTCGCGTACTGGTTGCAACAGATATCGCTGCCCGTGGTTTGGACATTGACCAATTGCCACAAGTGGTTAACTTCGACTTACCGAACGTGCCTGAAGATTATGTGCATCGTATCGGCCGTACTGGCCGCGCTGGCGCATCGGGTCAAGCCGTGTCACTGGTGAGCAACGAAGAAATCAAACTGCTGAACGATATCGAGCGTTTGATCAATCGCGTATTAGACCGAGAAATGGTTGAAGGCTTTAACCATGTATTGCCTGAGTCACGTTTAGGTGGAGGCGGAAAAAGCAGCGGTAAATCAGTACCCAGCCGTAGAAACACTCGCAGCTCAAACCAACCTAGCTCACGCGATGGTGCCCCAAGAAGCGCAGAGCATAAAGACGGTCAACGCAGCGGTGACGTCGCGCGCGGCCACAAGCCAAACGACAAGAATCCAAGACACAGCGGTGAAGCCAATAGCGCACCTCGTGCTGACTCAGCCAAACCACGTCCAGCACGTTCAAACGATGGCCGTGCCAATAGCGCAGGCGCTAGTCGTCCAAGTGAAAGCCGTTCAGGCGCTGGCGAAAATCGTGGCCAAGCGGGTGAGAACCCTTACGCCAATGGCCCAAAGAAAAATACTCGTCGCCCAAATAACGGCGCGAGTCGTCCAAGAAATTCACAGGATTAATGCACCCACTGAGCGAACTCGCTTGGCGATTTAGCCGCATTAAGCCCTAAAAAGAAACGCCCAACTCCGTATGGAATTGGGCGTTTTTGTTTGTCTTTGTTTATATAGTCAACAAGCTGCACAATACGTTTAGCTCATTATCCACACTTTGACCAATAATCGGCTTGAACAATCACAGCCTTAAACAACAGCCTAAACAATAGCTTAAAACAGCAACCTAGGTTAATTCGCCTTAATATCGGGCAACTGCTGCAGGACTTCATCCGTAAAATAGGGTTCATCTTCAACCCAAAAAATGTAGTCTAGCCCTAGGTAGTTTTGTGCAAAATCCAGCAGATCAGGCACAGTATTCTTTTTACCTGTCTTGGGATTAATCTGCCGCAAATTACCGTCTTGCACCGCCATACCTTTCACCAATGCCGCTGGATATTCTTTAATAAAGGCGTAACTCTGTCCCATATGGCCTTTACGATATGGCATTAAATCTGGGCCACCTACGCCCATATTGAGCGCTTTGGCTTGCGCAAATAAGCCTCGCATATAGCCTTTGTCATTCCATGGCAGCCATTCGTCTGGCAAAAAGTTCAAATACACCATAGCGGTTGAATGCTGAAATGACTCAGCTAATACCTGCATATTCTCGCCAATCGCATCGATATAGGCTTTAGGATTAAAATCACTGGGGAAGGTGGTTGTTCCATCGGCGTTTTCAGTCCCCACATCAATTGAGCTTTCACTAAAGTTAATGCCCACAATTTTCCCATCAAACTCTTGACCTAGCTGTCGCACCAATTGCTGATAACGCGCACGTACTGCAGGCTCCCACATTTTGGCAGACCAGCCATACTCATCATCCGTCACCGGTTTATTGGGATCACGCTCTGGTGCACTCAACATGCTTTGCTTCAACACACCGCCTTGATAAATCGGATCATCGAGCAAATAACGCGGCACATTGATTCTGGGCGTAAAGGATTTCTCTTGCAGCTGGATCCACAATTTTTTGCCTATCGAATCGAGATACGCAATATCGGCCTTAATCGCGCTGAAATCATATTCGCCCTGCTTAGGCTCTAAACTGCGCCAAGTATAAACAATCTGCGCACCGCCAAAACGGGGATCACGCAGCGCCTTGTCGGCACGAATGTTTTCTCCGTTTTCCTCACGATGATTAATATAAATGAAGTGCTGTAACGGTTGCGACGCTGGTTGTGACTCTAATTGCCGCTCTGGTTGCAACTCTGGTTGAATTGATGCAGCGCTCGCTGCGCTCAAAAAGATGCTTAGTAAAATCGTCCTTCGAAACATAAATACTCCAAACCGATGTACGCCTTATCACCTGACAAAGCCGTTAATCTGCTCATTTATTTTTTACTCAGAATCACTTCTACCACAGGCAAGCTGAGGGGCATATTAATTAAGCAGGCGAATACAAAGTGTTACTTAACTGCCCACCTTAATTAGCATTTAAAAAACAAAAAGACTCAGTCATTGCATTAATCACACCCAACAAAAAAGGGAATAAACCTGAGTTTATTCCCTTTAAAGGTGAAGTGAATTAAATCGAGGTACGATTCAACTCAAGCTAAGCTTACTTCATTGGCCAAGCGCGGTAAGATTTTCCTTTAATGCGGCCGCCAGTAATTTTGTTCAGCGCTTTCTTGGCAACCTTACGATTAACGGCCACATAGGCGCGGTAATCGGTCACTTGGATTTTACCCACCTGCGAGCCTTCGATACCGTTTTCGCCTGTCAGCGCGCCTAAGATATCCCCTGGACGCAGTTTTTCTTTCTTACCGCCATCGATCTGCAAAGTGATCATGGTTGGCGCTGCAGGCGTGTTGCCGAGCAGGCTTTCTGATGGCAGTGATTCGCTGGTAATTTCGCGCTCTAAATATTCTTCTAACAAGGCAATCTTGTAACCGTCTTGGTCGTTATAGAAGGTATAAGCGGCGCCTTTACTGCCCGCACGGCCAGTACGACCGATACGGTGAATGTGCACTTCAGTGTCGTAGGCGACGTGATAGTTAAACACGGCATCCAGCGCATCGATATCTAAACCACGGGCGGCAACGTCAGTCGCCACTAATACACAGGCACTCTTATTAGCAAATTGCAGCAGGGTTTCGTCCCTGTCTCTTTGCTCTAAATCGCCGTGCAAAGCCAATACGCTAAAGCCTAAACCTTCGAGCTCATCGGCCACTTTTTGGGTTTCGCGTTTAGTATTACAGAACACCACTGCGCTTTCAGGCTTATGTTCTAACAACAATAATTGCAGCGCTTGCATACGCGCCTTGTCATCGTCTAAATGATAAAAATGTTGGGCTATGCTCAAGCTGTCGTGATTACCTTCAACTTTAACCATGCTTGGGTCATACATGATTTGCTTAGCAATCGATTGAATTTGCTCAGGGAACGTCGCGCTGAATAGCAGCGTCTGACGCTCACGTGGGGCTTGTTCGATAATCGCATCGAGGGCGGGTTGGAAACCCATTTCTAACATGCGATCAGCTTCATCGAGCACTAACATGTTGAGATTGCTTAAATCTAAGCGATTGCGATCTAAGTGATCGACGATACGACCCGGCGTACCCACAATAATGTGCGCACCGTGTTCCAGCGAGCCAACTTGTGGCCCCATAGGCACACCGCCGCAAAGTGTCAGTACTTTAACGTTATGAATACCACGGGCAAGGGTACGGATTTCCTGCGCCACTTGGTCGGCCAACTCGCGGGTTGGGCATAACACTAAGGTTTGAATGCGAAAGCGTTTAACGTCTAACTTGTTCAGTAACCCTAAGCCGAAGGCGGCCGTTTTACCCGAGCCAGTTTTACCCTGACCTATCACATCCTGCCCCGCTAAAATGGGTGGCAAACTTTGCGCCTGAATTGGCGTCATCTCGTTGTAGCCCATAGAAGAAAGGTTCTCAAGCAGTTCGGGTTTTAGCTTAAGAGTCGAAAAAGCCATTGATGGATTAGGCTTAGTATCAGAGTTGCTCAAGGTGAATATCCTGTGGTGGGTAACGAAGCGGCTGCTAGGTTACTGAAATTGCGTTACTTATCGATTTAACTGGTCTATCAAGATTCAGGCTAGCTTGAGTTAAGAATAAAGCGCTAGGCTCGCTTAACCCAAAAGCACGGCTATTGTAGCAACAAAGCGCGACTTTTGCCTCAAGTCCTTAAGCAATAGACATAGCAGGCCTGAACAGCAACAAAAAAGCCCTGTAGGAATACAGGGCTTGGGTTTAGAATTAGCTCAGCGCGGCAGATTTAACGAATTACGCAATTTGGCCGAAACGCCCTTCTTGATAATCGCGAATCGCCTGCTGAATTTCCGCTTGGGTGTTCATTACAAATGGACCCATCTGGACGATTTTTTCACGGATAGGTTTACCCGCAAACAGTAACATCCCAGCACCGCGCTCATCGGCTTTAAGCTTAAGCACACTTTGGCTATCTAGCACTAAAAACTCACCCTGATGATATGACCACTGTGAATCTTCACCCTTGCTTAAGTCACCTTGGTACAAGTACAAAGCGACAAACTCATGTTGAGACAAATCAAGCGTTGCCTCAGCATTTAGCGCTAAGCTCAAATCAGCAATGGCAGCCTCGCCCGCTAATCCTTGGATAGCCGCACTAATCAGTGATTGATCTTTAAAGCCCCAATCACCCGCCAAGGCTTTTAAGCTAGCGCCAGTGTTATTGGTCGCTTCAACGCTAGCGCTACCCGCAGTATCTTGATACTTAGCTGGACGCAGCTTGTCTTTGGCGGGCATGTTGACCCAAATTTGGAATCCATGCAGACCATCGACAGCATCGGCAAGTGGCATTTCAGAGTGCACTACCCCGAACCCGGTACTCATCCACTGCACATCGCCGGCACGAATCGCCTTCACATTGCCCATTTGGTCACGGTGCTCAAAACCGCCCTTACGAATATAAGTAAAGGTCTCCATTCCGCGATGGGGATGTGCGGGGAAGCCACCGATAAAGTCTTGTTCATCATCGGATTTTATTTCGTCGATCATCAAGAAAGGATCAAATTTAGTCGTCACAAAATCGGCGACACGGCGAATATTGACCCCATCGCCATCCATCGCGGCTTTGGCGGAAAACTGACTTAATACTTTCATTGCTGCTCTCCTATCGGTTGAGCAAAGCGGTGCATGAAAAGCCAAGATCATACGGCTAAGACAAGACGCAAACGCTTTGCTGATGGAGGCAGAATAACAAGGAAGTTTACAAAAGAATAACGCGAAATCACGGCCTAAACATTCGATAAAATAGAACGGTAGGCAGTTGATATCCACTCACACAGGTTTGCCATGGCATTTACTCGTCGACTCACAGACAGTCCGTCCATGGGGCGGACGGTCGTCTCGCTAATCACCCTAGCTCACCGTTTTGGCTTTAGCGTAACCTGTAGATTTAAAAGACATACGCAACACACTTTTGGTCATCTCCGAGTTAGATTTTTAGCTCGAGTTAGTGAGTTTCGGATTAAAATTTCTATGGGTAACGCTCGCCATCAGCCGAGCGAGGTACGAGCGTCGGTTGCATGGC
>NZ_JAUOEU010000039.1:0-36715 GCF_031932105.1 Shewanella sp. SP1S1-7
CAATATCTATTCGACTTACCAGCTCAATCCGGTTAAAGGCGGTTCCGCGCAGATCTGAGTAATCCCGCCATGTGTCATTGCTTCTAACGAAACGGGTTAACTTGGCCAGCTCACCTTGCCGGGGATCATCTGCAGGAAACTCGCCACTCAATTGCTCCCAATAGACAAGTAATGGCTCCAAATCGGTGTTTTTATCTTCGTCGTATCCCGACTTAATAAGCCAACCACATATGAAGCCAAATGACTTGGGGAAAGGTGTAGATTTAATATCATCGCCCCCCAGCAAAAACTCGATCACCTCATTGGTACAGCCGACATCCTGCTTAAAACGTTTATAGAGGGTATTATGCTCCTGACGTAACACCAACATGCACAGCAGTACTACCGCATCAAAATAATAATTGCTGGGTATTGAGCGGACTATCAAACGCAGTCTGGTGATCAACTGGTCTATGTCTCTTAATGTGTAATCAAAACGCTCGCACAGCCAACACAACATGCTCTCAATCATATCGATGTCGTTACGTCCATTCTCGCGCTTGGCAAAGCGATTCTGTAAATCCTGCTGCTGTAACCGCATCCGTATGTACGCGTTCCTGTCAGGAATTCTCAGGCTGTAGTCGAGATCGATAAATCGTTTCAGGTAATTAAGTCCATCGAAATTTGGGCCGTAGACCCCCTGAAGACTCTTACTGAGCTGGTCGCGGTTTACGGCAAGCACGAACACCAAGCGATCAATATCAAACAAATGCTTGATACGCTCCAGCACCTCAATGGCATAGGTAGGTTTGCAGCGGTCGAGTTCATCGACAAACACAATCAGGTTGGCTTGGTCCTCGGGCAAGGCATCCAGTGCCGCAGCCAACTGCTGTTTGAATTTGGCCAACGCCTTTTGTTTTACGTTAAAACTGTCTACCAAGCTACCAACTGCATCGCCGGTCAAATCGACAGCAAGCTTTTCGTATTCCTTATCAAGATCCAATGCGCCAAAGGTGGCAGCTTTGGCGGCAGCCACAGCAGTCGCTTTGATAATCCCGGGAGCGCAGGCTTTGGCTTTATTCCACGCCTCTTTTATCGATGGTTTACTCGATTGTGAAGTTAACCAATCATCAAGCACAGATAACATGGGTAACAGTGGATCTTCGGCAAAGTCACTTTCCCAGGCATTAAGGTAGAGACTGACCTTGCCTTTCTTTTCTAGATAATGCTGCCACAGTTTAATAAATGTCGTCTTGCCGCCGCCCCATGGCGCATCGATGGCAAACACCAGCGGCGCCTCGGCATTCAGCAGCACTGGCGTCAGGTTTTCAATTTCCCTACTGCGATCCAGCTTATCGGCAGCACAAGGCCACTCGCCATGAACATTGGGAGGGTTAATACGTAGTGGCATTAGCTTTTTTAGGTAATTATTTGAATTTGCTAAGCTCTCTGGCATGGTTACGTCCCTGTTGCTGATAAATGTTGTTAGGTTTGGATAATGGCAGACTTGTATATTACAACCCATCAGCACATTTGGTTAGGTAAAAAACTAGTAGTTTCATTGAAAAAAAAGATGGAACAGGCAGAACTCTGTTGAGATTAACAGCTAATACCTAAGCCTCAGAAGTTCACCTTCCCCTGCGAAGTTGTCGAAATACGCAGATAAAAATGCCGTGGCGGCATCATGGATGATGGCGCAGGCTCGGGGGGACAGGGATGTCCCATCTGAGCCGTTAGGCAATTTTTATTGGAGTATGAGACCAGTAACTAATGCATGTAACTTCGCTAGGGGCGTCTTGGAGAATCCAAGGAGGATAGGACGAGTAGTCCTCCTTGGTCGGGTGTGGGGTGAAGCCCCACGACTTTTACTTTTACTTTTAAATAATTTAACCGCTTAGGTGTTCTAATAAGTTAACCAATCCCAAATCACAGCGATAAAACTTCCCCTGTAAAGCCACCTTCAGATTGATCCCAACTACTCATATCATCGTAATCCCCAATTGCAAATACCATTCACCAGAGTCCACTTAATGCAATTACAGCAATTCCATACCGTCAGGTTAATTTTAGGCGATCAACTCAATGCCCAGCATTCTTGGTTTAACCGAGTTGATGAGCAAGTGCTGTATGTGATTGCAGAACTGCACCAAGAAAACACTTATGTGACGCATCATGTGCAAAAAATATGTGCCTTCTTTGCGGCAATGGCGCAATTTGCCCAAGAGCTGCGGGCGCAAGGGCATCAAGTGCTCTATTTAACCCTTGATGACACCTTCAATAACACTCAGGGCTATAGCGATCTACTGGGGCTCATTCAACATCAAGTGACGCAGGTTGGCGCGATCAAGTTTGAATACCAAAGGCCAGATGAATACCGCCTACTTGAGCAATTGAGTCAGCTTAAGCTCAACACCGCCGTGGTGAACTGTGTCGATACAGAACACTTTATATTACCGTTTGACGAAATCGATACGCAGTTCCCCGTCGGCAAACACATTATGATGGAGCACTTTTATCGCCGTATGCGTAAACGCTTCAACATCTTGATGCAAGACGGAAAGCCACTCGGTGGGCAATGGAACTTTGATGCCAGCAACCGTCAAAAGCTTAAAACTCAGGATATAAAAGTCTTGCCTGAGCCATTAATGTTTAGCCTCGATGTAACTGAAATTCTCGCTAGGCTTGAGCGTCACCAAATCCCGACCATGGGTCGCATGGATGCGTCATTGCTGTGGCCGATAAACCGTGCGCAAAGCCTCGAGCTATTAACGTATTTTTGTCAGGTTTGCTTGCCTTCCTTTGGCCGCTTTCAAGATGCCATGACAGCGCAACATCCCGCCAAGTGGAGCTTGTACCATAGTCGGCTATCATTCAGCCTTAACAGTAAATTAATCAGCCCGTTAGAAGTCATCAATGCGGCTATCGACAGTTATCAAACAAATGCTGAAATTGATATCGCCCAAGTCGAGGGATTTGTGCGACAGATATTAGGTTGGCGAGAATACGTTCGCGGCATTTACTGGGCCAATATGCCGCAGTACGCCAGCACTAACGCGCTCAATGCCCATGGGACGCTGCCCGATTATTTTTGGCATGGCGACACTAAAATGAACTGCATGCGACAAGCGTTATCCCAATCATTAGATTTTGCCTACGCCCATCATATTCAGCGCTTAATGGTGATCGGCAATTTTTGTTTATTAACTGAAATCAAGCCAAATCAAGTCGATGAGTGGTATTTAGGCGTGTATGTTGACGCCATAGAATGGGTTGAAATGCCCAACACTCGCGGCATGGCCTTGTTTGCCGACGGCGGCATTGTCGGTACTAAACCCTACGCAGCCAGCGGTTCCTACATCAATAAAATGAGTGATTATTGCAGCGGCTGTCATTACAAGATAAAAGAGCGCAGCGGCGCACTCGCCTGCCCGTTCAATAGCTTTTATTGGCGCTTTATGGACAAACACCGCGCGCGATTGTCGCAGAACCCAAGGATCGGCATGCTATACCAAACTTGGGACAAAATGGACGAGTCCGTAAGGCACGCCATATTAGCCACGGCCGAACACAATCTTGCTCATCTAAACCGTTTATAGTGGAGAGTTTGCCATGAAAGTACTTATCGTCGGCGGGAGTGGGGGGATTGGCCAAGCTATGGTTAAGCAAATTCAAGAGACATATCCCGACGCCACAGTGCACGCCACCTATAGGCATCATCTTCCCCAAGACAGGCAGAATAATATCCAATGGCATGCGCTAGATGTGACCAATGAGGCCGAGATTAAACAACTGAGTGAACAACTTACTGAATTAGATTGGCTGATTAACTGTGTCGGGATTTTACACACCCAAGATAAAGGACCAGAAAAAAGCTTACAATCACTGGATATCGACTTTTTCCAGCACAATTTAACGCTCAATACCCTACCCAGCGTCATGCTGGCTAAGCACTTCTGCCATGCCTTAAAACAAAGTGACTCGGCAAGATTTGCCGTGATATCGGCAAAAGTCGGCAGCATTACCGATAACAGATTAGGTGGCTGGTACAGCTATCGCGCCTCAAAAGCTGCGCTGAATATGTTTCTCAAAACACTGTCGATTGAGTGGCAGCGGAACATGAAACACTGCGTGGTGTTATCCCTGCATCCGGGCACCACTGACACGCCATTATCTCAACCCTTTCAACAGAGTGTGCCTCAAGGCAAACTGTTTACACCTGAGTATGTCGCCAACTGTTTGCTACCGATCATTGCCAATGCCACTCCGGCACAAACAGGGTGCTTTTTCGCCTACGATGGCACAGAGTTACCTTGGTGAAATAAGCTGAACAGTGAGTCAAGCCATTGCGACGCATACGGGCTCTTGCAACGTACATATTTCAAAGGCCATCTTTCAAATGGCCCTTGCAAAGTGCATTTTTCAAAATGAATCCGGCAAAGCTATGGATCTTTGCCCTTAAAAAAGGGTTATGCCCAAAAGCACCGCTAATCCTTAAAGCCACCCGCTTAAAAATCACCTACCTAAAAATTACCCGCTTAACCTCGCCATAAAACCCAACCTAACCCAATGAAAATCCATCAATAAAGCACTTTTTACGACTCACAAAACCCGCCATTTGACTAGGCTAAATCGCTATTACCCAAAAGTCCTAATTCGAATTTAAAAGCACCTAAATGAACGCTGAAGATAGTTCCTTTGTACGATTGTTAACACTTTTACATTTAAATAACATCTAAGGTCATGCGGTCATTCACGCTTTACACAGAATAAAAATCTGAGAATCTCCGCCTGAGCAACAGCTCATTCTATTCGGCCATGGCAGAGGTATGCCGACGACCCTGTAGAAATCACAATAAAAAACGCTCGCCCGAGCCAGTTAAGCAGTATGGCATTCCAACGTTAATGACAAACGGAAAAAGGATTTTAAGCATGATGCTAAACAAAAAACTGTCGCTACTCTTCATTGCAGTGTCGGCTACGTTAGGCACATCAGCATTTGCTGCTGATATTGTCGATGTCGGTACACTCAGAAGTGCGTCTTCAAGCAATAATCTAGTGTCTCAGTTCAACTTAGACGCAGGTAGCCAACTCAAAGTCGAGAAAAAACTCGACCTAGGTCAAGGCAAGCAGAAGCAACGTTTACAACAATATTTCCATGACGTGCCTGTTTATGGTTTCTCTGTTGCAACGTCACAATCAAGCATGGGCTTCTACAGCGACATGTCTGGCCGCGTATTAAAAAATATTGAAAAGTCGGCTGATTTTGTCAAACCCACTTTAACGGCTAACAAAGCGTTAGATATTGCCATTCGTGGCAAGTCTGAGAAAGCGGTTGCCGGCCTAAAAGCTGAAAACAAACAAGCTAAATTATGGCTTTACCTTGATGATGCGGCTAAAACTCGCCTCGTTTATGTGACGTCTTTTGTGGTATATGGCGATGAGCCAAGCCGTCCATTCACTATGATTGACGCGCACTCAGGTGAAGTACTCAAGCGTTGGGAAGGGATTAACCACGCCGCGAGCGGTACAGGTCCAGGCGGTAACATCAAGACTGGCCAATACGAATACGGTACAGATTTCTCTTACTTAGACGTTGAAGTGAGCGGTGACACCTGCACCATGAACTCACCTAACGTGAAAACCGTTAACTTGAACGGTGCCACATCAGGCGCAACAGCCTTCTCTTATACTTGCCCACGCAATACAGTTAAAGAGATCAACGGTGCTTACTCGCCATTAAACGATGCGCACTATTTCGGTAACGTGATCTACAACATGTATAGCGAGTGGTACAACACTGCGCCGTTAACTTTCCAGTTAACCATGCGGGTTCACTACAGCAGCAACTACGAAAACGCCTTCTGGGACGGCAGTGCTATGACCTTCGGTGATGGCGCAACGACCTTCTACCCATTAGTGAGCTTAGATGTCTCGGCACACGAAGTGAGCCATGGTTTCACTGAGCAAAACTCAGGCCTTATTTACGATGCTCAATCTGGTGGCATGAACGAAGCCTTCTCAGATATGGCGGGTGAAGCTGCTGAATTTTACATGCACGGCACGAACGACTGGTTAGTCGGCGCAGATATCTTTAAAGGCAATGGCGCACTGCGTTACATGGCAGATCCAACCTTAGACGGAATCTCAATCGGCCATATCGACGATTACTATGATGGTATCGACGTACACCACAGTTCAGGTGTCTTCAACAAAGCCTTCTACACACTCGCAAACTTACCGGGCTGGGATACACGCACTGCATTCCAAACATTTGTGGTTGCTAACCAATTATATTGGACGGCTGACAGCTTGTTCTGGCAAGGCGCTTGTGGCGTTAAATCTGCGGCGACTGACTTAGGCTTAAGTGCTGACGATGTGGTTACTGCGTTTGCCGCTGTGGGTATCACACCTTGTGAAACGCCACCACCACCGCCACCACCAGAAGCGACTGAACTCGCGAACGGTGTCGCAGTGACGGGTTTAGCGGGTGCGTCAGGTAGCAAACAGTACTACAAACTCGACGTAGCAAGCGGTGCAACCAACCTGAGTTTTAATATGTCAGGCGGCACGGGTGATGCGGACATGTATGTTAAATTCGGCCAAGCTCCTACCTCTAGTAGCTATGATTGCCGTCCATACAAAGCCGGTAATGCCGAAAGCTGCCCTATCGATCCAGCCCAAACAGGAACTTATTGGGTCATGGTCAGTGGCTATAGCAGCTACACAGGTGTGAGCCTAGTGGGTGCTTATGACGGTGGCGATGAGATACCAAACCAAGATCCAACAGCGGGCTTTACTGCAAGCTTTGCCAACGGTAACGGTAGCTTCACTAGCACCAGTACTGACAGCGACGGTGATGTCGTTGCATGGAGCTGGAGTTTCGGTGATGGCACAACTGCTTCAGGCGCAAGTGTAAATCATCAGTATGCTCAGTCAGGCAACTACACAGTGACACTGACAGTGACTGACAACGATGGCGCAACAGCAAGCACTTCTGAAGAATTTGCGGTTGAAGTACCAGAAGTGGCGTTAGAAATGACAGTGAAAAACGCTAACAAATCTCGTCGCGGTAGCATTCGTGTTGCACTCGCATGGGAAGGCCATAACGCTGATGAGTACACTATCTTCCGTAACGGCGTTGCGGTTGGTACTTCAAGCAATTCATCGTTTATTGACCGTTTCACTGACCTAGCTGGCACTAGCTTCAGCTATAAAGTGTGTGAAACTAACGGCCCTTGCTCAAACGAAGAAACCGTTAACTTTTAATCGCATAAGATAATCGTATCGTGGCGCTAGCGTAAAATCCTAGCGCCGACTCATCGATAAACTTCTCGTTTCTTGTTAATGCCACTCAGTCTTTTTTGAGTGGCATTTTTTATGCGCAAATTCGGTGCACTAAGCCAGCCTCAATCCCGTCAGCATCCTTATTTCATGTGCTTGAGTCAGCGTCACTGACCAGCATGCGAGAATAAAGCGTTAATTCAAATGGCCACTTTCACCCACAGGTTTTTTGAGTAACTTACGTTGTAAGGTGCGGCGATGCATCCCCAATTGGCGGGCGGTGGCGGACACATTGCCTTGGTTAGCATTGAGTACTTGCTGAATATGTTCCCACTCCAAACGCTTAGGATTGAGGGGCGAGTCATCGACTTCATCTTCTTGAAGGGTATGGGAATGGCCCTCCATTTCCAGCGCAGCGAGCAAGGTTTGAGTATCGACAGGTTTAGCTAAATAATTATCGGCGCCGAGGCGAATCGCTTCCACCGCAGTGGCAATACTGGCGTAGCCGGTGAGCAACACCATGGTCACCTTGGGCAGCAGGTTACGCAGTGGCACAATTAACCCTAAGCCGTTAGCTTCGGCCAGCTTCATGTCCAACAAAATGTGGCTAGGGCGAAACTCCCGCGCCACCAGCAAAGCATCACTGGCATCATGGGTTAGGCGGCACTCAAAGCCGTGGCGCGTAAGCCGTCGGCCTAAAATACTCGCCAGAGAAAGGTCATCCTCGACGATTAACAAACGTTTCATGATCTGACTCCGTCAGCGGCCTTAGTGTTGGGCGATAACGATGCCGCTTTGTCCTTTAGAATCGTAAAGCGAATTTGTGCCACAGTACCGCCTTGGGGATGATTGGCCAAAATCAATTCTGCGCCCAAACGCTCTAGGCTGGCATGACTGAGTAGCAGCGCAACACCTAACCCCTTGGGACTCTCAATTAATAAGGTACCCAATTGCGGCAATAAAGAGGGCGCGATACCAGCGCCATAATCACGGATCTGCAAATAGATTTGAGCTTCACTTGGCGCGATATCTAAGCTGATATCCACCTGCGGCGCACCTAGGGTTTCGACACTAGCGCGGGCGGCATTTTCAATCAAAGCCATGATCGCAGGCGTTAGACTCATATCGGTCAGAATGCTTTGCTCTGCCAGTTGCTCAGGCGCACAGGTAAACAGCCAGTTCAGTTCGGTCTGCGGCATGAGCAGCAAGGTTTTCTGCTTTAAACCGTCCACCAGCTCAGCGATCTTTTGTGGCCGCTGGCGGCGATCGCGGATCGACTCTGTCGCTAATCGCAGCTCGGCGAGCGTATGTTCACAGCGGCCTAACGCAGTCTCCATCTCCACAACCGTTATCGAAGTGCCGCTCATATCTTCTTTTACTTCATCGAGTAACAACCTCAGGCTTGAGAGCGGTGTGGCCAATTGATGCGCCATCTGCGCCGATGCAGTGCCTAGTGCCAAGAGTTGTTCCTGACGCAATTGCCCTTCACGCATATAAGCTAACTGCGCATCTTGGCGGCGCATACGTTTAGTAATCAGCGCCACGCTGGTTGTCATCACCAAAGCTGAAATCACAAAGTTAAACCACATGCCTAAATAGTGGGAGCTCATGTCCATACCATGGTGCTGCATGGGGGATTCGGGCACAGTAAAAATCATCAAGCTGTAGGCTAAGGTTGAAATAGCCGTCAACGCCCAAGGTGCCCAGATTGGCAAAGTCACAGCCGCAAGTGCAATCGGCAGCAGTAATAACGAGATAAACGCATTAGTCGCGCCGCCGGAAAAGTGCAGCCAAGAGATCCAAAATAGTGTGTCTAAACTGAGCGCGATAAAGAGGCCACGCTCCTTGGCAAACAAAGGTTTACGTAAGGCTAATGTGAGTGACAGGTATAACACCTCCAGCACTAACACATGCACTAACGGCTCCATTTGCAGGCTAAGACCAAAGGTGTCGGCGGCAAACATGGTTAAGCCAATTTGCAGCAGCAATCCTAAGGTTCGCAGTAATGCGACTTGGTCGGCGGCCTGTAGACTGGTCCCTAAGATCTTAGCCATAGCCATTCCTACAGTGTGAGTCCGAGTGCGGCCAGTGCGCCACTCGATTGCGTTAATGCTTGGCGTGCACCCGTGGCGAAATCAATGTCGGAGCGAATACCGAGCGCCGCTAAACGTGCACAACTCAAGCTACAGTCCCTTGGCCGTTTGGCATTATCCGTCGGTGTCGACTCAGGCGTTAAGTGTGCCGTGCTGAGTTGTAAAATCTCCCCTAAGGTCAACAGCATCTGATACTTAGTCATAGTCTCTGCGGCGCTAAAGTGATAAATCCCCTGCACGATAGGCGCTTCAATATGCTGTGCAATCATCTTGTCTATGGCTTGGGCAATATCGGCGGTCGAGGTTGGACTTCGCACGGCCCAATGATCGACACCCTGAGCCCGACGATCAATCAATTGGTTAACCAGCACTAGCACAGCAGATTCACTCAGCTTCTCTACTTGGCCGTAAAGGATTGGCAAGCGTAGCACGGCAAAATCAGCACTCGTGTTAAGCACTATTTCTTCGCCCTTTAGCTTAGATTCACCATAAAAATTAACCGGATCAGTGGCGGCATCTTCGGCGTACTTAGGCTGAGTGCCATCGAACACATAGTCGGTGGAGATATAGATAAGCCAAGCATTATTGGCCTTAGCTGCCATAGCGAGGGCTTGGCTGGCGGTTAAGTTAAGTGCCAATGCCGCCTGCGGATTTTGCTCCGACACATCGGGGCGACGCTCGGCGGCGCAGTGCACTATGACTTGCGGTTGCTCGCGGGCGATAAATGCCTCGACAGCCAAAGGGGCTGTCAGATCGAGTTTATGCACTCGCTCACTTGCGCGGCTAAAACCTGTGGCCACAACCTCATGTCCCGTTAATTCAAGCTGTTTTACAACAGCTCGGCCGAGTAGCCCAGTCGCGCCAGTTACCATGATCTTAGCCATATTGCCCCATTCAGTTTCAACTCATGTGTATGACTGACAATTCTAAAAGCTTTTCATATTCAACGCACTTGTTTACTCTTTTAAACCAAACTTACTTAGGGTTAACTCACTTGAGATTAACCTGAGCACCAATAGGCTGAATTTGAGTCCGACACTTCCTCTGATATTGGCAGGCCCTATGCTGCGCCACTGCGATGCCACACATTTTACCTTGTGGTTTGTGAGTCGTGAGCCATTAACTGATCTTACGTTGCGCCTAGGTGAACATGAGGTTCCGTTGCAGGATGCCGATGTGCACTATGTGCCACTCGGGCAGCACGCCCATCAATATCTGATCATGCTGTCGCGACCAGAGTTACTCACGCCGAATCGAGTCACAAATTACCAAGTATCCGCCGCCCAACATGGGGATATTTTTGCCAACATCAGTCAGCTGAACTATGGCGATGCCTCATCGCCAAGTGTGCGTTTTATCCCAGAATTAACCCAAGTATTCCATGGCTCTTGCCGCAATCCGCATCACCACAGTGACGATGCGCTCGTCGCCGCAGATACCTATTTAGCCAAGAGAATCGACACGGGTGTAGCGGACGATCGCCCCGCTCTTATCGTGATGAGTGGCGATCAAGTTTATATCGATGATGTGGCAGGCCCCATGTTAAACGCCATAGGACAAGTCATCGACTTGCTTGGCCTTCAGCATGAGCAATTTGAAGGGGCGAACATAGCCAGTAGTGAAACACTGCATTATCAACCGGCCGATTTGTATCAGCGCCATAAAAACCTGCTGCCGCACACTCAATATCCCGCCAAAACCGCACTATGGCGTTGGTATCGCAATCACCCGATTTTCACTTCCTCCATCGCTGAGAATCATCTTGTCAGCCTGAATGAAATCATCGCCTTGTATTTACTTACTTGGTCGCCAGAGCTGTGGGAATTAGTCAATATCCCCAAGGATGTTGATGGCTTAATACCCGCCAATAACGCCCGCTGGCAGAATGAATGGCAACATTTGCTCGGCTTTAAAGCTGGGCTGACGCAGGTGAGGCGCTTTATGGCGCACATTCCCGTTTACATGATGTTTGACGACCACGACGTCACCGACGACTGGAACCTCACCGCCAAATGGGAACTCGCTGCCTACGAGCATGCATTTTCAAAACGCATTATAGGTAATGCCCTGATTGGCTATACCTTATTCCAAGGGCTTGGCAATGCGCCCGATAAATTTGCTGATGAAATCCGCCCGCTGCTCGATGCTTTTTTTGTACAGCCACAGAGTGAAAGTCAGGATCTACTCATCGACGAATTACTTAAATTTGAGCAATGGCATTACACCTTAGCGACCTCGCCCAAACTTGTGGTGCTCGATACCCGCACTCGCCGCTGGCGCAGTGAATCCAATCTCGCAAAACCTTCCGGCTTAATGGATTGGGAGGCGTTAATGGATTTGCAGCAAGAATTGCTCGGCCAGTCGAAGGTCATTATTGTCTCTCCTGCCCCTATGTTTGGGGTCAAACTGATTGAGGCTGTGCAGCGTACAGCCACGCTGATGGGCGCTTCTTTGTTGGTGGACGCCGAAAACTGGATGGCCCACCCCGGTGCCGCCAACGCGCTACTGAGTATTTTTATGCACCGTAAAACCCCAGAGGAATTTGTGATCCTCTCCGGCGATGTGCATTACTCCTTTAGTTACGACATTAGTATTCGTTTTAGACGCAGTAGTCCTAACATCTACCAAATCACCTGCAGCGGCATTAAAAATCACTTCCCCGAGAAGTTTTTACCGATTTTCGATAAACTCAATGGCTGGTTTTACGGCCACTTTTCGCCACTGAATTTACTGACAAAACGAAAACGTATGTCGCTGCGCGGCAGAAGACCGAATGGTGCGCCGAGCAAACGTTTAGTGAATAAAAGCGGTATTGGGATTTTGGAACTTGCGGATGATGGTGCGCCAACAAAAATTGCAGTTTTACATGGTGATATGAGCGAAACCTTGTTCGAACCTCCCAAACAGGAATAACAAATTAAACGGGTTTATTATGTTTAACCGTCTCAGGCTGAGTGGCGCCCGAACCCGAATCCAGCGGTGGAATATTTTTAGATAATACCTCATCGGTTTCGACTTTCTTCGGCTGTACTTGATTGAAAATCAACGCCTCTGGCTGCGGCTTACCTGCTGGTTTCTCATGTACCATTTGATCCCAAATCACCTTCGAGTCTTGGTCCACATCATCAGCCTCAACGACCGATGCAGCAGACGAACTCGGTTTCTTCGGTTCAATCACCGCAGCCCCCTTACGGATCTCAGCGGCAATATCCTTCAAATAAGGTTGTTTCGTCCAGTCGCCAACAAACATGGCTGCCACTAATACCGCAGCGCAAAGTAAGATAGAGATCATCGCAGATTTGGTCATAATGGACTTCCTTCAAACAATCGTAATATGGCTCCCTATGGCAGAGACTCAGATACTGCTGCTTGTATTCATACCATCACAGGGCCAAGCGCACAATTGCACCCGATCATTTCCTTCAAGCGGACTGGAAATAATGCTTTCCGCTGACTAAAACGCAAAACCCTCACATTGCACGTCGTGATGGATCCCACTCACAGGGTCAATGAAACGTAAACGCTGTGCCATCAACTTAAGAGGCGTCGCAAACTTATCCGGCCCTTTGGGTAATAAGCATGGATAAAATCTGTCGTTTAACAATGGCATACCTAAGCTTTGCATATGCACCCGTAACTGGTGAGTTTTGCCGGTAATTGGGCTCAGGTGGAACAAACCAAGATCGCCTTTTATGGCCACTAGGCTGATTTCGGAATGGGTATTCGCCTCGCCTTCAACGATTTTCATGGTAAAACTCGGGTCGCTCGGCTGCATGCGGTTTTTCACCGTCCAATGCAGGGGCAAAGTTAAGTTTCCCTGTTGATATTGTTCAATAATATCAGGTGTCAGCTTGGCAATCGCTTGATAGTCTTTACGAATAGCATCGTCGATAAATAATTGATGATAAAGGGCGCGGGTTTCGGGCGCGACTGTCATCAAGATCACCCCTGCGGTTTCACGATCAAGCCTATGAGCAGGCGCGATAGTGTCTATGCCGGTGCGTAATCTCAGCCTATGTACCAGACATTCGTTCACATAATTACCGCTTGGGGTCACAGGTAAAAAGTGTGGCTTATAGGCCAGAATGACATTGTCATCTTGGAATAGGATCTGTTCTTCAAAGGGAATTTTCGCTTCAACCGGCACTTCACGGTAGTAATACACCCGCGCCGCTGGACGATATTCAGTGTCCAAGGCGATCAAACTGCCGTCGCGCCAATGCACTTTCCCGTCGAGGATCCGCTGACGCCACACATCTTCACCTATGCGGGCAAAATGCTGCGCGAGAAAGGCAAACACTGTGGGTATATCTGTGACATTCACAGGAAGCACTATGTAAGAAGGTTGGGCGGCGCGGGCAGATGCAGTCATATCACAAAAAAAGCGGCTATATAAAGCCGCTATTCTAGCCTTTTTGTGGTTTTTCAGTCCACATGGGACTTGATAAGTTGCAGCACGAAATCCAATGTTTTGTGGCAATCGGGCTGATTAACTAACACTAATTTGTCTTTATTATACATGGGCAAAACCTCGAGCCAGCGCTGGCTTACCCAAGCCGCATCTTCTAAATGCACTTGAGAATAGAGCTCAAACAGATCGGGATTCACCTCATAAAACTGCTCTAATGCAGCGCTTATTAGCTCAAATTCACCTTTAATCGGCTCTTCTTGCCAGTTACGGCAGGGTAAAGTACGCGCCATCCACAACTTATCTTTGGCCTGCGCCGCCGAGAGGATGCTGACGCGCTGGCGCCCTTCGAGCACTAGGCTGAGTGAATCGTCTTCTAGCTGATTAAAATCGATAATGTCGCACTGGGTAGCGGTGGGGTAACAGGGCGGACTGCCGCGGGGTCGAATGGTGGCAAAAGCGAGCGCATATTTTCCCTTGAAGACATCGGCCACCATGCGCAGATGACCGGGGTCGACTACACGAACCTCTACCCGTCCCTGTGGCAGCAACAAGGCATCGCGCATGAGTAACGCCATTTCTCGTGTTTGCATAGCAACCTCCTGCCCCTCAAATAGAAGGAAACGAATATCAATGCATTCGTATTCCTTATTACCTTAGAGTGTAGCAGGTGGAATAATTTCCTTCCTGAAGCCCTTGAGTGCAAAAATAAATTGGCGACCAAACTAGGCTAAATCAGGGCATTTCAAACCAGCCATTTTAAACCCCGTTTTCTGGACCACCGCACTTAAAACTAAAAGCGCTCTAGTCGCTCCAGCACATTTCCCTTAGCAACAACCTCGGCAAACTCCTCGGCCAGACGTTCACTCAAGGCCACCGCTGTTCGCCAGTATTGCATCCGCTGCGCCGTATCCAGTTGTTTAAAATCTTCGCGGTCGGGGATTTTACCAAAGGGCAATGAAGCCACAAATTCAGCCGATGGTGCTAACACGAGTGCATTGTGATAATTGGCTCGACCTTGGCGCCACTTCAAGGATTTATCGAACCATCCTGGGCTGATCGGTGGATAAAAATGTGGATACAGCGTCAACCCCGTAGCGTGGGATAAAGGCAAATCGAAGTGATAGTCGGTAATGCCACCATCGTAATATTGCCCATCGGCAACGCCCTCAATTTGCGGTACGGGGGCTAGCAATAATGGAATTGATCCCGTTGCTAACATCACAGCATCGACATTGGCCTCGGTTAACTCGGCCTGCTGACTAGGTAAGTCATTGAGTTGCAAAAAGGGAGAGGCTGCAGCTTGTTGGCTAAAGACCACACGTTCAAAATGCCAGCCTAAACTTCGGCGGCTGACTAAGTTAGTCGCCGCCGTTATCGCCAGCCCCACAACGAGTGGCAGCTTTGCCGTTAAACGATTTAAATGTTTGCCGCGGCACACTACTAAATGACTGTGGATATGAGCGTTGTTGACTATCTCACTACTGCCTCTGGCGCCTAAAATCCCCTGCACTACGCCTTTAACTTGTGCACTGACTTCCTGCGGAGTTGGCATACTGTCGTAACGCTGACCAATATAAAAATCCTCTAAGCGACCATAGGCTGCGAGAGGATCTTGCTGCGCCAAGCAGGCTAAACGCCACGCCCCTGAAGACGCGCCAAGCGTATAAAGCGGTGTTTGTCTGTTTTTGAAAAACTCAGAAAACAGATACTTATCTAGCCCTGCGATACCAAGCCATTTAGGTCCACCGGAGGCGGCAAGTAGCTGGGTAAAATGTTCAGATTTAAGGCCTTGTTCTGCCAAGGTATTAAATGCTGTTGCTCCCGCGAGAAATCGTAACGCTGACAAATCTGTGTTCCTTCAAGCCAGTGCCATTAAAATGAAATAACGCATTAAACCACGATGGCGCACGTCAATAAACAATTCATATCATCGACTTAACTCGCCAAAACACCCAAAGCACATCTGCCGATAACAAGGTTTAATCCATATATTCAACTGCATTTTAAACATTAACTAGAACACTCGGCTCTGAGTTAGCACATTTATGTCTAGATGTAACAATTGTTACAGTGATAACCTTCTCCACATTGAATTGTTACGTTACCTTTAATCTGCACTCCTAAGTTCGAGTATCGGGTTACAAACATCATTGAGAGGTTTTTATGCGCCTAGGGATTATCGCATTGGCAGTATCATCTATACTCGCCATTCCAGCTGTTCAAGCCGAAGAGCAACAGCCTGGCTTCGAGAAAATCGAAATCATAGGTTCACGCATAGCACTGCGCACGGCAACTGACAGTGTTGCCCCTGTAGACATTATCACTGCCGAGCAGCTCGAATCGACCGGTATGACTGAAACCGCTAAAGCACTGCAATTTGCCGCCCCAAGCTACAGCTTCCCATTCTCCTCAGTGACTGACGGTTCAGATGCGGTGCGCCCCGCGAGTTTGCGCGGCCTGTCACCCGACCACACCTTAGTACTCGTTAACGGCAAACGTCGTCACGGCTCAGCGCTAGTGCATTTAAGTGGCACTGTGGGTAAAGGCTCATCTAACGTCGACTTAAACGCTATCCCTATGACGGCGATTAAGCGTATCGAAATTCTGCGTGATGGTGCCTCGGCACAATACGGATCGGATGCAATTGCCGGCGTCATCAACGTGGTGCTAAAGGACAGCGACCAAGGCGGTAGCATCTCGGCTCAAGCAGGACAAACCTACATAGGTGATGGCGAGCAATGGCGTGTGGGTGTAAACCACGGCATCAGTTTAAGTAACGATGGCTTTGTGAATGTATCCCTAGAAGCCCACCATAAAGACAGCACTAACCGCGCTGGATTGGACCCTCGTCAACAGTATGAAAAATTACCCGATGGCTCAGCCGATCCCCGCGAAGCCACATTTAACCGTAAGAGCCACCAGGTCGGCGATGCCGAATATGACAACTTAGGTCTATTTATCAACGCTGCCCAGCCCATCACAAAAGATGGCAAACTCTATGCGTTTGGTGGCATCAGCCAACGTGAAACTAAGTCAGGCGCCTTTTACCGCCGCGCACTCGACGCCCGTAACTTAACTGAAATCTATCCAGATGGTTTCTTGCCGCAAATCAATCCTAAAATTATCGATGCGTCCTTAGTGCTGGGGTATGAATTCAGCCTAGGCGAGTGGAATATTGATACTTCGGCTGGCCATGGTGAAAACTCATTTAACTACAATATTGTTAATACCTTAAACGCCTCTTTAGGCCCAGATAGCCCAACCGAGTTTGACGCGGGCACACTCACGACCCGTGAAACCAATCTTAATATTGATGCCTCGCGCTATTTTGCCTTTGCCAATGACTCTGAAATCCTGTTTGCGACAGGTGTGTCGTGGCGCCAAAACGGCTATCAAATTGAAGCGGGCGAAACAGGTTCATACATCAATGGGGGTTACGACAACCGCGCTGCGGGTAGCCAAGGTTTCACCGGTTTTACCCCTGAGTCGCAAGTGGATGAAACCCGTGATAACACTGGCGTTTATATGGAACTCGAGAACCAGTTAACCAATGAGTTTTACTGGGCGGCGGCGCTGCGCTACGAAAACTATTCTGACTTTGGTGGCAACACCAGTTGGAAATTAGCGGGCCGTTACGACTTCACCGATAACTTAGCCCTGCGCGGTACCATCAACACTGGCTTTAGAGCGCCGAGCGTACAACAACTGTACTTCAGCAATATCTCGACGCTGTTTAATCCCGATCCTGTGACTGGCCAGCTGGTGCCTATTGAGTCAGGCACTTTCAACACCCTATCGCCAGTGACCAAAGCACTGGGTATTAATGAGTTAGATCCCGAACTATCCCAATCATTTAGCTTAGGCTTGGTGTACACCAATGACACGGGCTTAGCACTGACATTAGATGCCTATCAAATCTCCATCGATGATCGCATTATTCTGTCGAGCTCAGTGACGCCTAATGATTCGCCCGCCGTAGCGGCCGCGTTAGCGGGCACCAATGCAGAATCGGCGCGCTTCTTTATCAACGCTGTCGATACTCGCACCCGTGGTGTTGACCTTGTGGTGAGCCAAGATTTTGATATCGGCTCTTGGGGTGATTTACGGGCGAACTTAGCCTATGCCTACAATAAGACTGAAATCCAAGATATTCATTTCCCAGAAATTTTAGATGGGTTAGGCAAAAAGCTATTCGATAGCATAGAACAAACTCGCATGACCTCGGCGACGCCGCATAACACAGGTAACTTGGGCTTGACCCATGAGCTAGGCGACTTTAAGACCAATATTCGCCTCAGCTACTTTGGTGATTACACTGTTGGCTATGCCACGGGTGATGTGAATTACAGCGATCAATGGGTGATGGATCTGTCGGTGAGATACGCAGCAACCGATGCGCTAAGTTTCACCGCTGGAGTACAAAACCTGTTTGATGTGTATCCCGAAAAAACACCCGCGATTAACAGCAACAACGGCATTTTCGTCTATCCATTAACCAACACCCCGTTTGGTTTTAATGGTGGCTACTATTTCTTAGAAGCTAAATACACTTACTAAGCGAGTCTTAGCGAACAAAGTGACACTTGATATAAAAACAGGCCATGCTACGGCCTGTTTTTTTATGTCTCAAGCTTATGTCCTAACGGCGACTATCTGATTATAATCTTTACAATTCACTCATTCACATCCGCCATGTCGAGTAACCGATGATCGTCGATACCTTAGCAAACCGCCATATTTATCAATCCCTAAGCCCTCGGCTTGCCACAGCATTAGAACATCTTGCCACCACAGATTTTAGTCAGCTGCCCGTGGGCAATTATCCCCTCGATGGCGACAACATTTTTGTGATAGTCAACGACTACCACACTAAGCATAGATCGACAGAACCCTTTGAAGTGCATCAAAAATATATTGATGTGCAATATGTGTTCAGTGGTGAAGAAGAGTTTGGTTACTTGCCACTAGCGGGCCAAACACCCTCAAAACCCTATTTTGACAAACACGATTACGCCGAGTTTGATTACGAGGCAAACCAAGCCAATGCCTCTTATGTGCAACTCAAAGCGGGTATGTTTGCGCTATTTTTTCCCGGTGACATGCATATGCCAGGCACGGGCGATATCGCCACAGCAGTGCGTAAAGTCGTGATAAAAGTAAAGATCTAACCCTTAAGCCATCTTTGCCGAACCTCAGCTCGGGATTTTTAGCGTTATAGCGTCTTAAGCGCGCAGTGATATGCGCTTTGGCTATTTCCGATCCGAGCCAAATATTGCTAAAATTGCCACAAATTTAAAGGAGAGTCCCTGAAATGCCTATTTACGTTGTCGGTCACAAGATCCCCGATTCTGATTCAATCTGCGGTGCTATCGCGTTAGCCTATTTAAAAAACCAAATCGGTGAAGAAGCCATTGCCGCACGTTTAGGTGAATTGTCACCCGAAACCGCTTTTATTCTAGAACGTTTCGGCTTCGAAGCACCGGAATACAAAACCAGCTACGCTGGCGAGCAAGTGTATATCGTTGACCATTCAGAACTGACTCAAGCACCGGATGATATCGCCCAAGCGACCATAGTCGGGATTGTCGATCACCACAAGCTTGGCGATCTGACCACAGATACCCCGTTAGAATGCTGGATCCGCCCAGTGGGTTGCAGCAACACAGTGATCAAGATGATGTTCGACTTTTACCAAGTCGCTATCCCTAAAAATATCGCTGGCATTATGATGTGCGCCATTTTGAGCGATACCGTGATTTTCAAATCACCGACTTGCACTACTGCCGACATTCGTTGCGTTGAAGCCTTAGCTGAAATCGCCGGTGTTGAAGATTTCAAAGAACTGGGCATGGAAATGTTCAAAGTGAAATCAGCCGTGCAAGGCACACCTGCACGTGACTTAGTAATGCGCGACTTTAAAGACTTCAACATGAACGGTAACTTAGTCGGTATCGGCCAGTTAGAAGTCATCGACCTGTCAGTATTTGACGATATCAAGGCCGAGTTAGAAGCCGATATCAAAGCACTGAAAGTGGAAGGCAATCGCCACAGCGTATTGTTACTGCTGACTGATATCATGAAAGAAGGCTCAGAGCTGTTAATCGTATCTGACGATAGCGACCTGACCCAACGCGCCTACGGTAAAGATACCGTCGATGGCAAAGTCTGGTTAGACGGCGTATTAAGCCGTAAAAAACAAGTCGTTCCACAGCTACAAGCGGCATTCGCATAGTCGTTTTATCGTCGCGACAGTACTGACATTAAGGCCGAACTGAGTTCGGCCTTTTTTATATTTCAGGTAAAAGCTAATAACCCCTGCGTTACACTTATTCACCGCCGCTAACTAAAACTGGCATGAAACTTTGCTCATAAATCTATCCCGCCAGATAAATTGGCGAGTATGATGGGCTAATTGTCCCACTGATTCGATCACTTTCATCCATGCCAGAAGCGCTACAACATATCATCACCGAACTCACCCCTTGGCTGCAGCAATATGGCTATGTGCTGCTATTTGTCGCGATTGCTGTCGAGGGTTTTGGCATTCCAGCGCCGGGGCAATCCTTATTGATTGTCGCCAGTTTATTAGCTGCTGCAGGGCAAATGTCACTGCCATTGGTGTTGATCGTCGCAGCTTGCGCTGCACTCTGCGGTAACAGCTTGGGATATTTTATCGGTTGGCGCTTTGGTGATGTATTGCTTAAGAAGGGCTGGATAAAACCGCAATTGGAAGACAAAATCCATGGCGTTATTGGTCAATATGGCATTGCCGCTTTAGTGCTGAGTCGTTTTGTTGAGGGATTAAAACAATTTATGTTTATCGGCTGCGGCTTGGCTAAAATGCCACTTAAGCAATTTGTAATAGGTAATGCCCTAGCCACCAGCATTTGGGTGGCACTCTTTGGTTTAGGCCCAGTGTTAATCCGCGATGAAATAGCTCCCATGCTGGCGTTTTACCACCAGCACAAATACCCCACATGGGCCATTGTCAGCCTAATACTCGCCGCGTTAATCACTTTTACTTGGCGCAGGTGGCAAACCAAAAATCCGCAGTAAGCGATTTAGGATCTATTCTTCCGATTCCTTTTGAATTACCTCAATCACCTTATACCTTCAGTCTCAACCTTAGGTTGAGGCTTCGCGCCGTCATTTGGCTTGGCCTCAGGTTTTGCTTCTAGTTCTGGCGCTTTAATTGACTCGTGCGGCGCCTCAGTAACGGCGGGCTTAGCTTGTTCCTGTGATACGTTTGGCTCCTGCAATGGTGCATTGACTTCAGGCGTCGGTGAGTCTTGCTCTTCAGGTAAAGGCTCGACAATTATCACTGGCTCTTCTGGCACTGGCGCTTCACCTTGTGTGGATGTTGCAGCTTCTGACTCTGGCGCTAAAGTACCGAGATCTTGGTTGGCGGGACTTTCCACCGCATGTTTAGGTAATTGATTTCGATACAAATCAATCATACTCATCACTTCAGACAAGGCTTTAGCATGATCCGGCGTCAGAATACCATTGTGTCCAGAGACGATTTCATCGGACACCGCCAGCACCCACACTGCCTGCATATTGGCATCGGGACAGGTTTGCACACTGCGACGGGCCTGCAGACGAGCACGAATTTTCCAACCAGAATGGGGCAAGGTCATCATACAGCCAGGAATTTGATCGTGCGCCATCAAAGCCGACGGCATCTTCATTGGCGTAGTGCAATTGCCACCTGAGCATTTGTCGATATCGTGGGTAATAGCCCAAGAATTACCAACGGCGCGCTCGCCATCCTTGATATAATTGAAAGCTTCTTTCACCGCAAAATCGCCCTTCGACTGCAATACCACCATACTTGGCTTTTGCCTATCTAAGCTCACCAAGGTATCGAGTGGCTGGTACTCCTTCGCGGGCACGGCAGGGTTTAACAGTAAGAATAAATTGGGATTATCCTGCTGATGATCGATAGCAGCCTTGATGCGGTCTTTGCTGGCATGCAAAACAACAGCCCCGCCAAGGCTATGACCAATTACGGTATAACGCAGCAGTTTATGCTCTGTCACTAAGCCATCGAGCTTATCCAACAATTGGGATAAACCTAATTGACCTATGCGTTTAGCAACCCGTTTACGCTGTAAAATGGTAGGAAAATCTAAAGGTTCAATCCAGCTTTTCGCATCATCTGAGCCATCGATCCAGAAGGGATCGTATTTATCGCCGCGCCAGCCAATATACAAACCCAATAAGTTGCGCTGCGTATCGGACGCCGCCATCTGCTGATAAAACTGCTCGAAGGCGATAAAGTTTTCATCTTTAGGCTCTGCACTGTGGTGCCAGCCGTGGACAAAAATCAATAGTTCAGGGATTTGAGCAGGCTCAGGCTGGGATATGCGCGCCTCTAAACCTTGCCATTGCCTTTCGTCATGGGGCTGACCTTGATCGTTAAACTCAATCACATGGAAGTTTTGCTTCGCGATATCTGGGCCGGGAATGTGGTAAGCCTGATCTGGAATAAAAGGGAGTAAGACACAAAGCGACAACAACATTAAAAACAGTAACTTGTACTGGGTAAACTTTTTCAGGCTCATTTATAACAACATAATTAACGGCCAAGCTAGGCCAAAATAGACGTGCTGAAAGGGGCTAACAGCAAAAGTGCCGAAATTATACGCTAACCCCATTAACCCAGCTAGTGCCTAAATCGCTTTTCACCACAGCTTATGAGCTGATTTAACGCCAAGTATCAGGCAGCGTAACTTGGCTCCACAGCTCTTTACATAGCGGCTGACTATCGTGCCAATCGCCGCCATCAATCCATTTAACCAGCGCATCCCCAACCTGAGGATAGGCAATCGGATTAGGTGATGCGGTTTTCAGCCAGCGCTTAACGACGTTCACATCGAGACTCATCATGCTGTCTGCGGCCGCCAAGAGTTGCAGCGCCGCCACATTCGATAATTGCTCAAACTGGCCAATCAGTGGTTTCACTAACAACTTTTTACCTAAGGTTAATGCTTCGCTGGCAAGCTCAAAGCCCGCATTGCCTATCACACCGCCGCAGCTGGCAAGATGTTGCTTAAAGCCCTCACGATTAAAGCCGTGCCACTTAATGTGTTCCGCAACTTGTCCCTTAGGCTGTTGGCTGTGGTACACCAAAAACTGATAGTCACTGAAATGCGACAGGAAACGAGCAATCACATCCGCATCCTCAAATGGCAAATACACTAAGATTTGATGCGTGTGTTCGAATGGGCTGGCATCCACTTCGACAAAAGGCGGCAAGATAGGAAAACCAAAGTGGTGCCAATGACAACCCAGCGCCACATCCACAGGGGCAAAGTTATTGAGCAGCATTTCATTAAACCAAGTGCTACCGAGTTTCGGCACAGGATGAGTCAACGCCGCCTGATGGCTAATGCCAATGGATGGCACGCCTTGGCGCCGCGCCGCCCAAGCCGATACTGGCTCAAAGTCGTTGAGCACGAGATCGTAACAACTGAGATCTAAGGCTTTAATATCTTTAAATAACGATAGTGACAGATTCTGCCGAACCGTTTGCGGCACATTCACGCGCCCAGAGTGAGTCGCAAACGTCATGCCCGCTTGTACGCGATAATCGCCAAAGCATTCCATATCGAAAAACTGATCAGGCTTACGCCCCGAGAATAAAAAGTCCACTTCAATATCTTTTTTCATCAGTGCTTTAGCCATGACGCGTGCACGACTTAAGTGGCCATTCCCTGTGCCTTGAACTCCGTAGAGTATTCGCATTACGTATCCTTAAACTGATGAGTGAAGGAGAATTCCAACTAATGAGATGAAATGATTAACGTGCGCTTGCTTGAATTAAATCACCGGATGAACCAGTAATACCGCTCCGCTCCCCAATGAGGCTCCCGCCAAAATATCTAAGGGATAATGCACGCCGAGTGCGATACGTGAGCCCCCTATGCTAAAAGCCCATAAAAACACGATAGGAGCCGCTGCTGGGTAAACTTGCGCCACACTCGTTGCCATCACAAAGGCTGCGGCCGTATGACCCGACGGTAAACTGAAGCGATCAGATGGCTCAAAGCCACACTCAAATCCCACAAGCGCATGGCAGGGTCGTGTACGGCGAATGCTATTTTTCAACAGTAAATACAGCGGCAACTCCACCAGAAAACTCGCTAACATCAAGTTGAATAAGGCCTGCCCTTGAGCGTGAGTCAACATCAAGCCCACTGACAAATATAAATACACATGCCCATCGCCACTCGCCGATACCCGCTTTGCATGGGCATATAAACCATGACGTTGGGTGAAACTCACGATATGACAAAACATTCGCTTATCTAAGTCTGCAACGTAACTCAACATAAAACAGGCTCCTTGCTGGCATGCCAGCGAGTTTTACTGTGATGTTAATCTGTGCATTCTCTCGACGACGCTTAGAGTGCTTGGTATCACGCAACCGACTCACCAAGGCCCTACTCACGATTGAATTCGTTATTTACCGTTTGCTGGCTAATTTACGGTTTGCTAATAGTCAAACTCGAATCGAATTAGCTAAAGTACTATTAGATAACTTGAGACTAAGAAAGACCTGTGACGGCTAAGTGACATCTGCTCGAAGGTTTTATGACAAGAAGCATGGCTTGGGCTTTGATCTAGAAGGATTCTAGGGACGTTATGCTGGGGCTAAAGGATTTTTTTAGTTATAGCGATAGGACTAAGACAGGATATTGTGTTGCCCTAAATGTGAATCCCAAGAGCAACACAATCAAATAAACTTAGGCTGCGGCGGGAGTATTCGCCTTAGCGCGGTAAATTTTCGTCAAATGGTAAATATTAATACAAGCAACAAACGCATTCATGCCAGCCACTGGCCAAGCAGAAATAAACACCCCATAAACGACAAACAGGGTACATCCCACAAAATTCAACCATCGCAACCAAATGATATTCTTCATCATTAGAGAGATCGCCACCATTACAGAGGCAAAATAACCAATAATTTCAATCGTATTTACAGCTTCCATAGGCACCTCTCGAAGGCCCTCTACCGTCCATAAGCGTAACGGGGGGTCCATGCCCCTAAAGCAAATTAAGTTAAGTAAGTTAATTTAAACTTGGGATATAATACCAAAGCATGCAACAGAGTTGTAATAAAAAACCGTTATTTAATGACTAATATCAAGTTTTACCGCATAACTTCTAAAGTGCGACGAAAATTTACTACAGATGTGTTAACAGCCCAATGGCAACAATACCGTGATTGATAACACTTTTCTTTTCAAGAATCCCTTTTATACTGGCGTAAACTCGCTAAACTGTACGCAACGCGGATCAATAGGAGTGTAAATATGGAATACAACACCTCAGAATTATGTGACATGTACTTAGATGTCGTAGATGTAGTCGAGCCCATGTTCAGTAACTACGGTGGTTGTAGCTCTTTTGGCGGTTCTATTAGCACCATCAAGTGCTTTGAAGACAACGGCCTAATCACCGAAGTCCTACAAGAGGATGGTCAAGGTAAAGTCTTACTCGTTGATGGCGGTGGCTCATTACGCCGTGCGCTGATCGATGGTGCTATCGCTGAACTTGCGGTTAGCAACAACTGGGAAGGCATTATCGTTTACGGTTCTGTACGCGATGTGGATGCATTGGAAGAGTTAGACATTGGTATTCAAGCCCTTGCCTCAATTCCAGTCGGTGCTGATGGCAATTCAGTGGGCGAAGTGGAAATTCCGGTCAATTTTGGCGGTGTGACTTTCTTACCCGGCGATCACATTTATGCTGATAACACAGGTGTGATTTTATCACCTGAACCACTCGACATTGAGTAATCTCACTGTTCAGCCAAGAAAGCCAGCTAAGCTGGCTTTTTTATTCACTATTTTCAACGTTTCCCCATTGAATCCTCGCGCCACACTGGCCACAATAGCTCGACTCCGGCCGAATAAGAATATCAATCTATGCCTGAATTTATTCCCTTTACCCAGACAGATATTGCCTCATTAGTCAGCCCAAGAACCGGCGAAACTAAATTAGGCCAATGCGTCCATCTGGCTAATCACGAACATACGTTAGAGACCATACTCGCCACTGCCAAAGCCCACGGGGCAAGCTTCGCCATTTTCGGCGTCGGTGAAGATATCGGCCCACGCGCCAACTTAGGCCGCGGCGGCGCGACCGATGCGTTCACTACCAGCATGCGCCAATGGCTCAATCTGCAATCTAATCGCTTTCTTTCTGGTACCGAATGCCTAGTGTTAGGCCAAGTGAACACCGCCGATCTGCAGCAACAAACCGCGAGTAATACAACAGATAACACTAACGTCACCTTAGATGAATTACGTGATGCGGTTGAGCAACTCGATGAGCGCGTGATCCGCATCGTTAGTGCAATTTTAAAGGCGGGTTTAGAACCCATACTCATCGGCGGCGGGCATAACAATGCCTATGGTTTATTGATGGCGACCTACGGCCACTATCAGCGCCAAGTTGCGGCGGTGAATCTTGATCCCCATTCGGATTTTCGCCTGCTCGAAGGTCGTCACAGCGGCAATGGTTTTAGTTACGCAGCCGATCGCGGCGCCTTAGGTTGCTACCATGTACTGGGTTTACATGAGTTAAAAAACAGTGAAGCCAACCTAAGCCAACTCAGCGAATTTGGTGGTACTTGGCATAGCTTGCAACAAATTTGGGTACGCCGCGAAATCAGCCTTAACCAAGCCTTGCTTGAGATCGCCGCCAAATTGAATGACACAGGTTTGCCCGTAGGGCTGGAGCTCGACGTCGACGCTATCGCTAAAATGCCCAGTAGCGCCTCAACGGCAGCGGGTGTGCCATTGCTAGATGCGGCGCATTATGTCAGTTATATCGCCCGCCACTGCCCTTGTGCTTATTTGCATTTAGCCGAGGCTGCACCAAGTTGCCACGAAGCGGGAATTGAAGCCGGATTTAGGGATGTTGGCCAAAGCCTCAGCGAGCTTATCTACGCTTATGTGCAGGCTCGGATGCAGTTTTTGGCGCAATGAGCGCCACCAGTTACCGCCAACTGGGCGCTAAGCTATTCACCAAATCCTGATATTGTGGTCTAATGCCAGTCCATTTTACGTGGTCGACAAGCACTGAATCCTACGACTGCTAGGGAGTGCCTCAAGCTAAGGCATTGCAGTTAGTTTACTAGCTCGATCACAGAGTGATAGATCAAAGATTCAGCAAATGCAGGCGATGGCTTACACTCGCAACTAATACATTGCAAAACAATAGGAACACATTGATGTCTGAGGGCGAATCTAAAAGTACCCACTTTGGTTACAAAACCGTAGAGGCCGATAAAAAGGCCGAACTCGTTGCCGGCGTGTTTCATTCTGTTGCCGCTAAGTACGACATAATGAACGATGTGATGTCCTTCGGCATTCACCGTTTTTGGAAGCGTTACACCATTGAAGTCTCTGGCGCCCGCCCTGGCATGAAAGTGCTCGATTTGGCTGGCGGCACAGGTGACTTAACCGCAAAATTCTCTCACTTAGTGGGCGATAAAGGTGAAGTGGTTTTAGCTGACATTAACGATTCCATGTTAAAAGTCGGGCGCACTAAACTGCGCGACAAGGGCATAGTCAACAATGTCAGTTATGTGCAAGCCAACGCCGAAGCACTGCCGTTTCCCGACAACCACTTCGACATCATTACCATCGCCTTTGGTCTGCGTAACGTGACCGATAAAGATGCGGCGCTGCGTTCAATGAATCGCGTGCTTAAGCCAGGTGGCAAGTTATTAGTGCTTGAGTTTTCTAAGCCTCAGCATGAAATCATGCGCAAAGTGTATGATTTATATAGCTTCAAAGTCTTACCTAAGATGGGCGAACTCATCACTAAAGATGCCGACAGCTATGAATATCTGGCTGAATCGATTCGTATGCATCCAGATCAAGATACATTAAAGCAAATGATGGTAGATGCAGGCTTCGAGCAAGTCGACTACACCAACATGACCGACGGCATTGTCGCATTGCACCGCGGTTATAAATTCTAATGATGCCGCAAGAAGTTGTGCTGCTTGTCTGCGCCGCAATTGAAACGGGCCTGAAAAAACTTCAGGCTCAAGCGGGTGACGACTATTCGCGCCAGCGCCAGTTGCATGGCAAAGTGTTCCGCATCCAATTATCGCAGCTCAGCTGGCCACTCTATTTGGTGTTTGCCAAAGAGATCCAAGTACTGAGCCGCTACGAAGGTGATGTCGATGTCAGTCTGCATGCCGATGCGACCACGCTTTATCGCGTGTCCGAAGGCGCAAACCTGACTGAACTTATCAAGCAAGATAAGCTCAAGCTTGAGGGAGATCTCAATCTATTACAAAGCTTTAGCCAATATCTACGCGGCATCGAGTTTGACTTTGCCGAGCCAATTTCGCGTTATTTAGGCGATGGTCCCACCCACAAGCTCATCAGCACTGGCCATCAGGCAAAGGGTTTTGCACTCGAAGTGTTGCGTAAAACGCGCTCCCACTTAGGCCAACTCGCCGTTGAAGAGTATCGCCTCGCACCGCACCCAATTGAGTTACTTCATTTTCGCGATCAAATGGATGATTTAGTTGCCGATACCCGCGCGATTGAACAACGGATTGCCCAATTAAGAGACCAAATTAAGCCATGACCCTTGCCAGTATCCGCCGCGGTTACCATGTCATCAAGACCTTGCTTCAGTACGGGTTAGATGACGTATTGCCGCCAAAGATGACACCTTGGTACTTTAAACTCGCCCGTAATAGTCTGTTCTGGATCCGCAATAAGCATAAGAATAAGCCCGGTGGCGAACGCTTAAAATTGGCGATGCAGGAACTGGGCCCCGTTTATATCAAGCTTGGACAAATGCTCTCGACCCGCCGCGATTTACTCAGCGATGAATGGGCCAGTGAATTGGCCATGCTACAGGACAAGGTGCCGCCCTTTGATGGTGCGCTCGCCCGCCAAGCGATTGAAGCTGAGCTAAAAGCGCCGATTGAATCCCTATTCGATGACTTTAATGAAATACCATTGGCATCAGCCTCTATTTCTCAAGTGCATACCGCGACCTTAAAATCTAACGGCAAAGACGTCGTACTTAAGGTGCTACGGCCGAATGTAGAAACCAAGATTCAGGCCGATCTGCAGTTGATGTCACAAACCGCCAAGTTGATTGAATACCTCCTTGGTGAAGGCAACCGCCTGCGCCCAGCCGAAGTGATTGAAGATTACCGTGTGACCATTTTAGGTGAGTTAAACCTTAAGCTCGAAGCCTTAAACGCAGTCAAGTTACGCAACAACTTCATGAACTCAGATGCACTCTATGTGCCTTATGTGTATGAAGAGTTTTGTTATCCACGCCTGATGGTGATGGAACGCATATACGGTATTTCGGTTTCGGATATTGCCGCCCTTAAAGCGCAAGGCACCAACTTTAAGTTATTAGCTGAGCGCGGAGTAGAGCTGTTTTTCACCCAAGTGTTCCGAGATAACTTTTTCCATGCCGACATGCATCCGGGCAATATCTTTATTTCCCGCGATCACCCAGAGAACCCTTATTACATAGGGCTCGATTGCGGCATCATGGGCACACTCAGCGAGGTCGATAAACGCTATCTCGCCGAGAATTTCCTCGCCTTCTTTAATCGCGATTATCACCGAATTGCCCAGCTCTATATTGAATCAGGTTGGGTGTCGGAAAAAACCGATCTACAGGCCTTTGAACAGGCGATCAAAGTGGTGTGTGAACCTATGTTCAACAAACCGCTCGATGAGATCTCCTTCGGCCATGTGTTGCTGGAATTATTCCGCACTGCACGCCACTTCGATATTGTGGTACAACCGCAATTGGTATTGCTGGAAAAGACCTTACTTTATATCGAAGGCTTAGGTCGTCAGCTGTATCCGCAGTTGGATTTATGGCAAACCGCCAAACCGTTTTTAGAGCAGTGGATGGCCGACCAAGTGGGTCCTAAGGCTATGTTTAAAAAGGTATCCACAAAACTGCCATATTGGGCTGATAAACTACCAGAATTCCCTGAACTGATTTACGATAACCTTAAGTTAGGCAGGAAATTGCTGAGTTCTCAGCAACAAATGCTAGATAAGTATTTGAAATACCAGCAGCAGGCTCACAAGAGTAACTACTTGCTTATCACTTCTGCAGTTTTATTGATCTGTGGCACGTTATTGATCAATAGAGACGCTACACTATGGACCCCTTATGTTTGTCTAGTTTCAGGCATTATATTGTGGTTTGTCGGATGGCGATCTAGGCCAAAGAATCGCAAATTTTAGCTAGCACTAATTAATCATAGGTTCATAATAGAACCGATATCAATTAAGAGGATACCTTCATGGGTGGTATTAGTATTTGGCAACTTCTTATCGTTGCATTAATCGTTGTCTTGTTGTTTGGAACTAAAAAATTACGCTCTTTGGGCGGTGATTTAGGTGGTGCGGTGAAAGGCTTCAAAAACGCCATGTCTTCAGAAGAAGATAAAAAGGCATTAGAAGACACCGAAGCGGCTAAAACAGCACAAACGACTCAACAGGCGACTGAAAAGAAACCTGAGTCTAACAAAGAACAGGCGTAACTCTTTATGTTTGACGGTATCGGCTTTATGGAGCTGCTGCTGATCGGTGTTTTGGGGCTAGTGGTTCTTGGCCCCGAACGTCTACCGGTTGCGGTGCGTTCGATAACGAGTTGGATCCGTGCGATGAAACGCATGGCTAACTCGGTAAAAGAAGAACTTGAGCAGGAGCTGAAGATCGAGCAATTACATGCAGATCTTAAAAAAGCCGAGAGCAAAGGTTTATCTAACCTCTCACCTGAACTCAAAGAGTCTATTGAACAACTGAAGCAAGCGGCACAGTCTGTGAACCGTCCTTATCAAGTTCAGGATCCGGTAAAAGACACGCCTGCGTCAGAGAATCAAATACATTCTCCAGTTGCGAGCCCAGTTCAAACTAGTCCAGCTCAAGCGAGCCAAGCTAATCCGACTGCCACTGTAGAGGCGAGTCCAACGTCGGCATCTCCCGCTACTCCAAGTGAGCCATCTCAGGGCGCGGATACCCGTTCTAACCCGAAAGCCAACGGATAATTCATGTCGCAACAGCAGCCACTTATCAGCCATTTGCTTGAACTTAGGTCCAAGCTGCTAAAATCCATTGCCAGCGTGTTATTAGTGTTCATTTGCAGCGTGTACTGGGCAAATGACATTTACCATTATATGGCAATACCTTTAATGCAATCTTTACCCCTTGGTGGCAGCATGATTGCGACTGATGTCGCAGCCCCTTTCTTCGCGCCTTTTAAATTGACCCTGGTATTATCGTTTTTTGTGGCTGTGCCCTATGTGTTGTTCCAGATCTGGTCCTTTGTCGCACCGGGTTTATACAAACATGAAAAACGTTTAGTTATGCCACTGCTATTTAGCAGTACCTTATTGTTTTATCTCGGTATCGCCTTCGCTTATTACATAGTATTCCCCGTCGTTTTTGGCTTCTTTGCTAACAATGCGCCAGAGGGCGTTCAAGTTGCGACCGACATTACCAGTTACCTTAACTTCATTCTGAAGCTGTTCTTTGCCTTTGGTCTATCCTTTGAAATCCCTATCGCCGTTGTTTTACTTTGCTGGGCGGGCGTGACAACACCTGAAGAACTTAAGCAAAAACGTCCTTATATCGTCGTAGGCGCCTTTGTGGTGGGCATGCTGTTAACCCCACCCGATGTAATTTCCCAGACTATGCTTGCCGTACCAATGCTGTTATTGTTCGAAGGCGGTTTATTAGCTGCTCGTTTCTACAGTAAGCAAGGTGACGACGAGTCAGACGAAGATAGCGAACAAACAAACGACTAACGTCCTCGATGGCGTTAGGGGAATAATATAATAAGGAACATTCTCATGCGCTTAACTCTTATGGCAGCAGCAATTATGCTGGTATCAGTCCAAGCAAATGCCAGCATTGAACAACAGTTAACCCAATGTGCAGCAACAGCCGATAAACTCGACCGCTTGATTTGCTATGACAAGCTAGCAGAAAACGTCAAAAGCGTAACGCCTGCTTTAGCGAGCACTCAAGCCGCGCCTGCGACTGTAGCAACCGTTGCAGCCCCGACTGCTGTAGCAGTAGCGGCCACCGCGCCCCAAGCACCAGCCGCTAATATTGTCGATGACTTTGGGATGGAAGCTAAGCGCGTTCAAGAAAATACGGTCGATAAGATTTATCTTGAAGTACAGTCTATTACTGAAGATCCCTACGGTGCTATCAAAGTAACATTCACTAATGGCCAGGTATGGAAACAAACCGACGGCCGTAAGTTCAACTTAAAGCAAGGCGAAAAAGTCTACATTGAAAAAGCAGCCCTAGGCTCTTTCTTAATGGGCACTGATGAGCGCAATGCCAAGGCACGGGTAAAACGCCTAAACTAATGCCCTCATACATAGATATCGCTGTCAATTTACTTGGCAGCGCACTCGAGCCAGACACAGCATCGATAATACAAGCGGCGGCGGACCAAGGGGTTTCGCCGTTAATTGTTATTGGCAGCGATTTAACTGAAAGTGCAGCTGCCATCGAGATTTGCCAACAATATCCCAATCAACTTTATTGCACTGCTGGCGTACATCCTCACCATGCCAGTGGCTGGCAAGCTGACTCAAGCAAGCAACAAGCCGAACTCTGCCAAGCACGGCAAGTGGTTGCCGTTGGCGAATGTGGCTTAGACTACAATCGTGATTTCTCTCCTCGCCCTATCCAGCGCCAAGCATTTATTGCCCAACTCGCCTTAGCCGTTGAACTGCAAATGCCCGTGCTGATGCACGAACGCGATGCCCACCAAGACTTTATTGCTATCCTGCGGGAATATAGCCCACAGCTTAGTGGCGCGCTTTTGCATTGCTTCACTGGCACTCACGCCCAAATGGAAGCCTATATCGACCTCGATTTGCATTTAGGCATTACAGGCTGGGTTTGCGATGAAAGGCGCGGCCAAGAATTAGCGCAACTCGTGCCATTTATTCCGCAGAACCGCATTTTAATCGAAACCGATAGCCCGTACTTATTGCCTCGCAGCATGCGGCCTAAGCCTAAATCGAGTAAGAACAAGCCCGAATATCTCCCCTATATCGCGAGTTATATTGCAAACTTGCGCGGTGAAAATGCTGATGAGTTTGCAGCGCATTGCTACCAGAATAGCGTAGCTTTTTTTAATTTGGACCGAGTCCATGCTTAAACGAAACTCGTCACTCATACTCTTGCTGTGGCTATGGATGTGTTCAACACCTTCATTCGCAACCCTATTAAGCATTGATGAATCAACAGCGACCCCGTTAAACCTTACGCCTTGGTTGATGGTGAGCCATCCCACTTCGGCGAAGGAATTGACCGAGATCCAAGCCTTGCCAAAAACGGATTGGCATAATTTCACCAATAAAGACATTCAAAAACTCAGCGGCCATGATTTTTGGCTGAGTTTCAGCTTAACTAGCCCAGACGAAACACTTTCACGCATTTTAGCGTTAGATAACCCCTTGTTAGACAAAGTGACTATCTACCATTTAGTCAATAATAAGCTCGCTAATACTGTGCTTATGGGCGACACCTTTCCCTATAATGAACGGCCATTTTTGAGCAATATCTTCCTGTATCCTTTTAAGCTCAACATGGATGATACCCATACTTTTTATTTGCATATTCAGACCGAAGGCAGCGCTGCGGTATCGTTGAATCTCTGGTCATCTAACGACTTAGCCCAGATTGCTGAATCAACCGCCGTCGAACATGGTTTCCAACTCGGCGTACTGGCCGCGATTGGTATCTTTAGCCTCTTTATTGCCATTGCATCGGGCTCATTCAGTTACAGCTATTATTCCGGCTACGTGCTGAGCATGACCTTGCTCGTCGCTACCATCAACGGTTTTGCCTTTCGATTCCTCTGGCCAAATTGGCCGATATTACAGCAAGTTATGGTGCCGTTTTTACTGCCAATCGTTATGGCGTTTGCGCTGATGTTTACTGAAAAAATATTACAGCTCAAATATTTAAACCGCCGCATGCTGCTGACTTGTCGCTATAGCGCTGTGTATATCCTGTGTATTGGACTCGCCACGCCTTTTATCCAATATGGAACGGCGCTCTATATCGAGATCATTTCCGTTGCAGTGCTCAGCCTGGTACTGATGGTCTTTGCTATTACTCAGGCCATCAATGGCCATAAACTGGCACGTATGTACACTATTGGCTGGGTGAGTATGCTGACAGGAGCTTGCATCAGTAGCTTGTTGTATCTCAGCGTAATTGACCTCAATTTAAAACCGCAAACGCCTGTCATGCTCGGCCTGACGTTTGAAATCATCTTTATGTCTTTGGTGCTCGCCATCCGCTATAACGATGAACGCAAAGCTAAGCTACGTATTCAGCAAGAGGCCTTGAAGCAAGCACAGAAAATTCGCAGCGCGCGGGAAGAAGCCCTAAAAGCGGAAGCCGAGAGCAATGAGAAACTCGAGCAAATGGTGCAAGAGCGCACCTTAGAACTTGAAATCACCCTCAGAGAATTACATGAGGTAAACCAAAAGCTCACCGAACAAAGCACTATTGACAGTTTAACTGGGGTTAAAAACCGCAGTGCTTTCGATAAACGTTTGATTGCTGAAAGCCGGATCAGCCGCAGGCAAGAAACACCCATAGCCCTGTTGATGCTCGATATCGATCGCTTCAAGCTGATCAACGATAGATTTGGCCATCTTGCAGGCGATGAAGCCTTACGAACCATAGCCCAAACATTACAGCAACATTTAAAGCGGCCAACAGATCTCGTATCACGTTATGGAGGCGAGGAGTTTGCTATCATCCTGCCTAATACAGCAGAAGATGGTGCACTCCAAGTCGCTGAAACGATAAGAGACGCAGTTTCCTCTCTCCATTTCGAATGGGAAGGTGAAGTGATACCTTTGACTATCAGTATTGGGGTCAGTGCCGATATCGTCACTAACGATCAACACAGCACCAAATTATTAGAACAAGCGGATAAAGCCCTCTACCAAGCCAAAAATAGTGGACGTAATCAAGTCAGCTTGTATTCATCCGTTCCAAGTAAGACCAGTACCTAATTAGGAGTCAAATTTGAACATCATTACCAGTGCCTTCCCTCAGCGCAGAATGCGCCGCATGCGTAAACATGATTTTAGCCGTCGTCTCATGGCTGAAAATCAGCTGACGGTCAACGACCTGATTTATCCTATGTTTGTTCTAGAAGGCAGCAATCGCAGTGAAAAGATCGCCTCTATGCCAGGTATTGAACGTTACTCAATAGACCTCCTACTAAAAGAAGCAGAAGAATTGGTTGAGTTAGGCATCCCATTAATTGCACTCTTCCCTGTGACCCCTGCAGAGAAAAAGACCTTAATGGCAGAAGAAGCGTATAACGCCGATGCCTTAGTGCAACGCGCTGTACGCGAGCTTAAAAAAGCCTTTCCACAGCTTGGCATCATGACGGACGTAGCACTGGATCCCTTCACCACTCATGGTCAAGACGGCATCATAGATGAGACTGGCTACATCCTAAATGACATCACTACCGAGATTTTAGTGAAGCAAGCATTGTCACACGCCGAAGCCGGTGCAGACATAGTTGCACCGTCGGACATGATGGATGGCCGCATAGGCGCTATTCGCCAAGCCTTAGAAGCAGCAGGCCATGTAAACACCCAAATCATGGCTTATTCAGCAAAATACTCTTCGAGCTACTACGGCCCCTTCCGTGACGCAGTAGGCTCAGCAGGCAATCTCAAAGGCGGCAATAAACACAGCTACCAGATGGATCCTGCAAACAGTGACGAAGCCCTCCACGAAGTTGCACTCGATATTCAAGAAGGTGCCGACATGGTCATGGTTAAGCCAGGCATGCCGTATTTAGATATAGTGCACCGCGTTAAAACTGAACTTGCGGTGCCAACATTCGCCTATCAAGTCAGTGGTGAATACGCCATGCACATGGCCGCCATCCAAAATGGTTGGTTAGCCGAAAAAGCCATCGTCATGGAATCTCTACTTTGCTTTAAACGCGCAGGCGCAGACGGTATCTTAACTTACTTCGCTAAACGTGCCGCACAGTGGCTGAAAGAAGCTTAGACCTCGCGATAGCTGTGTATAAATTGAAGAAAGCAGCCTTATGGCTGCTTTTTTGTATCTAGCCGGTGATAACTATCGAGACTAAATCAGCACATTTGGAGTTATGGAGAGAGTAACCGGAGACAAACCTATACCAACTTAATGAATTAACTGGTCAGAACATTTCACTGGCTAGTACGCAACTCTATCACTCTTACTTTCCTCTCATTCCATACGATAGAACACTGCTCGACAATGTCGCCATAGCCACTAACACGACGATTGGCCAACACATTTTGACCCAGCCATTGCCATACCGGCTCCATCGGATTCAACTCCGGTGCATAAGGAGGCAACTTGAGGAGGGTGAGATTATCAAAGTTATCGGTCAAATCCTGTTGATGCCAGCCAGCTCCGTCCATGATGACCAGTGCGTGACGTCCGAATAGCGTTGCGGTTGAGATACCTGTGAGGCTCTGAACCGATTAGATATTTAATCTTAATGATATAAATTGAGTATAAACTAGGTTGATTTCACAAATTTCAAACGCAAAAAAGCCAGCTTATTCAGCTGGCTTCGTTACATATCTACGAGATAATTAGGCGCTTGGCGATGACCTACTCTCACATGGGGAGACCCCACACTACCATCGGCGCGTTTGCGTTTCACTTCTGAGTTCGAGATGGGATCAGGTGGTTCCACAAGGCTATTGTCACCAAGCAAATTTTGTATTCTAGGAAATGACACTAGATTGTAATGGTGCTGATACCCAGAATCGAACTGGGGACCTCATCCTTACCAAGGATGCGCTCTACCGACTGAGCCATATCAGCAATTCTATACTAATCAATTATGATTATTT
>NZ_JAUOEU010000040.1:0-35432 GCF_031932105.1 Shewanella sp. SP1S1-7
CTCGCTCCCTTTTTTATACTTTGAATCTGCCGCGCACCATTAAATTTATCGTTTAGAATCAACCTTAGCGCCAAAAAATTGAATCGTCAAAAAACTGGTTTTATCCCTTAACTTACGCCATAGTATGATGCAGATGTTAGCGATAAGTAAAATCTTGGCCACTACAATAAACACAGTAAATTTGCCCCTTTACTGATATATAGCTAATACTTTAATACCTTAGGTTTAATGGCCCAAAAAACCAACGTCCCATGGGACGAGGCATAAATCACTGATTGAATAGACTTAATAGCGCAAGCATTAAGCTTACTATTTATCGATTGTAATCAAAGAACTAAATCATAATCGCTATGCAAGTGTACAAAGGATTTGTGGCCTAATGGTAAGACTGATACTCACCCTAATCTGTGTTATTTTGCCAAGTGCAGTACAGGCAAATACCATTTATAAATGCCGTAAAGATGACAAAATTGTCTTTAGCCAAACCGCTTGCCCGCAGGAATTTAGCCAACATAAAATCGAATATCAGTTGGGGATCACCACAGAAGTCGACTCAGATAAAAGGGACATTCCAGTCGATCCCCTGCAAGCGCTACTGAATCGCCAAACCATTTCTAAAGAAAAATTGCTGCAATTACTCGATGGCGAAATCTATCGACTTAAACAGGAGAACAGTTATTTTGAAATTCTGCGCGCCAGTGAATTACAAAAACTAGAACGTAAACGTTATTGGCAAAATAAAGAAAAAAGCGATCCTGAATACATCAACGAAATGGACGATATCAATACTCGCTTCAATGCGCTGACTGTGAACAATAACAGCGCAATGCAGCAACTGAAGGATAGAAAAAGCCAGATCAGTGCAGAGGTCTCCCCTGAAGAATCGAAGGAGCCAGAGAAACACTGATCTCATATAAAAGGTTAGTGCTCAGCTTGTCACTCATTCACCAAGGAATTCGACCACTATGGTTGAATTTTTTAACTCATTAAACCGCTCATGGACTCTTCATCACTCTTTAAGGACAGCCGAAGTTCAAACCTTCTAGTTCACCTTTTAACACGCTGTAATACCGCTAAATAGCCCTTAAATTGAGTCAATCCAACAGCACTATTCCCACCATATTTCCTATAATTTTTTTCCCCGAAAAATATCACGTGACAGTCGATCCATTGCTTAATTTTGTTGCCCCCTTGTTTAAAAATGATGAGATTGCTTAGCAACGAATACGACTTAACTACTAGGCCAACTAGACTACTCAGCCTAAAAAAACATTCTCTAAAAAACAGATAAAAACTACTGAATCAATTGGATAACGATACTTCCATCATTTATCTACTGTGAATCCTTTGCGTAATAAATACCCTTTTGGCCAATTGCGACATGTTAACGGGACTCGTATCTTCAGAGCTGAATTTGGAGTGTCTGTTGTTATAGACAGCCCAAGATATTTGATGCAAGGAGTCACCCGTGCCAAATACCTCTATACGCTTTTTGGTACCGCTGCTCCTGCTCTGTAGTTGTATGACCTCAGCACAAGAGCTGAATGTCAATGAGTTACCTATAACCCTGCAGGCATTACTGGAACGTTCCGGTCGCGATAACCTTATCGAACTGGTGCAACAAGGCAATGCTAACCAAGGATTACTGTTCCAATCAGGCAACGATAACAAAGCCGATGTGACACAAGTCGGCAATGATAACGATGCGCTAATCACGCAGATTGGTTCAAACAATAAAGTGCAACTACTGCAAGTGGGCAGTCAAAATACGGCTTCAGTGACACAAATTGGCAATAACAATCTCGTGCAACTGAACCAGCTAGGAAGCGGCAATTTTTCGATTCAACAGATTGCAGACGGTGCTGCAATCTCAATAACTCAATATTAAACAGGGAGCGTCACATGAAATCACAAGCTAAAAAATCACTTATTGCTTTGGCCATTGCAACAGGTTTAAGCGGTCAAGCCTTTGCTGCCAGTACAGTGAGCGAAATTAGCGTAGTACAGTCAGGCCAAGCCCAAGACACCTTAGTCTCACAAACGGGTGGCCTTAATGCTGCAGCAGTTGTGCAAACAGGTAACGATCAAACCGCAACCGTTATCCAAGACGGTGTGTGGCATGAAGCCGCAATTAATTCGACGGGTGCAGAAAACAAAGTCCAGATAACACAACAAGCTGATTGGCATGTGGCAAGTGCAAATGTTGTCGGTGACAACAACAATGTCAATGTGTCGCAAGACGGTTTCTTTAACCAAAGCAGCAATGATGTTACTGGCAACAATAACACTGCAATCGTGAGTCAATTAGGCGAAGTCAACGAAAGCCAAGTTGAAATCACTGGCGTTGAAAACAGCGTATTTGTTGAGCAAGAAGGCGATGCTAACTTTGCAGTATTCCGCGTTGAAGGCAACAACAACGACGGGAAAATAACCCAAGTGGGTGACAACAACCAAGCGGGTCTAATCGCCCTTGATTTAACCGCTAACGTGGGTAACAACAACGACGTTTCTGTTAATCAAGCGGGTAACAATAACTTTGGCGCGGCTAAAGGTATTGCAGGCGACAACAACACAGTAGACATGGTCCAAAAAGGTGATAATCATGTTGGCTTCGTTTACGCTCTTGCTGGCAGCGACAACGATATTTCAATGGATCAAAAAGGTAACGGCAACACAGCTTATCTTGCTATGACTACGGGTGATGACAACACTGTCGATATTACCCAAAATGGCAGCGGCAACACTATCGGCGATACTTTAGTGGCCGATATCCAAGGTGATGATAACGATATTACTATCACTCAAAAAGGCGATGTCAACGGTGCAGAGTTCCAAGTATGGGGCGATAGCAACGACGTTGACTTGAAACAAAAAGGCGATGCTAACTTCGCAACCTTTGGCGCCTACGGCACAGATAACGACTTCGATTTATCTTCTAAAGGCAATAACAACGAAATCGTTGCCTTTGCTGATGGTCAAGATAACAGTATTGAAGTTAGCCAAGAAGGTGATACTAACTTTGCCTATGTCGATGCAGTAGGTAGCGATAACGAAGTGGATGTTGAGCAAGATGGCGCTCAAAACGAAGCCGTCATTTCCATTGCTGGCAACAATAATGCCGATGTCACTGCACTGCAAAATGGCGATCTTAACCTTATCGATTTGATTATCGAAGGTGATGAAAACACTGCACAAATTGCTCAAACAGGTAACGGTAACTGGATTGGTGGTGACGCAAGTAGTTCATTTGAAGTAAGCGGTGATAATAACAGCCTGTTGATCACTCAAACAGGTAACGATAACTTAGTACTAGGCTCTCAAGCTGGCAATAACAACAGCATCAGCGTTAATCAATCAGGCAATATGAACGTTGCTACTGTAGTGCAATACTAGTCAATCCTGTTAAAACCACCACAGCTACACTCTTTGGTGGTTTATCAAAAGGGTGTTGAACAAAAAGCGGGAATGTTTAATCAAACATTCCCGCTTTCCTATTCTGACTAATCAGCAATTATTAACATTAACCACTCAAAGCGAAAAGCTAACGATCAATATCTTTAACTACCTAGCTGCACAGCTCAAAGTGAGTCTGATAGGTTTGTGCCCAACGCAACAACTCAACACGATTACGGGACTGGGTTTTACGGAAGATAGAGGAAATATGAGCCTTCACCGTATGTTCGCTGATGCACAATCTGTGGGCGATTTCTTTATTCCTCGCGCCACTCGACACAAATTGAATAATAGTGCGCTCACGGGAAGTCAGCATCTGTAGCATAGCCACTGTATCGGAGAGCATCTCATTATTGCCATCGAGCTTTTGTACTACACGACGGAACACTTTACTCAGTAATGTTCTGTCGTACCACAACTCCTCTGCCACCATTTTACGCAAACCCGTCAACATCAAATCCAAACGTTGATCGGCAAACAACAAACCACGAATACCGAGTAACATAGCCGACTCTTGATCTAAAGAGTCACGCTCAACTTGGTATAGCGCCACGGGAAAATGTGACACTAAGCGCGAAGCCAACAAAGGGATCCCCTTGTTATCGAGTGCAGCGCCTTTTTGGGTGATCAGATAAAAACTTCGACGACTCTTATCTAAATCTAATTCCGCCGCATGCTTAACGATACGAGTTTTCAAGCCTATGGATTCAGCGAGTAACGCTAAATGACATGGTGCCGCCATTTGATGTAAAAAAACTAATTCATTAATTGTGCTCAATGACTCTCCTCCCTGAAAAGTATTTTCTATTAGCAAAATGGTATGTTTGACCAGCCTCTTTAGTTAGATTTTTAAACATTCCATTAACCTAGTTGATTCTGACTAGTTAAAGACTGAAAAACATCACCCAAATGTACTATTCCCTTTTAAATCCTAGTAAGTTCGACTAACTGACGGAATATAATTGCAATAACAGCATAAAACTCCATTAGGTTTAACCGACTCACGAAATCTAGTACTTTCAAACTATGAAGACACCCATCGAAAGTTGCAACACAAAAATAACATGCAGGCAATAAGAAAGTGTGACAGCTAAATGCCATCACACTCATGTTAGAAGCTTTATGGAAGAATGAACTTATGACTCAAGCTGAAACAATCAGCAACTCACGGCCACTAGCGTCTGAGTTTAAGTGCTGCTATTTGCTTATCTTGAAAACGAGACAATAAAACGAGTGCGACAATTGCGCCAATTAATGCCATTAACATATCTGATTGAGTGTCCCACACATAGCCTTGGGTTCCCAAAAAGGCTTCAGCGCCTTCACCTGTTGCCACGGCAACCCACCATTCAATGAGTTCATAAAACGCCGAAAACGCGAGCACAAAACATGTGACCAAAAACGCACACCAAGCACCGGGTTTGACCGCTTGATTACGCAGCATAATTTCACGCGCTAGCATGGCAGGGATAAAACCTTGCGCAAAGTGACCTAACTTGTCGTAATTATTACGTTCTGAACCCATCCAATGGGCAATCGTGTCGAATAATGGCACTTCAGCATAGGTGTAATGCGCGCCAACAAACAGCACACAGCAATGGGCTAACACTAAAACATACACCAGCGGCGTCAACGGGAAGCGTTTGCGGGTAAAAAATAGCAGTGGCACAGCCACTAATGCGGGAGCCGCTTCGAGCCACCAAGTGAAAGGATCTGCGGGATTTATCGCCGACCAAACGAGCACTAAGAGGTAAATAGCACACCACGCGATTTTGTTATTCAATGTTTCTTCCTCTTATGCGATATTGTTCTTAATTTAGAATATTAACTTTAGCCATCTAGCCCTCCACACTGAGTAAAAAAAGTGCTATTTTGGTGGGTGAAGGTTGTCAGCATATCATAAGAAACATTTCTATTAATTAGAGGGTACCCATATCATGGCGAAACATTCGCTGGACAAGGATAAGATCAAGATCCTGCTGTTGGAAGGCGTCCACCAATCTGCAGTCGATGTACTTGAGCGTGCGGGATACACCAACATCGAATACCACAAAGCCTCATTAGGTGATGAAGCATTAATTGAATCCATCAAAGATGCACATTTCGTGGGACTTCGTTCACGTACCCAATTAACTGCCGAGGTGCTGAAACGTGCCGAGAAGTTGATCGCGATCGGTTGCTTCTGTATCGGAACCAACCAAGTTGATCTTGCCACCGCCGAATCCCTTGGTATCCCAGTATTTAACGCACCATTCTCCAACACGCGAAGTGTTGCCGAACTCGTGATTGGCGAAATCATTATGCTGATGCGCGGTATCCCTGAGCGTAACGCCATCGCCCACCGTGGTGGCTGGATGAAAACCGCCGCTGGCAGCTACGAAGTGCGCGGTAAAACCTTAGGCGTAATCGGTTACGGTCATATCGGTACTCAGCTTGGTATTCTGGCTGAGACGCTGGGCATGCGCGTGGTGTTCTTCGATATCGAAGACAAACTGCCGCTAGGCAATGCACAGCAAATTCATTCAATGGAACAGTTACTGGCGCAAGCTGACGTAGTGAGTTTACACGTACCAGAAACCCCACAAACCAAAGACATGATAGGCGCAGCTGAATTTGCGGCGATGAAAAAGGGTAGCATCTTTATCAACGCATCACGCGGTACTGTAGTCGATATCGAGGCCTTAACGGTCGCCTTGAAAGAGCGTCACCTTGCGGGCGCGGCAATTGATGTGTTCCCAGTTGAGCCGCAATCTAATGACGATGAATTTATCAGCCCACTTCGAGGTCTTGATAACGTATTGCTGACACCGCATGTGGGCGGCAGTACCGCTGAAGCCCAAGAAAACATTGGTATCGAAGTCGCTGGCAAGCTCGCTAAATACTCAGACAACGGCTCGACCGTATCTGCAGTTAACTTCCCTGAAGTTTCGCTGCCTATGCATAAAGGCACCTCACGCTTACTGCATATTCACCAAAACCGTCCAGGCGTGCTGATCAAGATCAACCAAGCCTTCTCGGAAAAAGGCATCAACATTGCCGCGCAATATCTGCAAACCACCGCTGAGATTGGTTATGTGGTCATGGAAGTCGACACCCACCAAGCCGAAGAAGCCTTAGTAGAGTTGAAGGCGATTGAAGGCACACTGCGTACCCGCGTGCTGTTTTAAGAGTTAAGCCCAATCGCATTAAGCGTATCGGCTAAAGTACACAGACTGAGGCGCACATGTCATTCACAGATATGTGCGCCTTATGCTTTTGGGCCTAAAGGAATTCCGTTACAATCTAGCCTCTCACATCGTCTTCATTTTCAGGATCTCGCTATGACTATTTCAGTTTCTACGCCCCATTGGGATCTGGACGCTTCTTTGCCTCCACTCATGCTTGCCAACTTATCTCATATGGGCCTTATCAAAGTGGTTGGAGAACAAGGCCGCAGTTTCATCCATGGCCAAGTGACCACTGACATCAGCTCATTAGCCGATAACCAATGGCGCTGGGGCGCACATTGCGATCCAAAAGGTAAAATGCTGGCCAGTTTCAGGACCTTTGCCATCCAAGATGCGCTCTTTATGCTAATGCCAAAGGATGCCATCGAAGTCGATTTACCCCAGTTACAAAAATATGCCGTATTTAGCAAAGCTACCTTAAGCAATGCATCCGCTGAATGGACTCTGCTCGGGGTCGCCGGTGAACAAGCAAGCCAGTTCGTGAGCGAACATTTTGGCGACATTCATCAAGAATTCACGCCCATTGAACATGGCGCGATTTTAAAAGACGCTGACCGTTTTATTTTAATGTTAACCCCAGAGGCTGCCGCTGCTTTAGTGGCCAAATCAAAGCTGAGCGTATTTGATGCCAGTGCTTGGCAAGCGTTAGAAATCGTCGCGGGATACCCTAACTTAGCGCCAAGCCATGCCAGCCAATACGTACCGCAGATGTGTAATCTACAAGCGGTTAACGGCATTAGCTTCAATAAAGGCTGTTACATGGGGCAAGAAACCATAGCGCGGATGAAGTATCGCGGTGGTAATAAACGCGCCCTGTATATTCTGCGCGGCCATACTGATCAGCAAATCAGCCTAGAATCTGGCCTTGAAATCGCGATGGAAGATGGCTTTCGCCGTGGCGGCCATATTATTGAGTTTGTACAGCGTGGCAACCAAGTGTTGTTAACTGCGGTGCTTGCCAACGATACCAGCAACGAGACTAAACTGCGTTTTGCCGATGATGAGCAATCACATTTAACGATCCAAGCCCTGCCCTACTCATTAGATGAAGCGTAATGCTTTGATTTAATATAATTAGTATAAAATATTGAAGCAAAATAAAGGCGCCAATGGCGCCTTTACCTTAGTCAATGCACTTCGAGCATCAATTTTCTAAATAAGTATCTCGAATGGCAATTGCTTCTGGCAGGATTTGCTTGAACTCCTCCACCAACTTAGGATCGAAATGTTTTCCCGCTTGATTTTCAAATAGCTCCATAGTTGCTTCAATCGTCCAAGCCTGCTTGTAAGGCCGTTGCGAAGTCAGCGCATCGAACACATCCGCAATCGCGGTGATACGCCCTTCAAGGGGAATTTCTTCACCTACCAAGCCATTGGGGTAACCTGAACCATCCCACTTCTCATGGTGAGTTAAGGCGATACGACGGGCCATTTGCAATAACGGATCGCTATGTTCTCCAATAATTTCTGCACCTATGGCGGCGTGCTGCTGCATAATTTCCCATTCCTGCGCATCAAGTTTCCCTGGCTTTTTCAGCACAGCATCGGGCGTACCGATTTTACCAATATCGTGCATAGGCGCCGCATTAAAAATCAAGTCACAAAAGGTTGTCGGTAAGCCGAGCTTTATCGCTAATATGCGGGCGTAATGGCTCATACGCACAACATGTAGACCCGTCTCGTTGTCCTTGTATTCAGCAGCACGGCCAAGACGACGGATAATCTCGAAACGGGTTTCTTCTAATTCGTGGGTACGAACTTTAACTTGTTGTTCGAGTAGACGTTTTTGATCATAGAGCGCAAGATGCGTTTTAACCCGCGCTTTAACGACAGGCGCACTGACAGGCTTAGTAATATAATCCACCGCGCCCAATGCAAAACCTTGGGCTTCATCAGCAATTTCAGATAAGGCGGTCACGAATATCACCGGAATATGGCTGGTCAGCGGCTCTTGCTTTAGCAGCTTGCAGACTTCATAGCCATTCATACCTGGCATCATGACATCGAGCAGAATCAAGTCAGGCCGCGATTTTGTCACTAACGCTAATGCCCTTGGCCCATCGATCGCCACTTTGACTTTGTAATCATCACCTAGAATACCGATCAAAATATCAATATTCTCAGGTGTGTCATCGACGACTAATATTGTTGCTTTTTCCATTAACAACTCCACTCAATGTCACACATTATAAATTCGCGCTACCGCTTTCTATCCTAACTGTGTAATCACATCGTCAATTAAGTCGATTGCCTCATCAAACTGATACTGGTTAATCATAGATAAAGCGGGGCTTAATGTTTGCCACATTGCACTACTCACCTTCGGCTTTAACGCATCAATTTTTGCCACAGCGCTGGCATCGGCTTCATCTAGATTCTGACGTAAGGCCTGTAATGCCGCCCTTAAATCCTCTGTAGATAACAAGTCAACATCTTGGGGTTCGGCTGGATTCACCGCTGCGGGTTTGGCGTATTCAATCGCATCGCAAATAGAAGCCACTAGCGGTTGAATTTGAACTAACTCATCTTCAAAGGACGCATTCTCAGTTAAATGCAACTCAAGTAAACGCGCTAACTCCACCAATTTAGCCGAGCTTAAATTGCCCGCTAAGCCTTTAAGGGTATGGGCAATACGCACTGCATCTTCGACTTGATTCGCTGCGATGGCTTTGCGAACCTGTTCCACCACATTACGCTGACTGCTCACAAAACGATCAAATATACGTTGATAAAGCCGCGTCGAGTGTTGCACCAGTTGCAAACCTCTATCGATATCCAGCTCTGGGTGCTCTGGCCATTTAAGCAATACGGTTTGTTCTGCACTATTGCCTGCCTCACCCTTAGTGCTACTCAATATCGATTGAGTAAAGGTATCTACTGCAGCCGTTTCAGATGCGGGTGCGAGGTATTTCAACAGGGTTTGATAAAGAACATTCACTTCTATCGGTTTGGCGATATGGTCGTTCATGCCCGCCCTGATGCACATGTCCCTATCACCCGCCATCGCATTGGCTGTCATGGCGACGACGGGTAAACTGGCCAACTCGGGTCTTTTTCTTATCGCCTGAGTGGCTTGATAACCATCCATGACCGGCATTTGGCAGTCCATTAACACTAGATCGAAATGCTGCTGCGACAGTTTATCTAAAGCGATTTGGCCATTGGTCGCTATGGATAAAATAATCCCCACTTGCTCTAAAAACTCACTGGCGACTTCGAGATTCATCTCGTTATCTTCCACTAACAGGATACGCTTCCCTTGCAGTGGCAATAACAACTGTGGTGCCAGCTCTTCGGTGCGGCGCCTTACTGGCAAAATGCCTTCGCGGCCAATCGCATTCATTATGCCGTCGAGTAAGCGTGAGGCACTGATGGGTTTACTGATGTATCCCGCTAAAGCCAGTTGCTCAATTTGAGTGAGGAACTCATGATCCGCATGGGCAGAGACCATTAAAATTTTGGGCTGATACTGAGGTTGTGATTGAGGCTGCGACTGAGCATGCAATTGGATTTGACGCGCGGTTTCCAGCCCATCCATGTTAGGCATTTTCCAATCGATTAACGCCACTTCATAGGCTTGCAGTAGGCAGCGGCTTATCGCTTCTTCACCCGAGCGCACTGTATCGACCCTAAAGCCCATACTTTCGAGTGTAGTGCGCATAATATCTCTGGCGGTCGCGTTATCATCGACCACCAGCACAGACATGCCTTCAAGCTCTTGTTCGAGGACTAATTTCTGACCATCGGAAATGTGCAACTTAACTGTGAAATAAAAAGTGCTGCCATGACCGAACTGACTTTCAACCCCTATCTTCCCGCCCATCAGTTCGACGAGCTGCTTACAAATAGCCAAACCTAAACCTGTGCCACCGTATTTACGGGTGGTTGAAGTATCCGCCTGGGTAAAAGATTTAAATAATTTTGCTTGCTGCTGCTCAGTTAAGCCTATGCCACTGTCACGCACACTAAAACGCAGCACGACATCATCATCTTGCTGCTCAACTAAACTGAGCGACAGCAAGACCTCACCGCGTTCGGTGAACTTAATGGCGTTATTCATCAGGTTAATCAACACTTGGCCTAATCGCAGCGAATCCCCTAACAGATAACGAGGCACGTTGGGCGCAACGGCGAACAATAATTCAATCTGCTTATGGGCAGCTTTCTCAGAGAACATATCGCTGAGATCTTCCAACATAGTGTCGAGCTGAAAAGGTACTGAATCTATGTCTAACTTACCCGCCTCAATCTTTGAGAAATCCAGAATATCATTGATAATCGACAGCAAAGATTGCGATGCCCGCTCAATCTTCTCCACATAATTCTTCTGTTTTTTATCTAACTCGGTCTGTAAGCACAGCTGGGACATGCCAATAATGGCATTCATTGGGGTGCGGATTTCGTGGGACATATTCGCCAAGAAGTCGCCCTTGGCTTTACTAGCCGCATCGGCTTGCTCTTTGGCGAGTAGCAGTTCATCTGAGAGCAATTTAAGTTCTGTCATATCGACCATGCTGATCACGGCCGATTCAAATTGTCCTTGGGCATCAAGCAGTGCCGACACATTGACTGTCATCCACAAAGGCGCACCGGAAGGACGAATAAAACTGCGCTCGCCGCGATAATGATCAATTTTACCTTCGACCAACTCCTGAAATTGCGCCTTGGCTATGGATTGATCTTGCTCACTGAGAACCTCAAAAATAGCGGTATTACGTAAATGATTACGTGACAGCGCCATATCGGCACAGAATTGGTCATTACAATCTAAAATAACGCCTTTAATATCCACATTGACTATGCCAATAGTTGCCCCATCGAACAGCGCCTTAAAGTGCGCCTCACTGAGGGCTAACTCTTGCTCTACGGTTTTGCGTTGGGTAATGTCCATCACATAGCCATTCCACGTGATGCCACCCTCTTCACCCAAATGACCGCTCGCACCGGCTTCCATCCAACGTATGCTGCCATTAGGGTGGCGATAGCGAAACTCACGTATCCATTGCAACCGGTCTTCACTCTGACCCGATAATGCTCGCACAACATCTGGTCTTTCTTCGTCAAAAATCCGCTCGGCTATGATGTCAAAATTGCTCATCAGATCATCACGATGTAGCCCAAGCATCTTCATTGCCGCACCAGAGAGGAAGGCAAATCTTCTGTCTGTTGGAGAATGCCATTGCAATTGGTACACAGTACAAGGAATCGACTCAGTAATATTGGTCAGTTGCTGACGCGATGCTTCGAGTTCGACTAAGGCGAGTTTACTCTCGGTAATATCGTCGATACTGCCGTCAAACCAGAGTGGCATGCCCTCTTCGGTATAACTCGCCTTACCTTTCTCATGCACCCAACGGATGCTGCCATCGCGGTGGCGAATACGGTATTCCACCTCAAAGGTTTCCTGTTGTGCCAGCGCTCGGTCGATATGGCGATGGCATAAGGCAAGATCCTCCTCCAAAATCAAGGATGCGAATGTGCGTTGGCGATTCTCAATAAATTGATTTGCAGCGTAACCGGTAATCTCGGCGATATTGTCGCTGATATATTCCATGACCCACACATCCCCGATGCGAGTCCGATAAACGGCGCCGGGAATATTCGTCACTAGCCCACGAAAACGCTGTTCGCTATCACGGATCTTCTGCTCAACGGCCAGTTTTTGTGTCATATCGCGTATTGAAGCCGCCACTTGCCTCTGTCCATCAAAGGCGGTGGGAAGAATACTCAGCGCTATTTCTGCAATAAATTCATTACCATCGGCTTTTAGCGCCCGCACATGACGGGCATTTGCCATGCTTCTATCGCGGCCTTCGCGCAGGAATGTTTGCCGCTCGAGCACATGCCCATTTCCTAACTCTTGCGGCAATAACGTCTCAACCTGCAACCCCAACATAGCGCCCGTTTCGTATCCAAAGAGCTGCTGGCAGCGACTGTTTGTAAAGACGATTTTCCCCTGCTCATCAACTATCAACATGGCCTCGGGCGCGGCTTCCAGTACCGCATTTGACCAGACCGCCGCTGAAAACTGCTCTGTGACATCGGTAAATAACATCTCCACCGACATTAGCTCACCTGTGTCAGACATTAATGGCTGCATAAACACATCGAGCCTTCTTAAATGCCCTTGATCATCCAGCATTTCCACTTGATGCGAAGGCACATTTTGGCCTTTCAAAGCCAAATCAGTGTATTGCCAGTTTTGCTCATTGAGGGGATTGGCCGAAAATAGCCTTTGATATTTGCGCTTGAGCAGTTCAGGGGAAATCCCCAGCACCTTAGTCACGCCCTCGCTCACCTGCGCCAGCTGGCCGTCAGGACCGAGGGAACAATAGAAAGACTTATCGCTCATACCATCAATCAGGCGAGCAAAGCGGTTACCACGGGAATCAAGAATGGCTTGCTCACGTTCTGCGAGTAATTGTGCCATTTGATTGAAGGTATTGCTCAGCGTCACTATCTCACTCACAGCACCTTGGGGAATTATGAGCTGCTGGGTTTTCCCCTGCCCAAAGGACAAGATACCCGACTCGAGTTGCTCTAACGGCCGAGTTAGTCGCTTAGCGGCCAGATAGCAAGTCAACAATAATAAGAGGGTTAATAAACTTAAATTGAGTATTATGGATGCGATATCATCGAGCAGTGCTGTGTACAAATCTTGCTCTGGTGCTAGCACTATAACGCGCCATTTTAGCTGTGGGACAGTCGCAATACTCGCGAGGTACACCACATCCTTGTCGTCAACAAACCTAGCCTGACCATCAAGTCCTTTCGTTTGTAAGGCCCAAAAGTCAGCATTCCTGTATTTATTTTTATCAAACAACTGTGTCGAAGTCGTGGCCAGTACTTTGTCTTTATCAACATGATAAATAAGCCGTCCTTGATCGTCTAAAACCACCAGTCGATTAGGCGCAATTCCTAATTGTTTTGGCAAGCCATCTAACGCTAAGTCAACCGTCGCGACGCCAAAATAATGCTCCGCCTCACCAAAAGGAGCCGAATAAGTCACCATCAGAATATTGCCCGCCCCCTCATCAAAGTAGGCCTTTGACCAGTAGCCCGCCGCTTGATTGATGGCATTGTTCCACCAATCCCAAGTGCCATCGGTATAATCGTAACCCTCGGCACCAATATCGATATAATGGAGATCGTCGCTACCACTGGTGTCGCGGTAAACATAGGGAGAAAAGAGTTTGCGATTGGGAAAGGTGTTGGGTTTAAACGCGACTGCGGAGCCAAAGAAATCAGGATTACGTTTGAGCCGATTCATCAAGACACTTTTCACGCTCTCAGTGTCATTCATATCTTCTTTACTCGACAAAAAACCAATAAAATCAGCAAGGCCTTGGGTATTAGCTTGTGCGTGCTCGAGTAACAATTGCAGACGCGAAGCCGAGTGACTCGCCTCTTGCGTCAGGCTATGGTAAAGCCGATTCTCAGTGGAGAGATAACTAAACCAAGCATTGACAGCATAAACGCTCGCCATGATTAAAACGAGAGGCAAGGCTATGTGGGATAATATTCTGCTGCGAAAAGTACGAAGTTTACTTTTGTCCATGGCGTCGCCTTAAAGTCCTCGATTTTATATGCACTATTTTTTAAATAGTGCATATAAAGTAAACCAAGAAACCAGTGACGACAATGCGAACGTTAAAATAATGTGAAGTAATTTATTGTTTTAACAACACTAATAAGCCGTCTCTAAGAAGCCGTTTCTAAAGTTTGATTCGGTAAGATACGGGCAAAATAACTTTGGGTTTCGGCGATGATGATATGCCTCAAGCCCACAATGGCAATCAAGTTTGGAATCGCCATCAAACCATTAACGGTATCGGCCAATAACCAAATCACATCGAGCTTGATAAAAGCGCCGCCCGCGATCAGTACTAAAAACACCACTTGATACAAGCGTAAACCGCGCTCGCCGACCAAGTAATACCAACAGCGTTCACCGTAATAATGCCAGCCTAGAATCGTCGTGAATGCAAAACACACCAGCGCAATGGTCACCAGATACTGACCCACAACCGCTGAGCCGCCGAGGGCAAATGCCGCGCTCGTCATCGCCGCGCCCGCAGTTTCACCACTCCACACACCAGTGATGATCAGCACTAAGCCCGTCATAGTGCAAATAATGATGGTATCGAAGAAGGTGCCCGTCATGCTGACTAAACCTTGCTCAACGGATTCATTGGTCTTAGCGGCAGCCGCTGCAATCGGCGCGCTACCAAGACCTGATTCATTGGAAAACACGCCGCGAGCAATACCGATTTGAATCGCCTGCGCCACTGTCGCCCCTAAAAAACCTCCCGCTGCCGAGAGTGGCGTAAAGGCCGATTCAATCACTAAACCTAAGGCGGGTAAAATTTGCTCAGAAAATCCCACTAAAATCCACACGCAGGCCAGCACATAACCAATCGACATGGCAGGCACTAGCTTTTGCGCCACATTCGAAATGCGCTTAACCCCACCTAAAGTAACGGCGGCAACGAGCACTGTCAGCACGGTCGCCGTCAACCAAGTCGGTACTTCAAAGGCAATCGTCAGCGCATCGCTGATGGCGTTAACCTGCGCAAAAGTACCAATACCGAAAAAGGCCACACCAACCCCAAATAGAGCGAACAATTTCGCCATCCAAGGCAGACCAAGGCCGCGCTCGATATAGTACATAGGGCCACCCGCAATCTGGCCGCGCGCATCGGTCGTGCGATATTTTACTGCGAGCATACACTCGGCATATTTAGTCGCCATGCCAAAAAATGCCGCCAGCCACATCCAAAATAACGCCCCAGGACCGCCCATTTTGATGGCCGTCGCCACGCCGACAATATTGCCCGTGCCTATGGTGGCGGACAAGGCAGTACAAAGCGCTGCGAAGGACGATAAATCCCCATGACCTTTTGCCGGTTTAAATAACAATCCCAGCGCCATAGGCAGACGAAAAACTTGGATAAGCTTGAGGCGTGCAGTGAGGTAAATCCCCGTGCCCACCAGCAAACAAAGGGTGATTGGGCCCCAGACGATGCCATTAATACTGGCAAGAAAAGCTTGAAAACTCATGATATTCCTCGAATATTAAACAACAAAATTAATAAACGGAGGAGGAAAAGAAATGGCTGTGACGCGCCGCAGTCGGACGCTATTGCAAACTATTTCTAGCCTGTGCTCGACTGAGATTCACCCCAGCTGAACGCGAAATGCGCAGCAAGCGAGTCCTCTAAACGAGTGCTTTCAATAGATGCAAAAATACGCTATCTCAAGCAAAGGGTAAAAATAGCCCACGACGACAAACGACAGGGACTGTGCAGTCATCCTCTCCTCTGTCCTTTTGCCTGAGCGTTTCGCGTCGCTTGAATAACACCACGACACTTTCGCCTTCGGCGCTACCTGATTGCACAATGAGTGCAACTGGTAGTCTCTCCAGAGGCTCGTCCAGTAACAGTCCACGCCTTACGGCACCTGAAAGAGTGCTTTGTTTTTATGGGAAGATTCGATTCAATAAAACCGTCGCTTCAAATAAAACCAAAGTTGCCTCGTCGGTGTGGGGTCAATTCCCCACTCTCCTGCTACCTTCATCCGAACGGATTGTTAGATTGAGATTGACTCTCAAGCTAACAGGACGCACAGAATGCAACAAACGCGGCTTCAGCTCAAGCCGTTTGCTCACAGTTCGTCGAGGATTTAATTCAATTGACTATTTTTACGGCAAGTGACGATTTATGTTTTGTTACTCCGTTTATGATCCCATTACAGGAAAAATCAGTATCTATCTGAATAGAAAATGCTTTATCTTGAACACAGGATTGCAATGCTAAATTGCAGCCAGGATATGTTGGAGCCACAGCTTGAAACACTGCTTACCACATAAGCCGCCAATGGATATAAAGGAGTTGCTCAATGGTCGACGTCGCTAAGCTTAACCAAATCAGCAAGTGCTTTCGCGATGGCGAGCAATATCATCAAGTGCTGCAAGCAGTAGATCTACAGATCCATAGAGGCGAAACCGTCGCGCTCACCGGTCCCAGCGGCAGCGGCAAAAGCACCTTACTTAACCTTATCGCCGGTTTTGAAATGCCTGACTCGGGCGAGATCTTGCTAGAACAAGCGTCCACCTCAAATTGGCAAGACAAAGATTGGAGCCGTTTCAGGCGCAATTCCTTAGGTGTTGTATTTCAGCAATTTAACTTACTTACGCCACTCAACGTGAAAGATAATATCGCCTTCTCCTTAAGTTTAACCGCGCAGCCGTGGTCAGCCTGGTGTGACTATCTGGTTGAAAAACTTGGACTGATGCCATTACTTCACCGCCAAGTTGAAGCCCTGTCCGGCGGTCAACAACAGCGCGTAGCCATTGCCCGCGCCTTAGCCCATAAACCGACGTTACTGCTGGCCGACGAACCCACAGGTAACTTAGATGATGTGTCGGGTAAGCAAGTCATGGCATTACTGTGTGAACTGGCGCGGGAAAGCCAAACCAGTATCTTAATGGTGACCCACAGCGAAGAGTGCGCCGCCTTTATGCAAAAACGTTGGCACTTATCCCAAGGTGCAGTCGCTATCTATGAACAATAAACCGCTCACGAAAGCAACATCTGCTGGACTTCAGCAGACTGGGCTGAGACTGACATGGCTCAGTCTAAAGGTGTTTATCGCCCATTATCGCCATGCGCCCATACAAGCAGGAGCCATTCTGCTTGGTATAGCTTTGGCCGTGACGCTACTGATTGGGGTTAAAGCGACCAACGACAATGCGGTGCGCAGTTATAGCGATGCGACTGAGCTTTTGAGCCAACGCGCCGATGTGCTACTCACGCCGCCCCTAGGACAAAACACTTTAGATGAATCTGTCTATTTCGCCTTGAGACGAGCCGGATTAAGTCAGAGTCTCGCCGTGGTGAACGGCAAAATTTCCGGTAAAAACGGTCAGTTCTGGCAACTGGAAGGCAGCGATTTGGTCGCCGCATTAACACTACAAAAATCGAGACGTAACGCCTCGACCGACACACCATCAGCTACCTCGCCACAGATGAATGACTTACCGCTTGCCGATCTCCTCAGCGGCGCAGCCACAGTAATCATGAGCCGCAGCCTAGCAGCCAAAGTGGCACCAGAAGGTAAACTTGTTTTAGAAAATAGCACCTTAGATGTCATTGCAATTGATGACAGTTTTGGTCTCGGCAGCGCCATCTTGGCCGATATGTCCCTCGCCCAGCAATTACTGAACATGCAAGGCCGATTAAGCTATATCGCCATGTTCAGTGAGCGAGAAAACCTACCTAAACTAAAATCCCAACTCGACGCTTTAGGGATTACGCCCCAAAAGGCCAGCTTTAGCCAACAGGATCAAGGCCAAGCACTGATAGCATTGACCCGCAGTTTTCACCTTAATCTTAATGCTATGAGCATGTTAGCCTTCGTTGTCGGCCTCTTTATCGCCTATAACGGTGTGCGCTACAGCTTAATGAAGCGGCAAAAATTGTTAGTACAGTTATTACAACAGGGAATTGAGCGCCGCGCCTTGATGACGGCACTGATGTTCGAATTAATTTTGTTAGTTGTCATAGGTTCAAGTCTGGGCTTTATCAGTGGGTTGCAACTCAGCCACTGGCTGCAACCTATGGTCGCCATGACCTTAGAGCAAATGTATGGCGCCCACTTGCTCCCCGGTATTTGGCAATGGACTTGGCTTTTTGAGGCAATTGCCCTCACCTTAATTGCCGCGCTCGCCGCTTGCTTGCCCTTGTATTTAGATCTTACGCGCCAAGCACTTGCACAAGGGGCGAATCGTTATCAGCAAATGCAGGCACACCGCAAAACCCATAGCATTCAATTTGCCTTAGCCTGTGGCTTATTGACCTTAGCGGCTCTGCTGTTTCCCTTCAGCCAAAGCTATAACATCAGCTTAGTGTTGCTCGGTATCGTCGCTATCGCTATTCCCTTATTGTTGCCGCAATTATTGCATTGGGGCGTCAGTGCATTAATGCCCTTGGCACGTCCTGGATTGTGGCAATATCTGCTCGCCGAAACCCGCGAGCTTATCGCACCGCTCTCCTTGGCTATGATGGCGATCTTGCTGGCGCTCAGTGCCAATGTGTCAATGAACACCCTAGTGGGAAGCTTCGAGCAAACCCTGCGGACTTGGCTAGAAACCCGCTTGCATGCCGATCTCTATATCCGCCCACCGAGCCAGCGCATCGACACGATTCAAACCCTGCTGATGCAGGATCCTAGAGTCAACGGTCTTTATCAGCAGTGGCAGATTGAAGCCCAGCTTTCACTCCCTGTCTCGACGGATAGTTCGAACGCACAAACAATTCCAATTAGCCTACTTAGCCGTGATGAATATTCAATTCGCCACACCAGCGCCCTGAAAGAAAGCCTGCCAACTCTGTGGCAGTCCTACTTTAACGCCCCCGTGATCTTAGTGAGCGAGCCCTTAGCCATCAAATACCAATTGCAGCTTGGCGATAGCGTGTCATTGGATGCGCTTAAGACAACCGGTAACAGCCAAGCCATTATCGGCGGCATTTATTATGACCACGGCAATACCCGCAACGAGGTGATTATCAGCCAGCCATTATGGCAAAAGGCACAATTACCTGTACTGCCGGTAAGTTTAGCGGCGAATTTTTACGGTAAAGAGCGAGGCAGCAAGATCAGTGAAACGGATCTCGATGAACTGCAAATCCAACTGGCAAGCGAATTAGGTTTATCCCAAGCACAAATCTACAGCCAAACTAAGATTAAAACCCAAGCTATCGCCATGTTTAAGCGGACTTTTTCGATTACCTTAGTGCTAAATAGTTTGACGCTAATTGTCGCCGCAATTGGCCTCTTTAGTGCCTGTTTAATGTTGACTCAGGCAAGGCAGGCGCCACTGGCACGGCTGTACTCCTTAGGTGTGAGTCGTAATGCGCTACGCGCTATGGTGTTTATGCAGATGCTGATTGTGGTGCTGATCACTTGCCTGCTCGCTATGCCAACGGGCGCGCTGTTAGGTTACCTGCTTATTAATAAGATCACCTTGCAAGCCTTTGGCTGGACGATAAAAATGATTTGGGATTGGCAAGCCTATGGCGAAGCAATACTGATTGCCTTAGCCACCTGCACCTTAGCCGTGCTCTTGCCGCTATATTGGCAAACCCGCAAACCACTGGTCGCCAGTCTGCAGCAGGAGACACTGTGATGAAAACACTCAATCTGAACAGTATTGTATGGGCAGTGGTGGGCTTAATGCTTATCGGCGGCTGTGATAAAACACCATCGCCCCCAAATACTCAGTCCAAATCCATGGCCAATGTGGTAGGGAAAACCTCGACTAACCAAGATGATTTAGCCTTTGCCCCTGTTGTTCCCGGCTATAGATTTGAGTTTCCGCGGGATCACTTGGCGCACAATGGCTTTCGCCAAGAATGGTGGTATCTGACCGCCAATTTAACCACAGAAAAAGGTGAGCAACTCGGCGCCCAGTGGACGCAGTTTAGAGTTGCCCTTAACCCCACAGATTTGCAAGCAACCTTTCCACAAACAACAGATCCACAAACAGCAACTCCGCAAGCAACTGATACAACAACCAAAAGTGAATCAACTTGGGCGACTCAGCAGCTTTACTTGGCCCACAGCGCATTAACCTCGAGTCAAACTCATCTGGCTCACGAAAAGTGGTCGCGCCGCCATAGCGAGTTTGCCGAGGTGAAATTAGATCCCTATCAAATCCGCCTCGATAACTGGCGCTGGCAGAGCGAAACCAATGCTCTCTTTCCCGCCACATTAACGGTGGAGAATCCTGATTTTAGCTACCGACTTCAGCTTAACAGCCAAGCACCACTGCAATTCCAAGGCACTAACGGCTATAGCCTTAAAAGCCGCGATGGCCAAGTTGCCTCTTACTATTACAGCCAACCCTTTATCGAAATCTCAGGTGAAATCAACCGCAATGGCAAAGTGGAGCGAGTCGCAGGCCAAGGCTGGCTCGACAGGGAGTGGAGCTCGCAATTTCTCACGAAAACGCAACAGGGTTGGGATTGGTTTGCGCTCAGATTAAACGATGGCTCGACGCTGATGTTGTTTCAACTACGAGATCAGTCTCCAGCAGAGTCCGCAAAAAATGCGCCTATCTCGGCATTTTATAGCGCCAGAAGAATGTTTACCGATGGCACAGGGCGCAATATCAATTCCACTGACAATCCCAATGACATTCAGATGACGCCACTTAAATGGCAACACACTGTCAATGGCGACTATCCCGTTAGCTGGCAAGTTAAGATCCCCAGCGAGAATATCGATATCACTATCACCCCGCTCAATCCTAATAGCGCCATGCCATTATCGACGCCCTACTGGGAAGGCCCAGTACAACTCTCTGGCAGCCATACTGGTACAGGTTATATGGAACTGACGGGCTATTGAGCCCAAACATAGTTCTTATAACCAGAAATGCTAAGTCAGCGCGAAGTAACATAACAAGACAGTTATTCAGAGAATCATTTTAAACTGCTGTTATATAAAGATATAGCAACACGCCGTACGTGACCAAGCCCACAATAACACCCTATTTGCGATCGAGTTCAAGACTAATAATCAACCAATTGTTGCATTTTAAAGTCAACCCAAATACAGTATCATAAATTTAAATGACAACGTTGTCATAACGTACAAATAACAGTTTAACTCTCACGTTTATGAGTGACTGCAATGCGCATCAACCGACACAAATGGAGTTGTGAATGAGTTCTATCATCCGCATAGAGAAAGGTTTTACCTTAATTGAACTCATGATCGTCGTTGCAGTTATTGGCATTCTCGCTGCTATTGCTATCCCTTCTTTTTCCGAATACCTAAAGCAAGGTCGTCGTTTCGATGCCCAGCAATATCTGATGACAAGCGTGCAAGCATTAGAGCGCAATTATTCCCGTCATGGTAAGTACCCTGCAACGCAAACCTTAACCAATAGTCCTTATTACACCTTTAGCTACACACCAGCGGAAGACAAGTTAAGTTTCTCCCTCTCGGCAATCCCAACCAGCCGCCAATCGGATAGCTGTGGCACGTTAAGCGTTAATCAGAAAGGTGTGCGAACTCCCGCAGCCAATTGTTGGACGAATTAAATGTCAAACACGTGGAATCAAGGATTTACCTTAGTTGAGCTTATGGTTACCGTCGCGATTATCGGTATTTTAGGCAGCTTAGCCCTCCCTTCGTACCGCGACGTTATGGCACGTGAACAGCTAACAGCCGCTGCGAATGAATTGGTCTCTAGCTATAAATTTGCCCGCAGCGAAGCGATAAAACGCAGTACTTTAATTACTCTCACGGCAACAGAAGCAGGACTTTGGGTCATTAAAGATAGCGACGATAACGAATTGAAGATTTTTACGCCTCCGACGCATGGAATTGATGTAACAGGACTGACGAGCATCAGCATCAGTGCCACAGGCAACACCGCCAAAACCAGTATTTCATTGACGAACAGTCAAGGTGAAAACATGAATTTATGCATTTTACCGAGCGGCCAAAGTCAACTTCAAAGTGAGGATTGTGCATGAAAGCCTTCAATCACATAGGTAAAAAGCACCTTGGCTTTACCATGACAGAAGTTTTAGTTTCACTCGTGGTATCAGTCACTTCATTGCTTGCACTGGCAAAAGCGCAGCTATCATCGCTACAACATGCCAGCAATAGCTTTCAATACACAGTTGCCACAGTGCAAGCGCAAAATGTCATTGAGCAGATTTGGCCAAGATTATGCGAAGTGCAAAAGCAACCCGCCCGCTTCGAAGATATCAATTTTAGAGCCAGTTTAAGCCAATATTTCCCCATAGGCTTTGACTTAGTGTTACCCGCCACTTATCAAGACAACATGGCAATTACTGTGACTTGGCAAGATGGTCGAGTCGATACCGATAATAGCGTCAGTCTTAACGCCAGTTTTCCCCATCTGTGTAAGGCCTAACTGTGATTTCAGCTCATCACACTCAATGGAGACACATTAAACCCGCCTTAAGACAATCGGGGTTTAGCTTATCCGAACTGATGATTGCCATGGTATTAGGGCTGATCATCATGATCGCTGTGATCAATTTCTTTGCGCCACTTAAGGCCACCGTTGAGGAAAGTAAACGTCTAGAAAATGCCGCCGACGCCTTAAGGTACGCCACGCTAACGCTCAGTAAAAGCATCAAACAGGCGGATAATGTCGCCCTTGTATCGGCTAACGAACTCGTCCTAAGCACGCGTGCCTCCGCAAACCAACCGAGTATTAGCTGTTTAGGCCAAAGTAAAACCGCTGATTACACCGAAACCTTTAGCTTTTTAGCACCTAACTTATCCTGCGACGATGGTGATGGCGCACAAACGCTTCTCACTGGGCTAGAAGCGGCTCACTTCTCTCAAACTGGTGAACTCGTCAGTATTAATTTGAAACCCTTAGCTTTACCGACCCAATATGATCAGGGTATTAGCTTACAGATCGCACTGCGTAAACCTCTTTGGCAACAAGCCATTAATTCACAACAAGTGCCATAGGCACGAGGAAGCACAGACATGCACACGGAACGTTCATTTGCTCACGCTTCGCCACTTCGCGGCAATATTAATAAGCAAAAGGGTGCAGTGTTACTTATCGTCTTAGTCTTCAGTATATTAGCCAGTTTATTGGTCGTGACATCACTGCGAGATAACTTAGTACAAGAGCGGCTGAGCGGGAACTTCCAGAAGCAAGTCAATGCGCAACTCACCGCCGAACAAGGCATGTATGAAAGCTATAACACCCTCAAAGCGACTTTAATTAAAGCGCCTCAAAGCACCGCGGCCTCCTTACATGACAGTCTGCCAAAGAGTGCCTCAGGCAGTATCGACAGCAGCGCCTATACATTGACAAAAACCGTGACCCCGAGCGCCGAACTCAGCGTCAACAGCACTGGGCAACACTTAGAAGGTCAGGCCAAACTCAATGCACTCTTCGCCCTAAAAGGCGCAAAGGGCAATAACATTTTTAACGATGCCATCGTTTCCTGCGAGAGCCTCAATCTTACTGGTAGTAGCACAATCGATGGTTATGACTCACGAAAAGGTGCCTACGGCGATAGCTTCAATAATGATCAAGGCAACAGCCAACTCAATAAGCACGGCAAAGGCAATGTGACGACGGTTGAACCGAATGCCGATGTAACCTTGTCGGGCAATTCGCCGATTTACGGCGATGTCAGTGCTACGGGAAATGTTACATTGACAGGCTCATCTTCCTTAATGGGCAATATTCAAAGCAATAAAGATGTCATCTTAGGCACAGGTACTATCGGGGGAAATATCGCTGCGGGTCAGAATTTCGAGCTAAAGAACAGTGGGACAGTTGAAGGCTCAGTGCAAGCCAATAACAACGCATCAACGGCTCCCGGTGCCAAAGTGAATGGGACGCTTCAATATGGTGGTGATGGCAACTTCCATCAAAATAGCAACATTGGCCAAGCAGTGAAACAAGCGCCTAATGTCCCTCCCGTTCCCACTAAGTCCTGCGATCCCTTAGATATTGGCGCCGTGATGGGAGGGTTTAAAATGCCCAACAATGGCGCGAGAACAATAGCATCAACCCAAAATGTCACCATTTCGCCAACGGGCTCGACAGCGAGTTCAGGTAACAGTAATGCGTTTCCAGCACTGTCCTCAAGCTCCGAAAACATCTTCGGTTCTGAAACCCCAGTATTTAATCTCGACAGTTTAGTCATGAGTAGCGATGGTGTATTAAACATCAGCGGTGGGGATGTCACACTGATCATCAATGGTGACTTTAAAATGAGTGGCGCAAACCAACTCAATATCGCCCCTGGCTCAAGCCTAACGCTATTTGTGAATGGTGAGATTTCCTTTACGGCGGGTACCAATAACGGTAATAGCATTAAAAGCCAAACCCTAACCAGCAGCAATAAACCGCCGTTAGCGATTTATTCGAGTTCAAATAAAGATGTTACTGTCAGTGGAAGCGTGCCGATTTACGCCGCGCTTTATGCGCCTAAATCAAAAGTCAATCTGCCCGGTGGCCCCGAAATCTTCGGCTCAGTAAGAGGAAAATCCATCACCGCCACGGGCAATGGCAAGATCCATTATGACAATGCCCTAGGCGAAGCCGATTTGGGCAGTGAAAATGCCATTCCGCCCGCGATATTGCTTAAAGGTTGGCAATATTTATAAACTTGAATTATTGGCCGTATCCCATATACGGCCAAGTACAACACACCTCATCAGCAATAAACTCACCGCTTAAATTTCAAACTGAGAGTTAGATCACTCGCAAAACTTTGATCCGGATCGACTATCGCTTGCAATACCTCTTGTGAGGTATACCCACATTTTTCATCAGGTCTAGACTCACCAGTATCAGTACTCGGTTGCTCTCCTTTTTAATATTAAGCAACCGAGTTAACACCACTACAGGTCAGCCCTTATGAGTCAGGAATACCACGTCACCAGCCTTGTGGTGCATGCCGCACCTAAAGTATTACAGCAGGTTGAAGCCAATATCCGCTCATTAATGGGCGCCGATATTCATGCGGTTACGCCCGAGGGAAAATTGGTTGTCACCCTCGAAGGGAGTAGCCAAAGGGCGATACTCGACAATATTGAAGCCATCAATGCCCTGTCCGGCGTGTTATCTGCCAGTTTGATTTACCACCAAGTCGCACCTTTAGAACAAGAGAGTGAGGAAAGATTATGAGCATAAGCCGCCGCGAGTTTCTCAAGGCCAACGCAGCGGTTGCCGCCGCAACAGCCGTTGGTGTCACGCTTCCCATTAAAATGGTTGAAGCCGCCGAACAGCCAGACAATATCAAATGGGATAAAGCTCCTTGCCGCTTTTGCGGTGTGGGTTGTAGCGTATTAGTCGGCACCAAAGCGGGTAAAGTCGTTGCTACTAAGGGCGATCCTGAGAGTCCAGTCAACCGTGGCCTTAACTGTATTAAAGGTTATTTCCTATCAAAAATCATGTACGGCAAGGACAGATTAACCACGCCCTTGCTGCGGATGAAAGACGGCAAATACCATAAAGAAGGCGAGTTCACCCCAATCAGCTGGGATATGGCCTTTGATACTATGGCGGCGAAATGGAAACACAGTCTCGCCACCAAGGGCCCAACATCAGTGGGTATGTTTGGCTCTGGCCAATGGACCATTTGGGAAGGCTACGCCGCCTCTAAACTCCATAAAGCAGGTTTTCTAACGAACAATATCGACCCTAACGCACGCCACTGCATGGCCTCTGCCGTAGGCGGTTTTATGCGCACCTTCGGTATTGATGAGCCCATGGGTTGTTATGACGATTTAGAAGCCGCCGATCAGTTTGTGCTTTGGGGCGCGAACATGGCCGAGATGCACCCAATTCTATGGGCACGTTTATCCGATAGACGTTTAAGCAGTCCAACTTGTCGCGTGCATGTGCTGTCGACCTTTGAAAATCGCAGCTTCGATTTAGCCGATAATCCTATGGTGTTCCGCCCGCAATCGGACTTAGTGATCCTCAACTTTATTGCCAATTACATTATTCAAAATAAAGCGGTTAATACCGACTTTGTCACTAAACATACTAAGTTTGCCTTAGGCGTTGACGATATCGGCTATGGCCTGCGTCCAGATCATCCATTAGAGAAAAAAGCCAAAAATCCAGGCAATGGTAAATCAACTCCAATTAGCTTTGACGAGTACGCCAAGTTTGTCAGCACTTATACGCTGGAATACGCGGCTAAGATGAGTGGTGTTGAGCCCGAAAAATTAGCAACCTTAGCCAAGGCCTATGCCGATCCTAACGTTAAAGTGATGAGTCTGTGGACCATGGGCATTAACCAACATGTTCGCGGTGTATGGGCAAACAACATGCTCTACAACATCCACTTACTCACGGGCAAAATTGCCACTCCGGGTAACAGTCCATTCTCGTTAACAGGTCAACCTTCGGCTTGCGGGACTGCACGTGAAGTGGGGACTTTCGCCCATCGTTTACCCGCCGATATGGAAGTGACCAACGACAAACACCGCGCCATTACCGAAAAACTATGGCAGGTGCCTGAAGGGACGATTCCCGCAAAACCTGGCTACCATGCCGTACTCCAGAGCCGCATGCTCAAAGATGGCAAGCTCAACTGCTACTGGACTATGTGCACCAACAACATGCAGGCGGGCCCCAACATCAACGATGAAATCTATCCTGGTTTCCGTAATCCAGAAAACTTTATCGTGGTTTCAGATCCCTACCCAACTATCACCGCCATGGCGGCGGATTTGATTTTGCCAACGGCAATGTGGGTCGAAAAAGAAGGGGCTTACGGCAACGCCGAGCGCCGTACTCATATGTGGCACCAACAGGTTAAAGCCCCCGAAGGCGCGACCTCAGATCTGTGGCAATTAGTCGAGTTTTCAAAACGTTTTAAAGTATCTGAAGTCTGGCCAGCTGAGTTGATAGCTAAGCAACCAGAATATGAGGATAAAACCTTATATGAAGTGCTATTCGCCAACGGCGTGATCGACAAGTTCCCCACATCGGATTGCAAAGCAGATCTCAACGATGAGAGCGAGCACTTTGGTTTCTATCTGCAAAAAGGCATTTTTGAAGAATATGCCACATTCGGTCGTGGCCACGGCCATGATCTAGCCGACTTTGACCGTTACCACGAAACCCGCGGCCTACGCTGGCCAGTCGTTAATGGCAAAGAAACCCTGCGCCGCTTCGTAGAAGGGAGCGACCCTTATGTCAAAGCGGGTGAAGGCTTTAAATTCTATGGTAAGCCAGATGGTAAAGCGGTGATCTTCGCCCTACCTTACGAGCCCGCCGCCGAAGAGCCGAATGCAGAATACGATCTGTGGATGTCGACTGGCCGCGTGCTTGAGCATTGGCACACAGGCTCGATGACCGCCCGCGTCCCCGAGCTTTACCGTGCTTTTCCCGATGCGCAGATTTTTATGCATCCAGAGGATGCCAAAGCCCGCGGTGTACAACGCGGCGATGAGGTCATAGTAGCCTCACCGCGCGGTGAAGTGAAAACCCGAGTTGAAACTAAAGGCCGTAACAAACCGCCACGCGGCGTGGTATTTATGCCCTTCTTCGATGCGCGCCAGTTAGTCAATAAACTGATTTTGGATGCGACCGATCCCCTATCAAAAGAAACTGACTTTAAAAAGTGCCCAGTCAAAGTCACCAAGGCGGAGAATAACCAATGAAAAAAATACTCACCTTAACTGCATTACTTATCGGCATAGTAGGCTGTTCCGGTCAGCAAGCCGACACTAATGCAGCGCCGGTTAACATTCAATCCCTCGCAGGAAACATGGCGATCACCGACATTCGCCCAGCCGATGCCATGGCAACCTATCCCAGCCGCGGCACCGCCATTGAGCGCAGTTTTAGCGAGCAACCACCGCTCATCCCACATAAGGACGATTACAAGATCACCTTAGATAAAAATGGCTGTTTAAGCTGCCATAGTTGGGACAAGGCAAAACGCATGAAAGCCACGCCTGTCGCTAAGTCCCATGTGATTGATGATAAAGGCACAGTGAACGGACATAACTATTTCTGTACTCAATGCCATGTCGCTCAAGCCGAAAACAAGCAACCACTCGTTGAGAATCAATTCTCCGGCCAATAAATCACTTTCCCCTGCAGAGCAAAGCCACCCGAGTTTATAGGGTGGCTTTTTTACTATTTAAGCATCCTATCCTAATGAATAGGCTTAGAGTCAGTAATGAGCATTCAAGTAAATATAAGACTAAACGTCTATCGCTGGCTCAGCGTCCGTTACTGAACAGTACTTTCACCGAGGAAGGATTGAGCAGAGGTTAAAAAGGCAAAGTGAGAATACAGGGAAATAAAGATAAGAGCAGAACCTAAAACGCAGAAAAGTAAAAACCCAGCCTAGGCTGGGTTTACTTGTTGTTTTGCTTTATGCAAATCACCCGCTGGAGCCGTTTTAGTGACTTGCGCCGCTTTAGCGTTTTGCACCTCTTTTGCCACAGGCATAGCCGCCTGCCACAAAGCCCCTACCCACAGACTCGAACTTGATTTCATCGGTATACCCCTGTTTTGTTAACAAGGTCAAAGTAATATTTAAGCCATCATTAGTAAAATGAATAAATTCCATAATATGAATTCCATTTGAGCATGAACATCCCAATCAAGACCTTACAGTGTTTTCTGACCCTAGTGGAAACTGAAAACTTTACCCGCGCCGCGCAGAAATGTTTTATCACTCAGCCGACACTGAGCAAAATCATCCAAAGACTCGAAGAAAGCCTAGGGGAAACCTTGCTGATCCGAAATAACCAAAAGGTTGAGCTAACTCAGGCAGGGCAGCTATTTGAGCATAGTGCGCGGGAAATCCTCGGTCAATGGCATAGATTGCAGGAGGACATGAGTAACCTCAGCGGTCTCAAGTCGGGGCGATTACGGCTAGGGGTGTGTCCCATGATGAGCAGCCTAATTATAGGTTTGCTCACTAGCTATCGTAAGCGCTACCCAGGAGTTGAGCTACACATGTATGAGTACGGCGGATTTGGCTGCGAGCAAGCCCTACTCAATAACAGTCTCGATATCGCCTTTACTGCGCTCCCCACGACCCATGAGACCGAACTCGTCAATCAACCCCTGACTAAGTACCCTTTACTCGCATGCCTGCCAGAGGGGCATCCCTTAGCCGAGAAAGACCACTTAAACTGGCAGGACTTCCAACCCTACCCTTTTATTCTCTATAACGAAGACTTCTCCCTCGCTAAACTGATTAATCGCCTCAGTCGCAAAGCAGGTGTTCAGCTCAATATTGCCTTTCGCAGCGGCCAATGGGATTTTCTCGCCGCCATGGTTGAGGCCGATATGGGTGTCGCCATTTTACCTGAGCCTATCTGCAATAGACTAAGCACCAGCAAACTGATCTTTAAACCTATGCAGCCCGCAATGACATGGGATCTGGCGCTTATTTGGCGTCAAAGTTTACCTTTAACACCCGCGGCCAAGGCCTTGCTTGAATTGAGTAAACAAAAAACTGAGCGCTGAAATACTGAGAAGATAAAGCGAGAAATGACATTCTGTAAAACAAAAGGATACGGACTTTAAACAAAGAGATACGAAGCTTCGTCAACCGTAACTAGTGATGACAGTTGGATCTCACCCATAAAAAAACCGCTGTGAGCCTAGGGGCCTACAGCGGTTTTTATTAGCTAACTAAATATTAGCTAATGTAAGTTAAGAATTACTTCTTAGCTTCAGCAGCTTTACGTTCTTTAACTTGAGCAACAACTTTCTCAGCTACGCTAGCTGGACATTGGCTGTAGTGTGAGAACTCCATAGAGAACTGACCACGACCAGAAGTCATTGTACGTAAAGTACCGATATAGCCGAACATTTCTGATAACGGTACGTCAGCTTTAACGCGAACACCTGTTACACCAGCAACTTGGTCTTTGATCATGCCGCGACGACGGTTTAAGTCACCGATCACGTCACCCACGTTGTCATCTGGGCTGAACACGTCAACTTTCATGATTGGCTCAAGAAGTTGTGGTTTAGCTTTGGCAATAGACTGACGGAAAGCGCCTTTAGCAGCGATTTCGAACGCGATTGCTGATGAGTCAACTGCGTGGAATGCACCGTCAGTTAATTCGAACTCAACGTCTAACACTGGGAAGCCAGCGATAGTACCTGTGTTCATCATGCTCGCGAAACCTTTCTCAACTGCTGGCCAGAATTCCTTCGGAACGCTACCACCAACTACTGAAGATTTGAACACGAAACCAGTGTTTGGCTCACCTGGGCGGATGATATATTCGATCTTACCGAATTGACCAGAACCACCTGATTGTTTCTTGTGAGTGTATTGATCTTCAACCATTTGAGTAATGGTTTCACGGTAAGCAACTTGTGGCTCACCTACGATCAATTCAACGCCATAAGTACGCTTCAGAATGTCTACTTTGATATCTAAGTGAAGTTCGCCCATACCTTTAAGGATGGTTTCACCTGAATCTTCGTCAGTTTCTACGCGGAATGATGGATCTTCAGCGATCATCTTACCGATAGCGATACCCATTTTCTCAGAGCCGCCTTTATCTTTTGGCGCAACTGCGATAGAGATTACTGGCTCTGGGAACACCATGGCTTCAAGAGTACATGGGTGTTTCACGTCACATAAAGTGTGACCAGTTTGAACGTTTTTCATACCCACGATAGCGATAATGTCGCCAGCTTGAGCAGATTCAATTTCAATACGGTCATCAGCATACATTTCACACATACGGCCGATACGCTCAGTTTTACCTGTAGCGCTGTTCAGGATGGTGTCACCCTTCTTCAGTTGACCAGAGTAGATACGTACGAAAGTCAGGGCGCCGAAACGGTCATCCATGATTTTGAACGCTAATGCTTTTAACGGTAAATCAGCAGAAACGATAGCGAATTCGCCAGTTTCGTTGCCTTCTTCGTCAGTTAATGGTTGTGGATCAACTTCATCTGGTGATGGTAAGTAGTCAACAACAGCATCAAGAACCAGTTGCATACCTTTGTTCTTGAATGCAGAACCACAGTATGTTGGGAAGAATGCCATAGTACGAGTACCCGCACGGATACAACGCTTGATGTCTTCCATAGATGGCTCTTCACCTTCCATGTAAGCTTCCATCACAGCATCGTCTTGCTCAACGGCTGTTTCGATCAGCATTTCACGGTATTCTTCAACAAGATCAACCATGTCAGCAGGAACGTCTTGAACTTCGAAGTTCTCTGGTAAACCTGAATCATCCCATACATAAGCTTTACGAGTTAACAGGTCAACAACACCTGTGAATTCGTCTTCAACACCGATTGGTAAAACCATAACCAGTGGATTAGCAGCTAATACGTCTTTAGTTTGCTTAACAACACGTAAGAAGTCAGCACCCATACGGTCTAACTTGTTTACGAAGATAATACGCGCAACTTCAGATTCGTTCGCATAGCGCCAGTTAGTTTCTGATTGAGGCTCAACACCGCCTGAACCACAGAATACACCGATACCGCCATCAAGCACTTTCAGAGAACGATAAACTTCAACTGTGAAGTCAACGTGTCCTGGGGTGTCGATAACGTTGAAACGGTGATCTTTCCAGAAGCAACTAACTGCAGCAGACTGAATAGTAATACCGCGCTCAGCTTCCTGTACCATGAAGTCAGTGGTAGATTCACCATCGTGAACTTCACCGATTTTATGGATTTTACCGGTTAGCTTAAGGATACGCTCGGTGGTCGTGGTTTTACCCGCGTCAACGTGAGCGAAGATACCAATGTTTCTGTATTTGGATAATTCGGTCATGATTCAACTTTAATGAGTAGTTTAAGAAGTAGACGGAGTATGCGACAAACACCGACACACCGCACATCAGATTATTTTAGGCGCATATTGTAAATTGGAACCCTTCTCGGCGCAAATGGCTAGACTACTTTTTCACGATAAAGTCGCGTAATAATTTAATAAAATGGCCATAAACACGAACTAAAACAACTTAGTAAAACTCTTTAGCTTATTTTTCAGTCAATCAATAAAAAACGTTAAAAAAACTACATTCTAATGGGATAAGGTCATTTCTAATGAATTTCTATCATATTGTTAGGTACAAACCACTAACATTAACCCATGAGCATTACGGCTGGTGCAATAATGCTAATCCTTCCTCTAAAATAAAGATGGCTTAGTAAACTCATCTCAGTAGCAACCATTTACTTAAATAACAGTAAATCATACTTGCGCAAATGTTTACCTGTCGGTGCACATTTGATTACGCCCTTGTGCTTTAGCACGATAAAGCGCGCGGTCGGCACGTTCAAAGCACAACATCATAGGTTCGTTATCGGCAAGCTTAGCGACGCCAAAACTGCAAGTTAACTGCACATTGTCAGTAAATTGATAATGTTTGATCCTCTCAGCTATCCGCACACACAAGCTTTCAACTAAGGGTAAGGATGACTGCTGGCAGAGGATCACAAACTCTTCGCCACCCCAACGGGCAACCACATCAGATTCACGCACGCAGTGCTGTAGTACCTGCGACACTTGCTCAAGGATCCGATCCCCGACGTTATGCCCTAGCGTGTCATTAATCTCTTTAAAGTAATCGATATCAATCATCACAAGGCACATGCCTGCCTTAGCAGATTTATCATGCTGCTCATTATTAATAAAAAGGCGATTAAAGTAATGTCGGTTATACAACTTGGTCAGGGGATCATGGGTAGATAAAAACTCGAGTTCGGCATTTGAAGCCTCAAGCTGCTGTCGTAAGGTTTCGAGCTGCTGATTCTTATCGGTGAGTCTACGGTTATATTGACTAATAAAGTAAGTTCTCGCCCCTAATATGAGCAGTAACAAAAATGTCGCGCAGATCACTTGGTAAACAAGTGAATAATTAGTCTCATCTATGACAGTCACATTATTCCACTTCTGGTAAATCGTGATCCGCTCTTGCTCACTCACAGCATTTAAGGCCTTATTTACCATAGGTAACAAGGACTCTTGACCATAAGCGACGCCCATCCGCAGCTCATCTTCTGGGCCACCCCAACCGGCTATTTTCAAATGATTAAATCCCGTTTGTTGGATATAAGAGTTAACCGAAAACATCGATCCCACAAAAAGATCGGCGCGTTTATCGAGAACCGATTGCAATCCTGCGGGTTCACTGGCAACGGTAAGCGTCTCTATCTGAGGATAATAATGCTGAATATATTCGGCCAAACGATAGCCTTTAGGTACGGCTAAAGTACGTGCGCCAATATTCTCAAATCCTTGTAGAAAAGGCTGCTCTTTAAGTGACACCAATACATTAGGAGAGCGAAAATAAACATCACTGAAGTGCAGATAAGTCTCTCGTATCAGGGTTTTATTCAGCATAGGAGTTAAATCACACTGTCCGCTTTGCAAAAAAGATAAGGTCTCGGTCCAAGAGGAAGTCGGCACCAGCTGAAACTTGAGCGAGGAATGCGATTCAATATAATCAATATAGTCTGACGAAATACCCAGATGCTTACCCTCTCGGATTCCTTCATAAGGCAACCAGTCAGGGTCGACGCAATATCTTACTGTCTGAGTAACACTAACATCTTGGCCAGCAGGCTTAACATTCGCCATCGCTAAACGGTCGGCATAAGCCAGTAATGGCATACACATCAATAGCGGCAATAACCTCAATAAGCCACGCAATTCCATTGATAGTTTCAACCTAAAAGCAGATGCTCGATGGGTAATGTAAAAAAGTGTATACGTGAAAACCGCATAATACCAATTCCCATCACGATGAGTGCGAAGCAGTTACTTATCTATAGTCGGCTCAAAACGCCAGAATATGTGTCAACGCGACACAATAATGGATGTGTAGACTGGTATAAAACCCTCTTGAGTGAGGATGGCTAACATTGAAGTAAATAATGATTGAGGTAAAGTATCACTTTTTTCAGATACTCAGATTAGAGCTTTCAAATTTGGCGAGCCTAACAGGACACGATTAATTTACAACTATATCAACAACTTATACCATTCCACATTAAAGTTCAGTCACCTTTGCCCATTCCCGAGAGCACATTTTTACCACGCGTTTTGTACAACTGATAAAGCTGTTCCATGCCTGGCTGCAGGCATCCACTATGTCCTCATATCCTTTAAAACAGCGATTGGCGAGATAATGTTGGCGCAGCCAACTCCATACCTGTTCGATGGGGTTTAGTTCTGGGGAATATGGCGGCAGTTTGAGTATAGACAGGTTGGGGATATCAGCAGCAATGTCATTGGTATGCCAACCCGCACCGTCCATTACCACGACAGCATGGCGGCCAGGTTTGGTGCGTTTTGCAATCAGCTCCAAGTGCTGGTGCATGATGTCCTTATTAACGAATGGCGTGATGATGGCTTCAGTTTCTCCTGTTGCAGGACAGACTGCGCCGAAGAGATGCACATATTCAAACTGCTGCTGTCTTAGCGCTCTTGGTCTACTGCCTTTGGGGGCCCAAAGTCGTGTCGTTGTATTTTGCTGGCCGAATCTGGCTTCGTCCTGAAACCAAATATCAATCTGGTGTGGTTGTATATGAATGGGAGCGTGAAGGATCGTTTCCAGAGGAAACTTTTTTAAAAGCGTCCTGTAAGCTCTGAGTTTGTTTTGGATGCCTGGAGCGGCTGGTTATCCAACAGAATCCCATGCTCTTTAGTAGCTTGTAGATGTGATTGGGATGATACTCGACATTAAATTCACTCGAGATGTATTGCTGGATGTCGGCCCCAGTGAGTCTGCCGCCCTCATCTGATTGTGCTTTGAACTCAATGTATCTGGCGAGTCTTCTTTTTTGCTCATTTGACAATGACGGCTTCTTCCCTAGGCGTGGTTTATCTTCAAGTCCTGCCAGTCCTTGCCCAAGATAGCTGGAGACCCATAAGTTGACGCTAGATCTGGCCACCTTCAACTGGCTTGCCACCTGAGTGCGGTTATGGCATTGCAAAAATAGCGATACAGCGAGCAATCGCATGCGCTTATGCGGATTTTTTTCTCTTTTGGAGAGGCTAAGCAGACTTTCAGCAGTTTCAGGTTTCATAATCCAATTTTAAGCTGTTGGGTTGCTTGCTATTAGATCAGACTTCAATGCGGAATGGTATTAAACATCCATAAAGATAAAGCAGACCCGTAATTATTTTGGCAAAAGTAATATTTTCTAACATGCCAATACGAAAAAAGCCTCTACATTGCTGTAGAGGCTTTCGTCTT
>NZ_JAUOEU010000041.1:0-31820 GCF_031932105.1 Shewanella sp. SP1S1-7
ACCGTCACCCAGGACGTGGTGATTGATACTACCGCCCCAGCGGTCAGCATCAGCATCACGGAAGACACCAACAACGACGGCCTGCTCAGTAGTGCAGAGCTCGACGGGCAAGTAAACTACGTCGTTACCCTCGCCGCCGGCACTGCCCTGGGCGATACCTTAGTGATTGTCGATCAAGACGGAAACGAGCTGTTTAACGGCCCTGTCACCCAAGCCATGCTCGACAGCGGTCTGGCGCTGGCAGTGAATGTCCCAGCAGACGGAGCTACCCTCACCCTGACGGCCACTGTCACCGACCCTGCGGGCAACAGCTATTCCGCCCACGACAGTGTCACGATTGATACCACCGCCCCTAATCCTCCAACAGTATTAATCGTTGATGACGGTATACCTGGTGATGGTGTACTTACTCAATCTGAGATTAGTAATAATGGTGCTGGTGTTCAGATCGAAGTTAATATTGATGCCACTGACTTTTTAGCTGGAGGGCATGTTAATTTAACGATCAATAACAGTGCAGTCATAACCTCAATTGAGCTTAAAATAGTCGATGTTGGTAACGGGGTTATCGAACTACAATTTGCTGATGGCACTCCCGCAACAAACTTCAGCTACAGTAATGGTATCATTAGCTGGACAGAGTCAACCCCTGAAGCAGGTCAAGATATTACAATCTATGCGACCCAAACGGATGCGGCGGGCAACACTTCAAGTCAGGGCTCAGATACTGCAACGGTCAATTCAGTACCAACGATTAACGTACTTAATAACGTAATTGTTTCAGAGGAAGGTTTGCCCCTAGGTCTACCTGATAGCACTGGAGATACCGATTCGACTAATAGTCCTGACGCCTCTGGGACAGTAAGCATACAAGATAGTAATAATGATAATCTGACCGTTTCACTTTCTGGCCCATCAGGATTATTCTCTGGTGGCCAAGCAATTCAATGGAGTTGGGACCCTGTCACGCAAACTTTAACGGGTTATATTGGTACTGCAGGTGAGGCTTCATATACCGAAATTATGACTGCAACACTGACGCCACCGGTTAATGGTAGTTCAGGAAATTGGACCTATGATGTCACGCTTAAAGGTCCCGTCGATCATCCAGATACTGAGACTGAAGACACCTTGTCAGTCAATATCGGTATCAATGTTGATGATGGTCATGGTGGAACATCAACTGGAAGTTTCAATGTCACCATTGAAGATGATGCTCCAGTCATATCACCAATTGCAGCCGTGCAAACTACAACGACAAGTATTCCTGATTCATTGGTGGGTTCATTCTCACTCACTGGTTACAGCGGCAACAGTAATTCATTAGATTTCAATGGGTTTACTATCAGTGCAAGAGGATTCACTTCGTCAACTAACTCAAATTTAATTGATGCCGCAATCTTTGGTAGTAGTAGTGGGATAGGTGTTAGTAGCGCTGGTGCTCCTTATCATAATCTCGCGAACGAAGTCGATTTCCGTAAATTTGCAGATGGAAGTTCTGCATCTGAAGAAATCATCATTACTCTCGATCCTGGAACTATTGCCTACGGCGTAAATATCCAGTTTTCCCACATGTTTGGTGGCGAACTAGAAGTCGGTGTCGTCGAGTTTTGGCGAGATGGCCAACTTATCGCAACTCAAACATTTAGCTCAGATGCCAGCAGTGGCGACTATGCCGCCAACTTCCAAGCCTTACAAGGCGGTTTTGACACTATGGTCATCAAAGCCCTTGATAATGGCCAAGGACCAAATAGCGGTGATAATAGTGACTTCACTGTTACAGCAATTGAATTTTTAGGTACAACTACTCCACCAGCAATCGCCTTTGCTTCTGGAACAGTAAACCCTGATTGGGGTGCAGATGGTAAAGGTTCGCTCACCTTACAAGGTAGTGATGAAACCAATTTGTTCACGGCAACAGGCAGTGCAATCACTATAACCCAAACCGCAAATACACTGATTGGGGTCGATGCAGCTGGTCACTTGGTATTCAAACTGGAATTCACCCCAGGTACTGGTCAATGGGACTTCCATCAATATCAAAAGATGCTACAACCTAGCGATGGTGATATTGATTTCAAAGTAAGAGCGACTGATGGAGATGGCGATCATTTCGATGCAACTTTCTCTGTTATTCCTCAAGTTAACATCACCCCTTCAGTTTCTGCTTCTACAGTGACAGGATTGGAAGATACAGCTATTTACTTTGATTGGTCTAAATTCAACGTAACCGATAGTGATACTGCAAAAGCTGAATTGTCGATAAAAATTGACTCACTACCAAACCCACTTAATGGTAGGTTGCAGTACTTTGAAAACGGTAATTGGCTAAACGTAACAACAGGTATGTTAATCACCTCGATAATGATCGATGCAGGTCATTTACGCTTTATCCCAACGCAAAACGAAGCTGATGGATTGCTTGGTGGTACGGGAAATCAAGGAAGTCCACTAGCAAGCTTTACCTATTCGGTGACTGATGGCAGTAGTAATAGTGCTCCGACAACCATGGATGTGAAAATTGAAGCGGTTGCTGACGCCCCCAACTTAACCGCTTCTATTAGTAAAGTTGTCTGGCACGATGTTATTACGGATAACACACTAAATAGCAGTCACACTGTCGGCTCCAATGACTTTGGCATTACCATCGAAGCAGTGAAGTCTGGGCGTACAGCAACCGCAGATTCGGATGATAATCATTACTTACAAGGCATTTCTAATGATTCAAACGACCTAACAGGCAAAGGTGGCGATGACATACTAGTAGGTGGTGACCTGAACGACAATCTTACTGGTGGCGCTGGCGATGATGTATTTGTCGGTGGCGGACTCAATGACTCTATCTATGGTGGCGCAGGAATTGACACTGCCGTTTACTCCGGCAATCGCAGCGAATACGTTATTACCTGGCACTCAGACCATGGTTCGTTACCATATATGTTGATCAATGATCGCCGCGGTATAGATTCAAGTTCAGTTAATACTAATGACCTTGATGCTGGCGATCACTTATATGAAGTTGAGCGTTTAGTTTTTGCCGATGGCGTGTTTATTATAAATCCAGACGGAAGCTTAACTCAGGTACAAACTACTGAAATTAAGTTGAATATTAATGCAAGCTTAGTCGACACCGACGGTAGCGAAACACTATCAGCAATTACTATTACAGGTGTACCTACTGGTGCTTATCTTAGTGCAGGTACTTTAAATAGTGACGGTAGCTGGACTTTAACTCAGGCCCAGTTAGCTAACCTTTCTATGCATGTTGAAGCCAACTATTCAGGTAATCCTGATGTCAACCTGCATATAACCGTCAGTTCAGAAGAACAGTCAAACGGAAGCACTGCCACAAGTGAATTCGATTTAAGCGTATCGCTACGTGGATATTCGTACATAAATGGCACGCATGGGGATAACACTATTGCTGGTACTGACAATAACGACGTTATAGTCAGTGATGTTCAAGGTATTCAAATTATTGAAGGCGAGAGCTATAACATTGCCTTTATTTTTGATACCTCAGGTAGCATGTATGGAAAAATCACAGAAGCGAAAGCCCAACTTACTACCGTGTTCGAACAACTCGTCGATGCAGCATCTGGGGCACAATCAGGTGTTGTGAATTTGATGCTGACAGATTTTGCCAGTAACTCAAACTTCACAATCTCTGTGAACTTACAGGATCCTAATGCATTAACAACACTTATCAATCAATTAAGTAGCATAGTTGATGATAATAGCGGTAATACTAACTATGAGGCAGGATTTGAATCCGCAATTAACTGGTTTAACAGTGCGAATATAGCCAATAATGGCGGCACAAACTTGTCTTACTTTATTACAGATGGACAACCCAATAGGGACTCTGATGACACTAATACGAGTAAGTTTCTCGTAGCATATGACCAAACGACAGGCCATTTTGTGGATTTAGCACAGCTCATCACTCAGCAAAATTATGCTAGAGGAAACACCATTACTTTTAACGGAAAAGTTATTGCCGATGGCTCTGGTAATGTATATTCCTTCTTTAACGGTGAACAAGTTGGAAAAATAACATTCAACAGTAACGGTTCCGTAAAGAACTTTTCTGATAGTAATATCAGCACGAATATTCAAACCAAACTAGCCTTTGATCTACTGTCAGCAGTTTCCACAGTAGAAGCTATCGGTCTTGGTTCTGGAATTAATGCGAATCAACTTGCTTTATATGATACCGATGGTGTTGTTCGAGCAAACATAGATGTCAATACTTTAGCGAGTGTGATATTGGGCACTAGCGTTCAATTGTTACAAGGTGATGACACCATTAATGGAGGCCAAGGTGGCGATATTATCTTTGGTGATCTTACACAGTTCCAAGGGATAAACTCCCAAGGTTACTCTGCACTTCAGCAATACGTTAGCCAACAGCTTAATGATGGTACCGAAACAACTGTCGCCGAAGTACATCAGTATATTACGGATCACTTAAGCGAATTTGACGTTTCACGTAATAATGATGGCGATGACAAATTAAATGGCGGTATAGGTGACGACATTTTATTCGGCCAAGGTGGGGATGACATACTTAACGGCGAAAGTGGGAATGATATTCTCATCGGCGGCGCAGGTAATGACATTCTCTCAGGTGGTACAGGTAATGACACTCTCAGTGGTGGCTTCGGTAACGACATTCTGTCTGGTGGTGAAGGAAATGATACGCTTATTGGTGGTCTAGGTAACGATACACTCTCAGGTGATAGCGGAGCTGATACATTCGTTTGGAGATACGCAGAGTCTGGCACAGATCATATCACTGACTTTAACGTTAATGAGGACAAATTGGACCTGAGTGACCTACTCCAAGGTGAAAATAGCAGTAACCTAGATAGCTATTTAAACTTTACTCTTGTTGGTGGTTCAACGGTGATCGATATTGATGCGAATCATGATGGCAACTTTGAACAGCATATCGTTCTTGACGGTGTTGATTTGTATAGTGCGTACAATACGACAACTGAGACAGGTATCATCAATGGTCTGTTGGGTAGTAATGGCAACGGTCCGTTAATAATCGATAACGCCCCGATAACTCCAGAAGTCTCACCACTGACACTTCATGAAACGAAGCAAAATGACGGTTCTATCATTCCTTAAATAAAATCAGTTCAGATGGCCTATAGAAATATAGGCCATCATGACCGATACTTGCCATAACCATATAAAAATCCAAAGGATAAGTAATTAGGTGTCAGCTGCAGCTTCTGAAAAAATTGACCAATGGACCATTTCAGCCTCGCAAAGAGTCTTAGTGGATCCGCTGCTGGATTGTTTAGTGTTACTCACTGAGCATTTTGGCAACCCATGCTCATGCGACTCGCTTGCGGCAGGTTTACCTTTGTCAGGTGCGGTATTAACACCCGATTTATTACCTCAGGCCGCGTCGAGGGCCGGCCTAGCGGCGAAGTTATCTCGAAAAGGCTTAAACGAAGTATCACCGATATTGCTTCCCTGTATTTTGTTATTAAAAGACAAGAAAGCCTGCATATTGCGTGAACTTGATGTTGAGTCAGATAAAGCGATTATTCAATTACCCGAGACAGGTGGTGAAGAGACGCTAACCATTGAGTCGCTCGAAGCCTTATATGTGGGATATTTATTCTTAGTTAAACAAGAATACCGTGGTGACATGGGCTTTGATGTTTATCTACATGATAATAAAACCCACTGGCTAGTCCAAACCTTAAAAGATTCTGCCCCCATTTATCGTGATGCATTAATTGCTTCTGTATTAGTGAATTTGTTCGCCTTAGTCTCACCGTTATTTATTATGAACGTGTATGACAAAGTCGTGCCCAACCTTGCCTTTGAGTCCCTGTGGGTGTTAGCGATTGGTGCTTCTATTGCGTATCTGTTTGATCTTGTCATGCGCCAACTCAGAAGCTACCTGATTGATGTAGCAGGTAAAAAAGTAGACATCATAGTGTCTTCTCGCCTATTCGCTAAAGCGATTGGTATCCCCTTAGAAAAACGCTCCCCCAGTATTGGCGGTATGGCAAAACAATTAGGCGAATTCGATAACATCCGTGAAATTTTAACTTCGGCAACAATCACGACCTTAGTCGATCTGCCCTTTGCATTATTTTTCTTAATTATTATCTACATCGTTGCCGGCGATCTCGCGATTGTTCCAGTGATCGGTGGCGTTATCATTATTGGCTTTACACTTTATATCCAACCTAAACTCAAAGCCGCTATCGAAGAAGGCAATAAATTTTCAAGCCTGAAACATGGGCATTTAATCGAGAGTTTATCGGCGCTAGAGTCAATCAAAGCCAATGGTGCCGAAGGGATAGTACAAAAAAGCTGGCAACAGATGATAGGCCACAGTGCCAACTGGCAATTAAGGTCAAAAAAACTCTCTAACTCAGTATCGAACGTGGCTAACTTCACAGTGCAATTTACCGTTGTTTGTGTGGTGATTTTGGGCGTTTATCGCGTGGCCGATAATGCGATATCGATGGGCGGAATTATTGCAGCCGTTATGTTATCGAGCCGTGCTATTTCACCTATGGCGCAGCTTGCAGGCCTGATGACCAGAGCAAACCACACTGCCAGTGCACTGCGTCAGCTTAATGAAATTATGACTCAAGAAGATGAGTTTGAAAATAAAGGGCATTTGGTTAGCAAACAAAGGCTAATAGGTAAAATCAATGCTGATCATGTCGGTTTTGGTTACCCTGGTTCAGAAAAACCTGTACTTCATCCTATGTCACTGACGATTAATCCCGGCGAGCGTATTGCGATTATTGGCCGCAATGGTTCAGGAAAAAGTACCCTTGCCAAGCTATTGGTTGGACTATTTCAACCTACAGCAGGAAGCTTGCGTTATGACGGTTTAGACTCGGCACAAATCCATCCGAGTGATTTACGCCGTAACTTTGGTTATTTGCCCCAAGATGTCACCCTGTTCCACGGTTCGATTCGCGACAATATTTTATTTGGTACACGCCAAGTCACCGAGCACCAATTAATCCGTGCCATACAGCTTTCTGGAGTGAGCCAATTTACCAACCTAGAAGCAGAAGGGTTAGATCAGCAGGTCGGCGAAGGCGGCATGTCACTTAGCCGCGGACAAAGGCAAACCGTTGCCCTTGCCCGCGCCACACTCAATGATCCACCGGTGCTACTGATGGATGAGCCCACCGCCAGCTTGGATGCGCGCGCAGAACAACAATTTATTCGCTCAATGCAGAATGTCAGCAAAGACAGAACCTTGATTCTTATTACCCATAAGATGCATCTACTGCAGCTTGTTGACCGTATTATCGTACTCGAACGCGGCCATGTGGTCGCCGATGGTCCCAAGGCAGAAGTGTTAGAAAAACTCAATTTTGGCCTCGTGAATGGAGAAGCTAAAAGATGAGTAAAAATTTAACCGCAAATGACTTAGACATGGTTGATGATGTCTACGGCGCCATGATGACGGACGCTCCCAGCGGACACAGGTTAATCATATGGGCACTTGCAGCTATGGTTGTGTGTTTTTTATTGTGGGCAGGTTTTGCTAAATTAGACAAGGTCACCACTGGGACGGGGAAAGTCATCCCCTCATCACAAGTCCAAGTCATCCAGAGTTTGGATGGCGGCATAATGCAAGAACTCTACGTTCAGGAAGGCGAAATGGTGACTAAAGGGCAACCTTTAGTACGTATTGATGATACTCGCTTCCGCTCCGACTATGCTCAACAAGAGCAAGAAGTTTTTGGCTTAAAAACCAATGCTATTCGTATGCGCGCCGAACTCGACAGCATTCTAATATCAGACATGACTTCTGACTGGCGCGAACAAGTACTCATTACTAAAAAGGCATTGGTATTCCCGGAGAATATTATTGCAGCGGAACCAGCCTTAGTTAAAAGACAACAAGAGGAATACAACGGACGCTTAGATAACTTAAGTAACCAGCTGGAGATCTTGGTACGTCAAATTCAACAAAGACAACAAGAAATTGATGATCTTGCGTCTAAAACAACGACGTTAACCACCAGTATGCAGCTGATCTCCCGTGAGCTTGAACTCACTCGGCCTTTAGCTAAAAAAGGTATCGTGCCTGAGGTTGAATTACTCAAACTCGAACGCACTGTGAACGATTTGCAAGGCGAATTGAATTCAATGCGCCTACTGCGCCCGAAAGTCAAAGCGGCGATGGATGAAGCCATCTTAAAACGCCGTGAAGCCGTATTCGTTTATGCCGCCGATCTACGCGCACAGCTTAATGAAACCCAAACCCGCCTGTCTCGCATGAATGAAGCACAAGTGGGCGCACAGGATAAAGTCAGCAAAGCCATTATCACCTCACCAGTCAATGGCACCATTAAAACCACTCACATCAATACACTAGGCGGCGTTGTGCAACCTGGAGTCGATATTATCGAAATAGTGCCATCGGAAGATCAGTTACTGATTGAAACCAAAATCTTGCCTAAAGATATCGCCTTCTTACACCCAGGATTACCCGCAGTGGTAAAGATTACCGCCTATGACTTTACTCGCTATGGCGGCCTTAAAGGGACAGTTGAACATATCAGTGCCGACACATCCCAAGATGAAGAGGGCAATAGCTATTATCTGATCCGAGTCAGAACTGCAGAATCCAGTTTAACCAAAAACGATGGCACACAGATGCCAATTATCCCGGGAATGTTAACTTCGGTTGACGTTATCACGGGGCAAAGATCCATACTTGAGTACATTTTAAATCCAATTTTAAGGGCTAAGGACACAGCGCTCAGAGAGCACTAAGCCTTTTTATAAACCGGGAGGTTGGTCATGAAGACTTCAGCAAGACGACAATTTCAATGTTCAAAGATAGCCATAGTGCTGTCATTGATCCTGTTACCTTTATCGGCTCAAAGCCAGACGTTAGAACAAGCCGTTGCACATACGCTTGATACGAATCCTGATTTACGTGTTGCCTTCAACCGCTTTAAAGCGCGTGAAGAACAAGTTAATCAAGCAATCGCAGGCTATATGCCGACTATTGATGTCAGTGGTGGCTACGGCTACGAACAGACTGATAGCGTATCGACCCGTAGACGACCAAATATCGGCGATGTCGATAGCAAAGGGGTGGCAGAATTAAACCGCGGAGAGTTTGGTGTTAGCTTAAAACAAATGCTTTTCGATGGTTTCTATACCAGCAGCGAAGTTGATCGTTATAGCTTTGAAGCCAGCGCAGACCAATGGGCGCTACTTGCAGCGGCTGAAGATATGGCACTCGATGTCAGTAAGGTCTACCTCAACTATTTACGCACTGATGAAGTGCTAAAATTAGCGGAGAAAAACCTTAACAGCCATAAAGAAATTTATGACCAAATCAAGCAACGTACTGATTCAGGTTTAGGCTCAATTGCAGATCTCTCCCAAATCACGGGACGCTTAGCGCGGGCCAATGCCAACGTGATTTCTGCTCGTAACAATTTACTTGATGCAAAAGCGCAGTACATTAGAATTGTAGAATCAGCACCAGCAGACTTAATCTTACCTGTCCCCGATGCAGATATGCTGCCAAAGGATCTAAGCTCTGGCATTATCGCAGCACAGGAGAATCACCCCATACTCAAATCTGCAGCAAACGATATTAGCGCCGCAGAAAATGAGCGCTCTTCAGTACAATCTAATTACTACCCTCAGGTGTCTTTGGAGCTGAATGGTAATTGGAATAATGATGTCGGCGGCGAAGATGGTATCTCTGGCGCAGGAGCCTTCCGCAGTGATGTGGGTGGCTATAGCAATGATTTAATGGCCATGGTTCGAGTAAAGTATAACTTATTCTCGGGCGGTAAAGATCTTGCCCGTGAGAAAGAAACGGCCTACAAACTTGGTGAAGCCAAAGAAATCCGTCAGCGTGCCCAGCGCGAAGTAGTGGAAGGCGTCAATCTCGCTTGGAACGCATTTGAATTACTGGCACCTCAAAAGCAATACATCCGAGACCATGTCATAGCCGCAAAAGATACCCAATCAGCCTATGCACAACAGTTCAATTTAGGCCAACGCAGTCTTCTCGACTTGTTGGATACCGAAAATGAGCTCTTCGAAGCTCGTAAAGACTATTTACAGGCAGAGTATGATGAAATCATTGCTAAGTATCGCGTGCTAAATTCCACTGGACGCTTATTAGACTCTCTCAGAGTCACCAGACCTGAAGCATGGCGTGGAGAACGCAACTATGAAGGAGGAGCCAACCAATGAAAACGATAATCTTTTTTCTCAGTGTCACGATTTTAGCTGGTTGTTCAATGCGCGATACAGTTAATATTGACGAAATGACCACAACTCAAACCTATGATCTATCAGATAAAGATGGAGATGGTGTTATTGAGGCCCGTGAACGCTGTAATGATACCGCACAAGGTGCCGGCACTGACAACTATGGCTGTGGCAAAATCAAAGCGATTAACGAGCGTAAAGAGTTAAGCATTTTATTCCCAAATGACTCTGCTTATATTGCACCAGAGTACTATCCTCAAATTGAGGAAGTCGCTGTATTTTTACAACAATACCCAACGACTAAAGTGACAATTGAAGGGCACACTAGCCGCACGGGAACCGATGAGCGCAACTTAGTATTGTCCCAAGAACGTGCCGATGCAGTGACAGCAGTGCTAGCAGAAAGATTTGGTATCGATAGAAACCGGCTCACAGCTAAAGGCTATGGTTCTAGTAATCCAGTGGTTTTAGAACGTACTCCAGAGGCTGAAATTCGTAACCGCCGTGTCGTGGCTGAAGTAACCGGTGATGATACGGCCACAGACATGAAATGGACGATTTACTCGGTCGATGACAACACAAAATAAAGGACTCACACATTAGGTTATGAACGGCAGACTTGGTTATAAACATTCATTATTGCGAGTCTGCCGTTTTAGCCTAATAGCGTCAGCCTTAGGCATATGCTGCCTATATGCTGCCCCCACACAAAACCTTGATGAAGGGAAGATCACTTCAACCCTTGAAAAACGTTATGGTGAGCGTGCAGGGATGCGAGCTAGGGCTTGGTTCAAAGTTTTATCGGAAGCGAGTGCACTGGATGAAAAAGAAAAGTTATTAAAAGTGAATAACTTTTTCAACTTATTCCGCTTTATTGATGACAGTAAATTATGGGGTGAGTCAAATTATTGGGCAACGCCGATGGAGTTTATTGGCGTGAATGGTGGTGACTGCGAAGATTTTTCGATCGCTAAATACTTCACCTTGCTCCAACTTGGCGTGCAAGAGGACAAGATGCGGATCACTATGGTTAAAGCGACTACGGTGAATCAATACCACATGGTATTGGCTTACTATGAGACACCAGCATCGATCCCCTTAGTTCTCGATAATCTTGATCATGAAATAAAGCCCGCCACCAAAAGAAAAGATCTACTACCTGTTTATAGCTTTAACGGTAAACAGTTATGGCTCAATAAAGAGCAAGGTCGAGGTGTACTAGCGGGTTCGTCAACACGGCTAGAAAAATGGAACGATCTTAACCATAGATTAGGTGTTGACCGCCTTAGACAACCAAAATTAAAACTGGAGTAGCACCAAAAATGACACTGTTTAGACAGATTTATTCGCTGCTTTTTAGCCTATTTTTGCTCGTAGTTGCAAGCCTTGGCTATGTGCAATTTACTGAGACTCAAAGCTTTTTAACCAAGCAAATGGAGTCAGATCTAAACAATGCCAGCACTTCACTTGGTCTAATGCTTACTCCAGCACTTCAAGCTGGCGATACCGCAGCGGCAGAAACCTTAGTGAATGTCATCTTTGAAGGTGGCTATTATCAAAATGTAAAGCTGACATGGATGGTGGATGGTAAGCAACAAGAGTGGAATAACCCTTTAAGAATTGAAGATGTACCTCAATGGTTTATCAATTTAAATCTATTTAAAACCATCAAAAAACAAAGCACTATCACTTCTGGCTGGTTGCAACTCGCGCAACTTGAGATCACCGCTCATCCTGGGTTTGGTTACCATGAGCTGTGGCGAATCATGTCCAATACGATCATTGCCTTCTCTCTACTTTTCCTCGTAGCCATTTTTACCGCAAGAATTGGTTTAACGTGGATATTGAAACCTCTACACACTTTGTCGGAACACGCGAAAAGTATTGCGGCACGCCAATTTGGCCCAGACATGGCATTACCTAAGACCACTGAATTGAAAGACTTAGTGACCGCATTTAACAGTATGTCGGCGCAGTTGAAGCAAGTGTTTCATTCCCTCGACGAAGAAGTCGGCGCATTACGTAAGAAGAATCTTGTCGATCCGGCGTCAGGCCTGCCTAACCGCCAATACGTAGTGAGCCGTTTAAATGGTTGGTTGAGTGAACCTAGCAGCGGCGCGTTATTTCTCGCTAAACTCGACTGGCTCGAAGAAGTGCACAGCAAATATGGCTACCAAGTTCGGGATGAAACCATACGGATCTTAGCAGAGAAGTTTCAGCTGCAGTTAAACGAAATAACACCTTCTGTTATAGGCCGCATTGCCGCCTATGAATTTGCATTTTTAGTGACTGATGTTGAACACGATCAAATCAGCAAATATTTACAAACGCTTATCCGCACCGTCAACCAAGAAATGTCGAAGGCAGGCTGTAAGCCTAATGAAGACTTTGCGATTGGTATTGCGGAGCGTATTGGGCAAATGAATGTGTCGGATATTTTGGCCCAAGCCGACAACGCCCTTCAAAAAGCGTTACAAGAGAATAAAACATTCCATTGGTTTGAAACCACAGAGCAGCAACTATTCACCCGTGAACAGTGGCGGGATAACCTTAGCCATGCCATCAGTAATAAGAAGTTTAAGTTTAGATGGCAGCCTATCCAGTTTTGCGATGGGGATGGTATAGCGCAGCGGGAATTATATTGCCAATTAGAGCTCGGCGATCAACTCGCCCATGCTGGGCAATTTATGCCTTATATCGAGCTCTTATCACTCGGTGCCTTGCTCGATAAATGTTTGATTGAAACCGTCTACGAGCAGAAACTACTAGAGCGTAGCTATGAACCGCTCGCGATTAACTTAACCCACCAAAGTATTAACGATCCTCAGTTCCATGAGTGGCTCAATCACTTCTTACGCAATGCTGCATTTATTGAGCGGATCTGCTTCGAAATCCCTGAAGCGGGTGTTTATAGCGATCTTAAGTCGTGTCAGCACTTATGTAACATTATTCGTGATAATGGCGCTAAGTTCGGCATTGACCACTTTGGCCGTCAGTTTGGCTCTATGTCTTATCTACAGGAATTAAGACCGAGTTATGTGAAACTCGATCAATCCTTCGCCTACTATGATGAGACACACCATAATAGTGAGCTTTGCCGCGCGCTAATCAACGTAGCGAAAGGATTAGATATTCAAGTCATAGTGACGGGTATTCAAGAAAAAGCTCAGCTAGAGCGCTTTAACGAGCTTAGAACAGATGCCTATCAAGGCTTTATAGCCCCTCCGGTGAGTCTTGATTAAGCCGAATTAAGAAGTGAAATTAAAAACAAAAAGCTCCGTAAGGAGCTTTTTACTTTTCTAACGACAGAATGCCTATATCGATACCGTTGCACATCTGTATTGCCTACATAGAGTTTAAGCAAACGCATAAACAATTTCTATATGAAGCTACATTGCACAAGTGGCAAAAAGTCCCTGTGTATTGATTAAGAATGCTGAGACGTTTCTGCTTATCTGTTCGATGCGTTGAATTTGGTCGATACGTTGAAAGCGCGAGGATTCAGCATCTTCTTCTTTCTAAGAAGAAGGCTCTTAATACCAATAAAGACAAGCAAACCGCAGATGCAAAAAAGCCCCAGTGTATTCATTAAGAATGCTGAGGCTTTTTTTACTTATTTGGTCGATGCGCTGAAAGAGTGAGGATTCGACCTCTGCTTTCTGGCAATAAGGCTTCTAATGCCAATCAAGACAAGCAAACCGCAGATGCAAAAAAGCCCCAGTGTATTCATTAGAATACTGAGGCTTTTTTACTTATTTGGTCGGTGATAGAGGATTCGAACCTCTGACCCTCTGGTCCCAAACCAGATGCGCTACCGGGCTGCGCTAATCACCGTAAACTATTTACTTAACTTACATTAAGCTCGCTAGCTATGCGAAGAATTTGGTCGGTGATAGAGGATTCGAACCTCTGACCCTCTGGTCCCAAACCAGATGCGCTACCGGGCTGCGCTAATCACCGAGAATATTAATCTTTATATCAAAGTAAACGAAATGGGGTGACTGATGGGGCTCGAACCCACGACAACCGGAATCACAATCCGGGACTCTACCAACTGAGCTACAATCACCACTGACTTTCACTTATCTTGCTAACCTAAAAGCTCACAACTCTGTTCGGAATTGGTGCGCCCAAAAGGATTCGAACCTTCGGCCTCACCCTCCGGAGGGGTGCGCTCTATCCAGCTGAGCTATGGGCGCTCGCCTTGGTTAGCGCCGCATATACTAGGGTCAAATCCCCTTTGAGTCTATAGCTGTTTTGCACTTTTTTTACTGACTGCTCAAGTTTTATCACATTAGCTGACTTTTAAAGCAAAATGCAGCCAAAATATGGCTTGGATGTTACAGTATTTCATGCTAATTATAGAGATTGGTAAAAACAACCCTATATTTAACTAGTGAGTATCATGTTTAAGGATGAAGATGAAACTGGCCAGCCTCGTATAAATGAAGCTGAACGCTTACGCAAAAAAATTATTCGCTTAAAACAATTAGCGCATAAGTATAAGCATGCTGAGATCATTCAAAACGCATTACTCGAAATATCCAATATTGCGACCCATGCTTCTTCACTCGAAGAATTCTATGTCGGCGTGCATAGCCACCTAAAACAACTCATTCCCGCTGATAATTTTTTTATTTCAACCCTTGATGTCAGCACGGGCGAGCTTGCTATCCCTTTTTTCGCCGACGAGAAAGACGCGCATCCTGCAGAGCTTTATCCTGAACAATCCTTATCAACATTACTACAGCAGGGATTAACGGGCTACGTTCTCAGAACGGGTAAGGCTTTGTTATGTGATGATGACAAAGTCAATGAACTGATTGCCGCAGAGGAAATCGTTAACTTAGGTTCTCCCTGCCATTTATGGCTTGGCGTGCCTATCAAACACGATGACATAGTGACTGGCGTATTAGTCGTGCAAACCTACGACACGAATGTCAGTTATGGTGAAATCGAACTCGAGTTAATGACCTTCATTTGTCACCATATCTCAGGAGTAATGGAACGGCTCAAGCATCAGGAACAATTAGAACAAGCCATTCAGCAAAGAACCAGAGAACTCAGCCAAGCCTACGACAAATTAAAACTAGAAGTCTATGAAAGACGCAGAGCTGAGCGCTTACAAAAATCACTGTTTGAGATTGCCGAACTAGCCAGTTCCAGTGCCGACAACCCAGACTTTTATGCCCAATTGCATAATGTCATTCGACACCTAATTCCAGCCAATAATTGCTATATCGCGCTTTTGGATGACACCGAAACTCATCTCACGTTCCCCTTTTATGTCTCGCAATTAGCCAATAAACATCCAGGAACTCGGCCGCTACAGGATGGCTTAACCGAATATGTGCTCAAACATAAGCGCCCATTACTGTTAGATCAAAATAGTATCAATGCGTTAATCACCTCTGGCGAACTGTATTCCCAAGCGCCAGAATTAAATCATACTCAGACTATGCATCAATGGATTGGTATTCCTCTCTTTATCAATGATCAAGTACGTGGTGCCTTGACGATTTACAGTTTTAGCATGACGCAAAATTACCAAGTCAAAGACTTAGAATTACTGACATTTGTCTCGCAACACATTGGTTCTGCTATTGAGAAGAAACTGTCCGCAGAGTCCTTGCAACGCAGTTATGAAGAGCTAGAAGAAAAAGTCATCGATCGCACTAAAGCGTTAGCCGAACTTAATCAAAACCTTGAGAAAGAAATTCAACAACGCCGCAGTATGGAAGCTAAGCTAGTTCACGACGCTAAACATGATGCGCTCACAGGCTTACCTAACCGCGCTATGTTTATGGAACGCTTATCTCAAGCCATTAAGCACGTCCGTCGCCATAGCTTAGAACAGTTTGCCCTGCTCTTTATCGATCTCGACCGCTTCAAACAGATTAACGACACTATGGGGCACTTAGAAGGCGATAAATTCTTAATTGAGACTGCAAGCCGCCTCAAGTCCTGCATTCGTGATAACGACACGTTAGCGCGCCTGGGTGGCGATGAGTTCGTCATCCTGCTCGATAGTATTAACAACATCAACGACGCAAGAGACGTATCAGAAAGAGTGATTCAAAAAATATCCCAGCCCTATCGACTCGGCACGATGGAATTTAACTCTGGCGCCAGTATCGGTATCACCATCAGTGGTAAGCATAAAGTCGATACCAGTGAATCTATGTTGCGCAACGCGGATACGGCCATGTATCAAGCGAAAGCCAACGGTAAGGGCTGCTATGTTATTTTTGATGATAACGCCCAACATCAAGCTATACAGGATGTCGAGTTAGAGACTGAATTTAGGCATGCATTACACCATGCCGAAATCGAACTCAGTTATTTACCTGTCGTCGATTTTAACACTGGTCAAGTGCATGCATTAGAAAGCCGTCTGTTCTGGCAACACCCACTACGTGGACTTTTACAACAAGAACAACTCAGTGCGCTTGCCGAACAATCCCATCTTACCGTTGAACTCGATAAATATACGATCAGCGTCATAGATCGCACTTATGCTGAACTGCTCAAGCAATATGATGAATCTATTGAGTTACATGTGATGCTTTCGAGCCAACATCTCAAGTATAAGCACGTACTGCGCAGTTTGAAAAACACCCTCAAGCAAACTCAGTTAAACCTGAGCCATTTGTGGTTATTCTTCAATGAAAAAGCGCTAGTGCAGGAGACTGAAAATCATATCAATGGCTTTGAATTGTTGCAGAAACTCGGGGTGAAACTCGGTATCAGTCATTACGGTAGCGGCTATAGTGCATTAAATAGCTTATTGTTTTTGCCGATTAAAGGCTTAAAGCTCGACGCCAATCTCACTAAACAGATACACGCTGAACAGCAGCTTAAATTAATGTCCGCTTATCAAAAAACGGCATCAACCTTAGAACTGCAAACCTTTGTCGATGGTATTGATAGCCCTGAACAAAAACGTATCTTCAGTGAACTGGGTTATCAGCTGGGTCAGGGGGCTGCTTTAGCCGACACTTTTACCTTAAGTGACACCCAATCACAGATCTGTACTCAGCTCGAATATGCCTAGATAAAACCCGAGCGATTGACTTTAAATAACAGTAAGCGAAACGCTCGTTATTTTTTAAACATATCCCTTAAGCTAGAAATATTGGCTCGCCCTGTCTGCATCCGCTCCTGCTCCGTTTGCTGTGGTTTACGATTTTCCCACACCACATCATCTTGAGGTAACTCAAGTAAGAAACGGCTCGGCTCACAACGCATGGTTTCCCCAAATTGACGTCTTTCACGACAGAGGGTAAACCACAGTTCACGTTGAGCCCGAGTGATGCCCACGTAGGCTAAGCGACGCTCTTCATCGACATTGTCTTCATCTATGCTGGTCTGATGGGGCAAGATCCGCTCCTCCACTCCCACCATAAACACAAACGGGAACTCTAAGCCCTTAGAAGCATGCAAGGTCATCAACTGCACCTGATCGCCGCCTTCGTCCTCACTATTGCGCTCCATCATGTCTCTGAGCGTCAGTCGAGTCACGACCTCAGGCAAGGTCATTGGCTCATCTAATTCATCACCTGCGAGCATCTCAGTTACCCAACGATAAAGCTCAGAGATATTCTTCATCCGCATTTCAGCGGCTTTGGCACTCGTGCTGGTTTCGTATAGATAATCTTCATAATTGATCTTACGGATCAAATGCTTCACTGCTTCGACAGGTTCACCACGCTCTGCATGGTCCCCGGTCTCGACGATGAATCGACCAAATTGATACAGGGATGACATGGCCGCCGGCGGTAAATGATGATTGAGTTCAGGCTCAAAAATCGCCGCAAACATAGAAATATGCTTCTCATTAGCGAAATTACCTAAGCGCTCTAAAGTCGATGGGCCTATGCCACGTTTAGGCAAATTAACGATGCGCAGGAAAGCATTATCATCATCGGGATTCACCACCAGCTTTAGATAGCCCATGATGTCTTTGATTTCAGCACGGGCGAAGAATGACGTGCCACCACTCAATTTGTAAGGAATACGGTTCGTCATCAGCGCGCGCTCGAGTAACCGCGATTGATGGTTGCCGCGATACAGAATTGCATAGTCGCCAAACTGAGTACGGCCAACAAACTTGTGTCGCACAATTTCCGCGACCACACGTTCTGCCTCTTGCTCCTCGTTGGCGGCAAATAGCACCCGCAGCGGCTCCCCATAGGCAAGATCACTAAAGAGCGCTTTATCGTAAACATGGGGATTGTTCGCGATAAGAATGTTAGCAGCCCGCAGGATCCGTTGACTAGAACGGTAATTCTGCTCGAGCTTAATTAACTTAAGCTGCGGAAAATCCGTACCCAATAACACTAAGTTTTGTGGTTTAGCACCGCGCCATGAATAGATGGACTGATCGTCGTCACCCACTACGGTAAAGCGCGCCCGATCACCCACTAACAGCTTTACCATTTCATATTGGCTGGTATTGGTATCTTGATATTCATCCACCAGCAAGTATTGGATCTTGGTTTGCCAGCGGGTACGCACTTCTTCATGATGCCGCAACAATAAGGTTGGCATCAGGATTAAATCGTCAAAATCTAAGGCGTTATAGGCTTTCATGTGCTGGGCATAACGCTGATACAACATGGCAAATAAATGCTGCTGCTCATCTTTAGCGATTTTGCGCGCATGCTCGGGAATTACTAAACCGCCCTTCCAGTTTGAAATCGTACTGGCGAGCGCTTTGAGTAAATCTTTATCTTCGTCTAATTCGTCTTGGGTTAACTCTTTGAGCAGTGCCAAGGTATCTTGATCATCAAACAGTGAAAATCCCGGCTTTAAGCCTAAGACCTTATGCTCACGTTTAATGATTTCAAGCCCTAAGGTGTGGAAGGTTGAAATCCACAGGCCTCTGGCCTCTTTGCGTCCCATGGACTGAGCGACCCGCTCTTTCATCTCACGGGCAGCCTTGTTGGTGAAGGTCACCGCCGCAATATTGCGTGCCTTATAGCCGCATTTTTCGACCAAGTAACCGATTTTATTGATAATTACGCGCGTCTTACCACTGCCCGCACCCGCCAATACTAGGCAAGGGCCTGAAACATAATGAACAGCATCGTTTTGGGCGGGATTGAGTTTCATCTTTGCGCAATATCCAAACAAGTCGACAGAAAGGGATGGGATCATAGCAGAATCGGCGGTTTTAAGGCTAACAAATCCCCGCTTGGGCTGAGCAGAACTCAACCCAATAGACATGCTTGGCTGTGATTTAAGCCTCAACAACGACTCACTAAAGCCATGGCGCGTTAGCTTTACTTTTGAAACCTAACGCACTGAGTTACAATCGAGCTATTCATTGAAGAGGCGGACAAGATAATGATCAATCCAAAGAAAATTGAAGAAATGGCGAAACAGCTGAGCGAAAGTTTGCCCAGCGGTCTGAAGCAATTTGCCGGTGAATTTGAAGAGCGCAGCAAGCAAGTTCTGCAAAATCAATTACTCAAGTTGGATATGGTTTCCCGTGAAGAATTTGATGTGCAGCAACATGTGCTACTGAAAACCCGCGAAAAGTTAGAAGCGCTGCAAGCTCAAGTCAATGAGTTAGAAAAAAAGCTCAACGCTGCGGGCTAACTTACGTTACGCATATTGAATAAAGCACAGTGGGCGAAAGCGCAGCTGTGCTTTTTTGTTTTAACGCTTCGAGCAGTGCGCCTCTTGGGGAAATAATGCAGCAACTCGCCAGCTATATTCTTGCAATTCATGGATATCCAAGCTTAGTGTCGATATTGATCCATTCGAGTAAAAGCCATAGCTATCAAGATAACGACCTCACTATTCATGAAATAGAAACGCTGTATCACTTCGATAATGGCGTGGTGATCTGCCAGCAAACCGAACAAGATCAACTCATGATTGAGGTGGCATCGGACAGTGTTTGCGAAGACTATTGGATAAACTATCGGGTGATAGCATCGAGCGGAATCGTTATTTCACCGCAGCAGAAATCCTTCAGTAACCTTTGCCAACAGGGATTCTGGCTCAAAATGCAACGGGATCGTAGCTCAATATAGACCAGCAAACTTGAGTGATTGAGGCAAAGCGTCAACAGAGGGAAGACGATAAGCGTGATGGAAACCGCAGTGGAATTGACGACTTTTGAGAGCCTAATACGCTGGACATTACTCCTGCTTGGTGGCCTGCCGCTACTCACTTATCCCGGAGTGCTCCTCGCCAGTTTGATGGGACTGGCCAGTCAATCAAGTATCAAACCCGCTTTTATCACTCGATTGATGAATCAGTGTTTTCTTTGGGGCAGCCTAGTTTATCCCGCCGTATATATTCCCTGCTATCGCATCGCAAGCGATAGCACAGCCTCGTCACCCTTAGTCACCGCAACCTTGCCACTGCTGTATCTCATTTTACTCTATGGTTGCTTTCGCTTTATGGACATTCCAATTAAAGCGACTGATGACTAACACTTTTGTTGCCGTGCATACTTCTGCTTAAGGCCTTTATGATTTGCTTTAATTAACTTCCAGCGATCGCAACCGTTAAAGCGGGCATATTCACTGACGGCGATATCAAAGGCAGCACAGAAATCCTCATCTAGGCCATTCACCATCACGCCCGCTTCTAAGGTCAATTGCTGCAATAACAAGATGCCCGTTTGGCGATCGGCTTTCACATCCACGCGGCCGACAAAAGTATCGCGCCACAGAATCGCTAAAGAATAATAACCATACCGACGCTTTTCAGCGGGTACATAGACTTCAATTTGATAATCAAAATCAAACCATTGCTTTAGCCGTTGCCGTTGGATTAATAAATTATCGAAGGGATTAAGCAGCCAGACTTTATTGGGTAATGGCGCATTAAGCTGCAATGCAGGGTGGTAAAAGTAGCTTTGCCCCGCCGCCTTAAAACTCGCTAATCCCCCCTGTAACTGCATCTCTGCCAGCTCTTGGGCTACTGCTGATTTTAAGCCTTTGCGGAGATAAGCTATTTGCGCCGCAGTACCAAAGGCATGGGCATCGAGATAACGATCAATCAGATAGCGGGTAAATTCAGCCTCTGTCGGTGCTTTGGCATTTATGTCTTGTGGTAACACCCGCGCAGTGAGATCGTAAACCTTCTGGAATTTCTCTCGCCGCACCACCATCAGCTCACCACGCATAAAGAGCTGCTCTAGGGCTTTTTTCGCAGGTTTCCAATCCCACCAGGCACCATTTTTACCTTCACTGTGTTCAAAATCACTGGCCTTGAGCGGCCCTTCTGCAAGGATTCTCGCCCGCACTTCCTGCATCACTTTATCATCGGATTCAAACCAATGCTTACCGCCATTTTGCAACTGTTGTTTACGTTGCAAACTAAACCGGTAATCGGCAATCGGTAAATAAGCCGCCGCATGGGACCAATATTCAAAAATCTCACCTTTAGCCAAAGCCGAATCGAGCATCTTTGGCTGGTATCCAGGCATACGGCTATGCAATACATGGTGATGCGCCCGTTCAACCACATTAATCGAGTCGATTTGCACATAACTGAGGCGCGAGATAGTCTCAGCCACCGAGGTCTGTGGCTGCAATAATCCTTGCTGCTGCATCGTTAATTGCAGCCATTCGCGGGGTGAAAAGGGATTAGACATCTCGTTTCCTAAGGTAAAACCTGCAAACACTAAGCCCAACAGACAAAACTAAGATTCTAAAAAATGCTGATGTAGTTTGTATCTTTCAAATGAGCCCCTAAAATACACCGCAAACCAGCTCATGCAGCGCGCTGTTCGGATAACATAAGCCATTTATAACTTAACGGCTATCGCTTTACAGCCTTGTGAGTTACACGGCTCAAGGTAGCGCCGACCGCGCGCTGACGCCTCATTAAGGATTGATGATGAATCTCTACTATCGCCAAGCACAACTCTGCGGCCGCAAAACGGGCAATGGCTCTAAGCTGCCATTTTTAATGAATATCTTGTATTCACTTGCCGCTAAAAATGGCGATCACCAGCCCTTTTCAATGGATGACATTAACGCCGTATTGTTCAATCAACATCATTCCATTGGTTGCTCTATCAAAGCGCCGCTACCGATAGTGAGTTGGCGCACCGAAGCAATCTGGTATGAGTTATTTAAAGGTGAAGAGCTGGTTTATCTGCCCCAATGCATCATCTTTAGCAATGGCGCCATCGCCTATGTCATTGTCGTCATAGGTGATGAGTATGAGCTGCGTATTTGGCCCGATTACAGTAACCGTGAGCGGGAAAAACAGCACTGGTTTTCCCACCATGCCGTAGTCTATTCCGCCGAACTTGACGTCTTTAAGCAAAGCTTCGAAGCACTGCTTAAGCACATTCGAAAAGAAGATGACTACGAGAAAAAACACCCCAAATTTGGCAAAGACACCCCACTCTCAGATTTATAAACGGGATAAATGAGTTTGGATTTAGCGGTAATTGCCATAATTTTGCCACTATTGATCAGCAACTTGCCCGCAACTCTTACGGGGAAATCTGTTTTAATACCCGCCGTGATACCGAGCTAACTCAGCACAATCTTAGCGGTTAAGTCTCGGTCGTATTTCATAGGGAATGAAATCCAATGTTCAGTATTATTTTCTGGGTACTCACCCTACTTAGTTTGGCCTTATTTGGTGGCGCGGCCTATTTAGTGGTGCGCGCACTCCTCAAAAAATTTAATCAAAATCAAGGAATAGACATGGAATCGCCACAGGCACTGTCCTCACACAGTAAAGGGACATCACTCGCTAAAAACACGACTCTATTGAAAGCGTTAACCATAGGCATACTGTCGATCTTAGCTTTGATCCCATTAGGGATCATCATGGACATGACCTCAGATCGCGAAGCCCTGTACCACAGTGTTGTCGATGAAATTGGCCGTTCATGGGGCGAGCAGCAAACGCTCTCAGGACCTGTGCTTGTCATTCCCTATAGCTATTTTGTGATGCAGGAAGAAGTCAGCGCCGATGGCAAAAATCGCCATCAAGTAAAGCGTACCTATCAAGATGAATTGGTCATACTGCCAAAAAAACTCAAGCTAGATTTAGATCTCAAACATGATTTCCGTACCCGCGGCATTTATCAATCCTTAGTTTATAACGCCACTTTGCAAGGCAAAGCAGATTTCAGTTTAAGTCATTATGAAATCCCCAACCTCATTGCCTTTGACAATAAAAATGCGCGTCTCGCCTTTGGTGTCTCATCAAATCAAGCCATTGATAAAGTGGATAAACTTGAATTAACGGGTGATGCGGTCACGCTGTCAGGCTCGCTGATGTCGGGTACAGGTTTAGGCACCACTGGCGGCTTAGAAAAAGGCTTCAACCAAGGTGTACAAGTCGGTGAAGCGAGTGACTTTAGTGTGGACTTTGCGATGACACTGCGCGGCTCGCAGTCCATCAGCGCCCTGCCACTGGGTGAGCAAACCCTGCTCAATATTCATGCGGATTGGCCACACCCCAGCTTTAAGGGATTGTTGCCCGCAGAGCGTGATATTAACGCGCAGGGCTTTACGGCAAGCTGGAATATCAGTCACTTAACCCGTAACTATCCTCAGGAGTTCATTAAGAGTAATCAATCGAGCCTGACCGAAGTATCGGCCAATGCGATTTTATTCGAGCCCGTAACTCACTACGGCAAGATTGAACGCTCAGTGAAATACGGCCTACTGTTTATCGTACTGACTTTTATCATGTTGTTCATTTTTGAGCTTGGGCAAAAAACCAGTCTCAGCACGATTCAATATGTGTTAGTCGGCAGCGCCATGGCCTTGTTCTATTTGCTACTGCTGTCGCTGTCTGAGCATTTAGCCTTCTTGCATGCCTATTTAATTGCCGCCTGTATTCCCGTGTTGTCGGTATCCGCCTACGTGGGCAGTGCTACTGCAAGCATCAAGCGCGGTGCGATAGTAGGCATTATGCTGGTGAGTTTATATGCCGTGCTTTACTCGATACTGCAACTGGAAGATTACGCCCTGCTGATGGGCACAGGATTACTGTTAGTTGTCCTACTGATTTTGATGTTTGTCACAAGGCATCAACCCAAGAACACGGCGTAACAGCGCCCAACCGATCCACCCTTGAAGACCCCCGACAGCGCCACTTTTTGCTGTCGGGATTTTTTTATTGGCAAAGCCATTGCCGCGTTGTAGCCTATGGCGTTTATCAAGAGGCTTATATTTTGACCCATAGCGCCTATCTTTTCCGCCGTTTAGGCTTTGCTTGGTTATTGCTGGCAAGCATTCCAGGCTTACTGTTACTGACCCAGAATCAGCTGTTCCCACTGATCGATCTGCACTCTCACTTAGCCCGAAATTTATATTGGATTACCATGACGGGCACGGCGCCCTATGGCGTAGTCACTGTGTTGTTTGTGCTGGCTATCGCCTATCGTCTTATGCCTAAAGCCCTCTTTATGAATTTGTTTTTAGCCATAGGTCTCAGCCAAGTCATTAGCTTAAGTGTGAGCCATACGCTCAAATCCTATTTCAAAGAGCCCAGACCTAATCTGGTCTTTTTGACTGAGCAAGCACTGCCTACGGACGAGCAGCTTTCACTCGATGCCTTTTATCAATTGGATAAACAGGGGCGCTCCGAGACAATATCCAATGCGCTCGATGGCTTAAAAGTGACAGAGCCTGAGATGAGGCTCGACTCGCGCATCCACCAGCATTGGGAAGATGAAATTGGTTATTCATTCCCTTCTGGGCATACCATTTTTGCTGTGACACTGGTGCTCACGGCCAGTTACTATCTGCTGCTCGCAGGCCTACCTAGCGTAGCATTGGTATTATTGGGTTGGGGATTTTTGATGGGATTGAGCCGCATGCTGTTAGGGATGCACTGGCCACAAGATGTGTTGTTTTCGACCTTTTTAGCCGCCTTCATCAGCAGCTTGAGCGTGTTCTTAGTCAGTAAAATACGCCCTCTCACGCAAGCGCTCGTGAACGAGCCAGAACGCTAACCTCTGTAGTTGATCATCTCGATTCAGCCTTTCGCTCAAATACTTAGGCCTTGCTAAGCACTGCCTAAGTATTTGACCACTAAGGTCTGATAAATCCCATTGGCCTTAATTTTTGCCAGCCCTTGATTAAAAGTATCCCGCGCCACTGAGTTGTGGAATACCATGCGATAGGATGTCGGCGGGAAAATAAAGTGATAGCTCAATGCTTGCTGGGTGTCGATATTGGGCTCAACAAACCGATTCAATTGAGTGAAAATATAACGGTCGGCAATCACAGTATTAATCCGGCCTAAGTACAACATACGATTTTGGCTTAGTTGAGTATCAACTTCGCGATAAATCGTCTGTTGCGCTACGGCATTAAATTCAGCGCCGAGCAATAGTCGGGCATTCTCAAAGGCCGCAATACTGTAGTTTTTTAGATCGGCAATACTTTTTATTTCAAGGTGTTGTGCAGCCAAGCTAATCGCCACATTGGTATAGTCGACATAATCATTAGACCAATAGCCATCGACACCATTTACAGGGTTCATGGTCATCACGGCATCTAATCTGTCTTTGTTGAAATATAAGACTTGGCGCTTACGAGAGTAAAATTTAAAGTTAACTGACTGGCCCATTTCCTTAAAGGCAGCCTTAATAATATCAATCTCAAGTCCCGATTCGGCATCTTCGATAATATAGGGTGGGCGATTTAACGCACTACCAATGGTTATCGAGGCAGAAAATGCATACGTCGGTAAGATTAATAGGCAGATTAACAGCAAACTCAAGCGCATACAGTGTCTCACTCTTATTAGTATCATAACTATAGCGGTTAATGCTGGGAGATCCAGACAGCGCGCCCTCACTCACAGTCAGTAAAGGTGATCACTCCCCCAACTTTTACAACCTGATTACTCAAGATTTTTGGCAAACTTGGCTAAGGCTGGCAAACTAGGGGCTGACCCAGCTAACCCTAAGCTTTCGATGACAGAAACTCACCCATACAAACTCGATCAACTCGATTTAACCATTTTGCGTTTACTGCAAACCCACGGCAGATTGTCCAACCTCGAACTGGCCAATAAAGTCGGCCTGTCGCCGTCCCCTTGCTCGCGCCGTGTTAAAGCCCTAGAAGAAGCGGGTTATATTGCCGATTATGCAACGCGTCTGTCGGCGGATAAATTCAACCTGCATTTGACCGCATATATCCATGTGCGGATGGAAAAACACACGCCAGCAATTCTTAATCAATTTGAAGCCAATGTACTGGCCTACGAAGAAGTCCAAGAATGCGCGCTGATCACAGGTTCTGAAGCCGACTACCAACTCAAAGTGTTAGTGCAAGATATGGCGCACTTTCGCACTTTCCTGTTAGATAAACTCACGACCAATGTGCATATCGCAGGTGTGCATTCCAGCTTTGTGTTGAAAAAGGTCAAAGACCACACGGCCATTCCCTTAAGCCATATCACCATTCAACCATAGGCTCTGTAAAAGATACGGCGTTCAAACACAAAGTGTTGCGACATGACTCAGACTTATCCAGTCATAATCGCGGCTCAAGTAAAGTCATAGCATCAAAATACCCACTAAGCTTCTGCCATACGGTATTTTTTGACCATAAGATCACAATTCATTGCATTTTTATCATCGCAATTATTCACTAAAGTGAGCTCGCTAGTCGTCGCTACTCGCAATATAGTCTCGAAAAACACAACAAGAAGAAATGTAACGCTAAATTACCAGCAAAATAGGAATATAAATTGCTGATTAACATCAATTTAACGCACTAAAATTGCGTTGAACTTCTTATTTATCCGCCTAAGATACGCCTTCTTTTTACGGGAGGCACAATGCAATCGGCCAATACAAGTTCGACTAACCACTTCAGCTCACGCTTAGGTTTTATCATGGCGGCAGCTGGTAGCGCCGTGGGTGTAGGTAACATCTGGGGATTCCCTACCCAAGCAGCCACCCATGGCGGCGGCGCCTTTCTACTTGTGTACCTAGTGCTGATTTTCATCCTAGGCATTCCCATGTTAATGGCCGAACTCATGATAGGCCGCCACGGACAGACCAACCCCGCCGATGCCATGGGCAAACTCGGCTTCAACACCCTAACTCGCAATTTAGGCAAGGCGATAGGTTTGATTTCCATCGTCACCGCGGGATTGATTTATACCTTCTACAGCATTCTTTCTGGCTGGTTTGTCAGCTACGCCATCGCCCCGATTGCCACAGCCTTTGGTTCGAACGATACCGCCGCTTGGTTAGTGGATTTCTCGCTGTCACGTAATCTGGTGTTCACGCTGATCTTCAGCACACTCGTGTTTCTGGTATTGCTGCAAGGCGTGCAAGACGGCATAGAAAAATGGTCGAAACGCTTAATGCCGCTACTGTTGATCATGCTGATCGCGGGCGTCGCCTATATCTTTACCCTTAATGGCGCGAGCGAAGGCATTACCGCACTATTAACGCCTAACTTTACCAAGGCACTGGCGCCAGATACCTTGATCAGTGCGCTCGGACAAACCTTCTTCTCACTCACCATAGGCACAGGTGCCATGATGGTTTATGGCAGCTATTTGAGCCAAAAAGAGAATATCGCCAAGCTAACCGTCTGGGTTGCCTTTACCGATAGCGGCATCGCCTTTCTCGCCGCCTTTTTAATCATCCCAGCCATGTATGTGGCCCAGCACAATGGCGTGGAGATTTTTAACGCCGAGGGTAAATTACTCGACTCAGATGCGCTGGTGTTTACTGTTTTACCCGCTTTATTTTCGACCTTAGGTGACACCGCCAACCTCATCATCAGCGTGGTGTTCTTTATTCTGCTGATCATCGCCGGCCTGACTTCTGCCATTTCCATCGCCGAAGTCCCGACTAGCTATGTGATGCAAAAATTCGGACTCAGCCGCCAGCGCGCCACCTTGATCATCGGCCTATTGCTGACCTCATTATCCCTATTACTGGCGGTATTTTTTGAGACGTTATTTAGCTTCACTATCATGCTCACCACCCAAATCGCCCAGCCGCTGGTCGCCCTCGGTATCGCGATTTACTTAGGTTGGATTTGGCGCCAAACACAATTACTCAAGGCGATTCGTGGACAAGATGATGTCGATACCACAGGACTCTTCTGGCGCATTTGGCCAAGGTACGTGAAGTATGTGTGCCCAGTACTGATCATCGCGATCGCCATCAGGCAATTTGTGTAACCCTTTAAAAAGCAAAAATCCCCGCTAAGTGCGGGGATTTTTTATTTAGCAATGGATGATCTAATTAACTTTTTTAAAATAATCATCAAAGTCTTGCTGCCGCCAATAGTCAATGCGATGACAGCTGTATCCTTCCATCTATCAATAACGTTGAACTGCTAAGGAAGTCTGGATTTGAACGAAAGGGGGATATAAATAGCAGCCTTAAGGGATTAAGGCTGCTGTTGAAGACGGGCAGATTACTGTTCGATACCAACGATCAACCAAGGTGAATTGGCTTGCGTTACGTTACGCTCTAAATGCCAGATTTCCTTAATGTCCTCTTCTACGCCTTCAACGGTATCGCGATAGCGGCCGCTAAATTTAACGCTCACTTCCGCAAGATTTGCATTGTGTGTGGCGCGGACAAGTTCTGCATCCAAAAACATCACTTCAGTGTGCTGATCGCCAACTAACTCGCGACGTTGGTTGCTGAGTTCATTGTAAAGCTCAATCGAAACATACTCTTGGATTTTGCTTAAGTCGTTTTCATTCCACGCCAATTGCAAGGTTTTGTAGTGACTACGCGCACCTTCCAAAAAGCCCGGTAAATCAAAACCGGCAGGCAAATCAAAAGGAACTGCGCTTGTCGCTTGACCAAAACCATTGCTGCCACTGTTTGCATTGGTGGCAAAACCTGTTTGTTCAGCCTGTTGACGCTGCAGATTTGGATTAGGTTGGCCTGCACCCGCGTAGGCTGGTCTTTGCTGCGCCCCCGCTTTTGAGGCCATCACAGTACGGACGATTTTGAATAGTACGAATGCCAGCAAACCGATTATCAAAATATCCATGATTTGAATATTTTCAAAACCACCGCCCATAAACAGCGCAGCCAATAAGCCACCTGCTAATAAACCGCCTAACATGCCGCCCATCATACCTTTCTTGCCCGGTGCTCCCGCTGGTGCCGTAGTCGGTGTGTTGGTCGCCGCTGGTTGAGCCGGAGCCGTTTGGTGACTCTTGCCAATAGACTTACTACCGCCGAACTTTTTCGCTTCAACGACAGGGCTAGCAACTAAGCTAACCGCAAAAATCATCGCCAACATAATTAATAACTTTTTCATTTATAAGATCTTTGTTTGTATAACCTGTGGTATCGGCATCATAGCGGGATGACATTATATGTCAACTATCAAAAGAGATGGTTATTCGGTTATATATGACGTGAGAAATGATTAAGCACTGTCATTCCAGTGACACGCAGCAAGCACATCCCTGTGTGCTCGACCGTGACATCCCTGTCACGGACGGTCACCTACATGCCAGTGCTTAATCCCGTTAACTATTGTGTTTCCTGATAGCCAGAACTCCGAAACCCGAAGCCAAGATCTAAGTACAATCGGAGCAGGCATATTTTTGAAGAGTTATTAACACAGTCGCCATAGTGAAAAAATTCATGTCCTATATTTTGCAGGGGAGGGTGAACTTCTGTAGCCAATCTGTGGACTGTTAATCTAGAAAGAGCTGCGCCTGTCCCATCTTTCTAATAATCACAGCAGTAATGGATAAGAGAAAAACGAGGAATAATTTTTTTCATACAAAACATAGACAGATTTCGAATGTTAAAAAAATGAAAAAGCTAGACATATAAAAAGAGCAGACCTAAGCAAATAAATCACTTTATAAACTTAAAAAACACGTGTACTTGCTAATATAGCTGAGCTAACCGGCCCTATATTGCTTAGCTAAATCTACTAATTTAAGTGTGGAATATCGCTCTCGACTTCGTACTGGATAAGTTGAGTATACAAAGTCTACAAACTCATTGAAGTACATACTCTTAGTCTTTTTCATGACAGCATTTAGTATATCTTTTTCTCTATCTGAGAGCTCGATGTCATCTTCATCGCCATGGAATGAAATTACATACTTTGATGTACCGTACATTGTTTGTTCATGGTCAACGCGAAAACCACGACGACCTTGAGCGGCATCCACTACATCATCGACATATGGGCCATAATGGTTGAATACCCATTCAATATCAGTCATTTGCTCTCCGTCAGAAAGCGAAGAGAACCAGTCTGCAAGATACACCAACTTAGTCAATCTAGCTTTCGAGAGCTCAGATGGATGAGGATAATGAAGGCAAATATAAGCAATAATTTGTTGAATTTTATTCATCACCACCTCCATTTAATAGTTCTAAGAAATCATCTTCTACAGATTGTACTTGATTCTCAGATTTTAAGTGCATTTCTTTACTGTATTTAAATCCATCTCGCACAAACTTTGCAATCTGACTTTGATGCTCTACACAGTAAGATAGTATTTCCTTTGTTTTTTCATCACCTTCACTTACAAAGTTACCATCTTCACTTTCAAAAACAATAACACCGATATGAATTCCTGCATCAGACACCGCCTTAGCAACATACCTGCAACTTTTCATGGTCAATGACTCCAATTTAGCTAAATCATAACCATATTTTTCATGCATAAATTTTTTATAAGCATTGAGGTCCCCTGAAGATGGACACTCAAACTCCGTGCAAACATCGTGTTGCCAAGCAAGACCAATAACACCCTGATTTAGTGGAAATTTTTGTGTATGAACCTTAGAGAAGTGAGGATTTTTAGAATGCCTAGCAAGCAGGTAAAACTCTTCATCATGTTCATAATAAATTGTTATCCTCTCCTTGCTGTTTAAATTTAGATGCTTACAAACTCCCAACAACCATGTTTCAACTAAATCAGTATGTAATTTGGAAAGCTCTGATTTACTTTCTTGGAGCAGTTCTTGAGTGGTATTCAAGGCTATTCTTGTATCAACAAGAGTCTCATTTTCCTTTTGAAGTAAGTCCATTCTCTTATTCTGTGCAGCTTGATCCTTAAAAGTGCCTAAGGCACCAAAGAGAAACGATAAACTACCAGCCAATAAACTAGAGTTTGGATTCCAAACAATTAAAGTAAAGCAATTCCATACGCCCTTTGTTTTTTCCCAAACATCCACAAAATCAAAACTACCAGCATACGCGCCACCGATTGTTAAAAAAACGGTGCCTATCGCAGCGAGAAAAATAAAAAATCCTTGATCGAGCCCCCCTCCTAGCCTATTAAAAAAGCTAGAGTTCTCATTAAAACCAAAATGCTTAAATAAGTTCATCTATGACACCGACTAGATCATGTTCATCATGGAGTAAATCAGGGCAGCCATTTTAAATCAACAACATAATGTATATTTCAAATTATTATCGTAGATAGTTTAGCGTTCTATTGCAAAGCTCGCGTTAATTTAAGTGACACCAATTGTTAAGTTGTTGGAATGCCCTAATTGTAAATAACAGACTGTCAGTCATACCACGGGTTTAACGGGATTAAGCACTGTCATAGAGGTGACCGTTGGCGGCATGGATGCCGCCGTCGAGCAT